>CACMIG010000018.1:0-2650 GCA_902613705.1 uncultured SAR86 cluster bacterium | reverse complement strand
GCTAATAAATATTCGATTGCTTCTGGTATTGCTTTCGCTATGCATCGTGAGGGTGCGGAACTTGCTTTTACATACCAGAACGAAAGATTATTAAAAAATTTAAAGCCTATTGCAGAGGAATGTAACTCTGATATTTTGCTGGAATGTGATGTTGCTGACGATAATTCCATTGCTGCTTCGTTTAAAAAATTATCTTCTAAATGGAAAAAATTTGATGGCTTTGTTCACTCCATAGGTTATGCACCAGCAGATCAACTAGAAGGAGATTTTTTAGAAGCTACTAATCGTGAGGGATTTAAGATCGCTCATGATATTAGTTCATACAGCTTTACAGCAATGGCTAAAGAGGCGAAGTCTATGCTCAATGAAAACTCTGCTCTTTTAACCTTAACCTATTTAGGCTCAACTCAAACAATGCCAAATTACAATGTGATGGGTCTTGCCAAAGCGAGCTTGGAGGCTAATACACGATTTTTAGCTGCATCCTTAGGTAAAGATAATATTCGTGTAAATGCTATATCTGCTGGTCCAATTAAAACATTGGCTGCATCAGGTGTAAAAAATTTTAGAAAAATGCTTTCTCAACATTCTAATAGATCGCCTCTTGGTAGAACAGTAACTGCTGAAGAAGTTGGTAACGTTGCTGCTTTTTTATGCTCTGATTATGCAAGCGGAATAACTGGAGAAATTACATACGTAGATGCTGGATTTAATATTTCAGCTATGCCACTGACAGAATTTAATAATGATTAAAGCTGCATACGAAAAATTTTTGCTGCCAAAACTTTTAGATACCTGTTGCTCAACCAAACCGATTCAATATCAAAGAAAAAAAATAGTACCTCAAGCAAAAGGTACTGTACTTGAAATTGGTGTGGGTTCAGGTCTTAACATTCCTTTTTACGAAAAAAAAGATATACACAAGGTTTATGGCTTAGATCCATCTGCAGAACTATGCGAAATGGCCAGAAAAACTGCTGAAAATAATCAATTAAAAATAGACTTTCTAATAAATGGTGCCGAAGAAATTGAGCTTCCATCAAATTCAATTGATACAGTTCTTATTACTTATACTTTATGCACTATCCCAAATCCAAATGATGCTTTAAAAGAAATTAAAAGAGTGATGAGATCAGATGCTAGAATTCTTTTTTGTGAACATGGTACTGCTCCAGACAAAAATATTGTTAAATGGCAAAATAGAATAAATCCTTTGTGGGGTAAATTATTTGGAGGTTGCAACATAAATAGAGATATACCTAATATATTATTGAGCTCAGGTTTTAAAATTAAAAATCTCGATCAAATGTATCTTCCTAACACTCCCAAAATAGTTGGATATAACTATTGGGGGAATGCCACGACCTAGAAATATGAAAAACAGGCCTGTTGTTGTTGGGATAAGTTGTCTTCAACAAAAAGGAGATTTTAAAGATCTTGATGAAGCACTAATACTTATGGATAAGGCTACCAGGGCTGCAATAAAAGATTCTACAAATAAAAATATTGTAAATTACATTAATGAAATTAGAGTTCCAAAGGGTTTTTGGAGGTATAGAGATCCCGGTAGATGGGTAGCTGAAAATAATAATATAAATTCAGCCGAAACAAGCGTTACCAAAATAGGTATTCTGCAACAAAATCTAATTAATTGTGCTTGTAATAGAATCATCAATGGTGAAATTAGTGGTAGTTTAGTTTTAGGTGGAGAATCTAGATATAAGATGCTTAGAGCTTCGATTGAAAATGAAGAATATGTTGAAACTCCATTATATAAAAATCCTGATAGTTATATTAAAGCTCCTGATAATCTTCAGCTAGACGTTGAAGAACAAGAATTAGGTCTTATGGCTGTTGGGTATTATGCAATACTAGAAAGCGCCTTTAGGGCCACATCCAGGAGTAAAATTAATGAACATAATGATTTTATAGCTAATCTTTATGCTCATTTTTCAAAAATTGCAGCAAAAAATAGTGATGGATGGATAGATAAATCTCTTAAAAAATCTGAAATCCTTAACGAATCTAAAAAAAATCCAGCTCAGGCATATCCCTATAACAAATATCATTGTACAAGTTGGAATGTAAATCAATCGGCTGCAATAATAATCTGTTCTGAAGAGGTAGCTGATAAGCTATCAGTACCGTTTGAGAAAAGAGTTTATCCCCTAGCCTCTTCAGAAAATAATCATATGATTGCTACCCTTCAGAGACCAAACTTAATTAAACCAATTGGAATGAAGCTAGCTTCCGAATTTATTCTACAAATATGTGAAAAAAATAATCTCAATATAGATTTCTATGATTTGTATAGCTGTTTTCCTATTGCGATACAAATGTTTGCAAAATCCCTTCAGCTAAAAGACCTCAATAATTCATCTATTACAGGAACAATGCCATTTGCTGGAGGACCTATTAACAGTTTTGTTCTTCATTCCACTGCAAAATTAATATCAAGAATTAGGGAAGAAAAAAAAGGTATAGGTATTATTACTGGAGTCTCAGGAATGATGACAAAACAGTCGTATGCTTTATGGTCCAAAAATCCAGTTATTGATTTTATTTATAAAGATTTTACAAATGAGGCTAATTCTATAGAAATACCAATAGAGCTATCGAATGATGTTAGCGGTGATGGTACTATTATTGG
>CACMIG010000017.1:0-3249 GCA_902613705.1 uncultured SAR86 cluster bacterium | reverse complement strand
AAAAATGGTAATCACATCAAAAATATTAGCCTTTGTGGTGACAGTGCTGGCGCTCATCTTGCTGCCTCAGTATCTCATTCATTAGCAAATAACCAAAATGAAAATGTTCATAGTCAATTTCTTATTTATCCAATGTGTGATCCAAGTTGCGCAAGCGAATCAATAGAGCTTTTTAAAGATAATTATTTATTAACGAAAGAGTCCATGGAATGGTTCTGGGAAAAATTCAAAAATAATGATGAAGATAACTTAAAAGATACATTTAATTTACTGCTATTCAACCCAAATAGAGATTTTCCAAAGACAATCATTGTAACTGCTGGGTTTGATCCGCTTTCAGATGAAGCAGAAAAATATGCTTTTTTACTTCATGAAAATGGTAGTTATGTGAAACAATTACATTATCCATCTTTATTTCATGGGTTTGCTGCCATGACTAGATTGAAATCCGCTAATAAAGCGGTAAATGATTTTTTATTAGAGTATAAAAAAATTTTATGAGTAATATTGTAGAAGTCAGAGATTTAAGCATCGATTTTAATGTAAGAGATGGAAAATTTCGTGCAGTTGATAGTATTAGTTTTGATATTCAGCAGAATAAAACTTTGGCTTTAGTTGGTGAATCTGGATCAGGTAAATCAGTTACAGCGATGTCAATTATGCAGCTCTTACCATTTCCTCAATCATCTTACACTAGCGAATCCTCAATTAAATTTAATAATAAAGAAATTATAAATGCCTCAAAAAAAGATCTTTTATCTTTAAGAGGAAATATAATTTCTATGGTTTTTCAAGAACCAATGACATCCTTAAATCCTTATCATAGAGTGGGAGATCAAATTACAGAATCAGTACTGCTGCACTCTAAAGTTTCAAAGAAAGAAGCAAAAGATGAGGCAATTAATTTAATGAATTTAGTTGAGATTGATGATGTTGAAAGAAGATTTAATTCATATCCCCATGAATTATCAGGTGGTCAACGCCAAAGAATAATGATTGCTATGGCTCTTGTTAACAAACCCCAATTGTTAATTGCCGATGAGCCTACAACTGCACTTGATGTAACTATACAAGCACAAATTTTGGATCTTATGTCTAAACTTAAGAGAGAGCTCGGTATGTCAATTCTATTTATTACTCATGATTTGGGTCTTATTAGAGAGTTCTCTGATCAGGTTTGTGTAATGCAAAATGGAAATATCGTTGAGAATGGGAATACAGCCGATGTCTTTGATAATCCTAAACATGCTTATACGCAAAAATTATTAAACGCTGAACCTAAACCAAAAACAATGATAAATCATAAAGAGGACCCACTGATTAAAATTGAAAATTTAGATGTTTTTTATAATATGCCTAGAACTAGTTTTTTTAAGAGCAATAGATTTCATGCTGTAAAAGATACGTCAATTAATATATATAAAAATACTACAATTGGGCTAGTGGGCGAATCAGGGTCAGGTAAATCTACTCTAGGAAAGGCCATAGCAAATCTTACTCCTTATGAAGGAAAAATATATTATGACGGGCAGGACATTGCATCATCCTCAAAGGAAATTAAGAAACACATCCAAATAGTGTTTCAGGATCCATATGGATCTTTATCACCAAGAATGACTATAGGAGAAATAGTTGGAGAGGGACTGGGAGTGCATTTTAATCTTTCAAAAAAGGAATCAGATTTAAAAATTGATAAAGTTTTAACAGATGTAGGAATTGAGCTTAATGCAAAAAATAAATATCCGCATGAATTTTCTGGCGGTCAACGTCAAAGGATAGCGATTGCTAGATCATTAATAATGAATCCTAATTTTATGATTCTGGATGAGCCAACATCTGCTCTCGATAGATCAATACAAATTCAAGTGATAAATCTTTTAAAAGATATACAAAATGAATATGAATTGACATATTTGTTTATTAGTCATGATTTAAAGGTAATACGCTCAATGTCTGATTATATTTTTGTAATGAAAGACGGAATAATAGTAGAATCTGGACTGTCAAATGATGTTTTTGACTATCCAAAAGAAAAATATACTAAAAAATTGCTCTCAGCTGCGTTAAGATACGCAACCGATTGAGAAAATGTACGCAAAATGAGCTCTAGAAAATATTCAAAGGAATTAGTTGATGGTCCAAATCAGGCCGCATCTCGTTCTATGCTTCGAGGTGCAGGATTTACATCTGAGGACTTTACAAAGCCATTTGTTGGAATTGCATCAACTGGAGCCAAAGTTACACCATGTAATATGCATATCAATCAATTATCAGAATTGGTAGAAGGCTCAATAAATGCATCAGGTGGCAAAGGTGTTTTATTTAATACAATTACTGTTTCTGATGGCATTTCAATGGGAACGCAAGGAATGAAATATTCTCTTGTTTCTAGAGAAGTTATTGCTGACTCAATTGAAACTGTTGTAGGTTGCCTTGGATATGATGGATTAATTGCAATTGGTGGATGTGATAAGAACATGCCTGGATGTCTTATTGGTATGGCAAGATTAAATAGACCGTCAATATTTATTTATGGTGGATCTATAAAACCAAGCAATGAGAATACGGACTATGTAACCGTCTCAGAAAAAGTTGGAGAATTCTCTAAGGGCTCTATAAATGAAGATGAGCTAATTCATTATGAAAAGATATCAGTTGATGGACCAGGCTCATGTGGCGGAATGTATACAGCAAATACAATGGCATCTGCTATAGAAGCATTAGGAATGAGTTTGCCAGGTAGCAGTAGCCAAGATGCAACATCTAAATCAAAGAACGCTGATTGTGTGAATGCTGGAACGGCAATCATGAATTTACTAGATAAAGATATTAAACCTTCTGACATTATGACAAGAGAAGCATTTGAAAATGCTATAACTGTTGTAATAGCTCTAGGAGGATCAACAAATGCCGTTCTTCATTTATTGGCCATGGCTCATTCAATTGGAGTTGAACTTTGCTTAGATGACTTTACTTCAATCGGAAAGAAAACACCTGTATTAGCGGACCTAAAACCCTTTGGTAAACACTATATGTCTGAGCTTAATGCAAATGGAGGAATTCAGCCCTTAATGAAAACTCTTTTAGACAAAGGACTTCTTCATGGTCAATGTATGACAGTTACAGGCAATACCTTAGAAGAAAATTTAAAAGACATAAAAGCATATGATACGAGTGAAATAATTAAAGATTTTAATAATCCAATCAAAAAAGATAGTCATCTTAGAATTTTATACGGTAACCTTGCTA
>CACMIG010000016.1:0-3387 GCA_902613705.1 uncultured SAR86 cluster bacterium | reverse complement strand
ATAGAAGAATTTATAGTTAAGGTATCTGAAAAAGATATTGATTTACTAAATAAAAAGATCGATCTAACAAGATGGCCTGATGAAATAAATCATAGATGGTCTCATGGAACGGATCTTAATTTCCTAAAAAAGCTTACAAACTATTGGCGGAATGAATTTAATTGGCGAGTTCATGAAAAGAAGATAAATGACATTGGTAGTTACAGATATACAACCAAGTCCGGACTTAAACTTCATTTCCTTCATTCAAAATCAAACAACGATTATGCTATTCCATTAGTAATGACTCATGGATGGCCAGGAAGTATCCAAGAATTTTTAAAAATAATACCAATTATTCAAAAAAGCTCTGATATGCCAATTGATATTATTTGCCCATCTCTTCCAGGGTTTGGATTTTCTGATAAACCAAAAGAAGTTGGTATGGATTCCAAACAGATTGCTATTTTGCAGCATGAGCTCTTGATAGCTCTTGGATATGATAAATATATTGTTCAAGGTGGTGACTGGGGAGCTACCATAAGCAAATGGATGGCTGAACTTTATCCAGATCATTGTATTGGCATTCACCTTAATATGATTATTGCTTGGCCACCCGCTGATAAAGATCCATTGGAAAATACCTCACAAGAAGAACAAAAATTAATGGCAAATTATGAAAAATATAAAGAACAAGGAGTTGGGTACTATGAGATACAAAAAACAAAACCACAAACACTTGGTTATGGCTTAAATGACTCTCCTGTTGGACTTGCTGCATGGATTGTAGAGAAGTTTTATGGCTGGTTTGATGGTGAAGAGAATAAACTAGTTGTCTCTGATGATGATGTTTTGGCAATAATATCTTTGTATTGGTTTAGTGAATCAATAACTTCATCAACAAGGTTATATAAAGAAAATGGAGACTTAGGATTTTCTTTTGAGAACATTAAGCAACCTATGGCAGGCGCAGTTTTTGAAAGAGACTTAATTGCACCTCCAAGAGCATGGGCTGAAGAAATCTATAATGTAGTTCAATGGAATACTCACAAAGGCGGACATTTTGCAGCCTTAGAGCAACCTGAGTCACTTTCTAAGGATATTATAGAATTTATAAAGAAACTAAAGATCTAATTTTTCTAGAACATCAGCAAAAGAAACATATTTAAAATTCTGTCTCTTAACCTTATTTTTACCATCATTTGTTCCATCCTGCAGGACAAATAAACCCATAGGATATTTATTACCAAAATTGAAATTAATAACGTCAATACCATCAGTGTCATTAACATTATCAATGTCCTTGTTACTACCAACTTTAAAACTGCCTAGGTATTTATAAGGCTCTTGTCGATTATAAATATTAAAAGAACTATCACCTTGAGATGAAACGATAACATAGCCATCTTTTTCAGAAGACTTATAAACTGTTACACCTTCAGGATCATCATCTATATTTCCAGATCTATTATCAATAATAATAGGACTTGAAAAATCTAACTCGTTATTTATTTTATAGGCTCTTAAAATACCTCTATCTTGTTCTTCAGATATAAAAAGAGTTCTATTTTCATCGTCGTAAACACATCCCTCAGATTGAGTTGCATTTCCATTATTAAATGTTGTTAAAAGAGTCATTCCAAAGGGACCATAATTCCACATCTGTACCTTTGATCCCTCATCTTCTGTCAGAAATGCTATTAATCCAAATCTTGAATCAATGCCTGCACAAACTCCATAAACTACCATGTTTGCTTTAGCATTTATGTATGGCTCTTTTGAAATTTCAAAATTATTATCCTTTATAGCCTTATCAATATTAGTGTCTTTATATACCCAAATATCAAGTGTGTTTGTAGTTCTATTTGATGCAAAGATAAATGAATAACTACCTATGTCTTTGTTATCATCATCAGTAACATTCATTGTTCTAACATCAATATTATTGATATCTCCAATTTCTGTGTAGCCTATTTTTTCGGCCTTTAAGTTATATGTATATATGCCACTTCTCTTATCTGTTCCAAATACTAGTGATCTATCTGGATTTAATTTATTTAGCCAAATGGCAGGATCATCTGCAGCATCTCCTTTTGAGATTACTTGAGGAGTCTCGTCGATTGCAGGAACTATATGAATAATTTTATCTATAGGATCAGATACTGCAGAAAGCGAATATAGAAATAATGTTGTTAATAAGTATTTCATTTCTTATAAAAATAAGGCAAGTTAAAGACTTGCCTTATTATTTAAATTTATTTGAATTATAAATTATATCTTATGCCAATTGAATAGGTTGTTCCATACTCGTCATATTGAGATAATCTGTTTGGAGTTCCCCAATAGTAAAACTCTGGTTCATCAGTTATGTTATTGATATCAAATTTAAGACTTAGATTGTCATTAATTTTATATTTAAGATTAAAATCAATTTGAGTGTGATCATCTGTGTACCTAATATTATTATTATCTAAATCCTCTTGAATGGTTTCGCTATCATCATCTGCAAGGTAATCTAAATAAGGCGATCTTGAAACAGACGATAGCCTTATATCAAATTTATTTTTATCGTAACCTATAGAGATATTAGAAACATCTTCTGATAATTTTCTGAATGGAAATGTTACAGTTCCATTATCTACATCTAATGATGAAGTTCCATCAGTAGTAGTAAAGTTCATTGAAACAAACAGGCCATCAAAGGGTTCTGGCAGCATATTTAGCTCTTGAAATATATTTAATTCAAAACCATCAACATCAGAGTCATCTGTATTTACAAATGTCAATAATTCGTCAAAAAGCAAACCATTTACTGTTGTATTAGCCACTGCAAGTGGATAAATTGCATTTTCGATTTCTTTCTTAAAATATCCAAATGATGCGAAAGAGCCATCACCGTAATATTCAATTGATAAATCAAAATTAGTTGCTTCATACGGGTCAAGATCTGGGTTACCCATCTCACCTCGATAATTACCATCATCTCTTTCTCTTATATCTGCTATCAAGTTTGCTTGACCAAAACCCGGTCTAGATAATGCTCTCCATATTGCGCCTCTAATGATAGTTTGATCATCTAAGAAATATTTAACATTTAAACTTGGCGAGACAAACGTGTAACTCTTTGATGCTGTTAACACATCATCTACATCACCATCATTATATCCAAGAGTATCGAAATCAGTATCTTCAACCCTAATACCTGCTATAACAATTGCCTTATCAAAATCCATTGTACCCATAAAATATATCGCGGTAATATCTTCATTTGTTGTAAAGTCTTCTTCAAAGTTATCATAATCAGGACCACCAGTGTATTGACCCTTTCTTGCATATAAAAGATTTTCATCAGCATGAGGACCGTACTGTTGTCCGGCGAATGGCCAAGATCTTATGTATGGTCCAAAT
>CACMIG010000015.1:0-3509 GCA_902613705.1 uncultured SAR86 cluster bacterium | reverse complement strand
AATTATATTATACATAGATTCGACTAGTGGCATTTTAATATTCAATTTTGATGATTCTTTTAAAACAACTTCAAGAGTTCTTACTCCCTCAGCAACTTGACCAACGCTTTCCTTTGCCTTTGATAAAGACATGCCAGATCCAATATTAAAACCAAGTTGATAATTCCTTGATAAAGTTGACATGCATGTTGCAACTAAATCACCCATTCCCGATAATCCTAAAAATGTTATCGGATTTGCACCTTTTGCAACAGCAAAGCGACTCATCTCAGCCATGCTACGAGTTAGTATTAACCCAATAGCATTTTCGCCAACTTTTAGTGATTCAGCCATTCCGCATATTACTGCATAAATGTTTTTTAATGCGCCAGCCATTTCAACTCCTTGCATATCTTTACTTGAATATATTTTAAAAGTTTCAGAAGACAAAACTGATTTAACTATATTAATTAAACTTTCATCTGGACTTGCTATGACTGTACCTGCTATTTTTTCATCCGCTATTTCTTTAGCTAGGTTTGGGCCACTCAAAACACCAATAGTATTATTGAGTTTTGATGAAATAATATCTGATAATGGTCTAAATGGATCATCAAGAATACCTTTTGTACATGAAACTAAATATGGTTTTTCATCTATATAATCAGAAACTCTAATTACAATTTGCTCGAACACAATACTTGGTGTCGCAATAAAAATTATAGATTTGTTATTTAAAACTTCTTTTAAATTATCAGATGCAATTATATTTTTAGATAATTTTAATTCAGGATGATATGTGGTGTTAGCTCCCTCCGAATTTATTCTTAAAGCTTGTTCAGAGTCCCTTACCCACAATGAAACATTGTATCCATTTGATGCTGCTAAATTTGCTAGAACCGTCCCAAAACTTCCTCCTCCGAGAACTGCAACACTTTTGGAATTTTCCATGACTTATAGAGTTGTTGCTCTAAATATTTGCACTATGGCTATAGCCATTATTACTATTGTATTAAACACACTAAGGTTATGTAACCATTTAAAAAGATTGTCCCAGCCTCTGTCTCTTGCACTATTTGTAAGTGGAATAATTATGTATCCAAAAAAAGAGAAAAATACAGCCACAATCGCTATATAGACATCGAATATTTCAAAAAATAAATAGGATATTAATAAAGCAAGTAAGGTGATTAATAAAAGTAGTAGGTAGTAGCGAGGAAAAATTTTTCTCAAGAATTTGGATGCATTTTGATCATCAAGTACTTTAAATACCACAGGAGCTGTAAGAAGCACTTGTGCAAAAATTATTCCAAGTACTAGGGAGTAGCAAAGTATTAAAAGACTTATGATTAAAGTATCCATAATAAATAAATTTAGTGGCGGTCCGACGGGGAATCGAACCCCGAACGCCGCCGTGACAGGGCGGAATTATAACCGTTTAACTACCGGACCACATAAAGGTTGCATCTTATATGTTATTAATAAAAGTTCAACCTTAATGGTGGGTGATGACAGGTTCGAACTGCCGACCCTCTCGGTGTAAACGAGATGCTCTACCAAACTGAGCTAATCACCCTAACCTTCTTAATTAATAATTAAGGGTGCTAATAATACTATTATTAGAAAAAAATAACATTATTTGTTAGGTTTGTTTTTGTTGATTTCCAGTTAGATTGATTCTTGCTAAGTAGATGCCAAAAAGTGCAACAAGTACAAATATTATTTGTGTAATATTTAAAATTTCTCCAAATATAAATGCAGCTAAAATAGTTGCTGTAATGGGTTGCATTAGAAGTCCTACAGATCCTTCAGAGGCAGATATTTTTCCAATTCCATGAGTAATTAAGTATTGACCTCCAAATTGACATAAAACTGCAAGTAATAATAAGTTTATCCATTCAAATGAAGTAGACGGTATCATATTTCCACCTTGAATAAGCATTGGGATTATTGAAAATAAACAACAAAATAATGTTGTGTAAAAAATTATATTTAAGGAATTTTCTTTACCTAATTTTGCAATTATTAATAAATACACTCCATAAAAAAAAGCCGCAATTAAACAGAGTATGTCACCAACAACTCTCCCAGTAGCATAATTATTTGAAAAATAAATTAACCCAAGTATTCCAATATAAGTAATTAGGAAAGATACAACAAAACTCCTTGATAGTTTTTCCCTAAAAAATATATAACCAAGTATGGCCACAAAGACAGGAGAAGAATTAACTATTATAGTTGCATTGGATACAGATGTTATATTCATGCTGTAATGCCAAAGAGTTAAATCAGTTGTAAATGCTAAAGATGCTAATGCAGCAAAAAAAATTGTTTTACTATCATTTACGGTGAACTTGAATTTTTTATTTAATCTTAAGTTTAATAAGAATAAAAAAGGTATAGCTAGCAACATCCTATAAAAGCTAATTGCTGATGATGACAACATGCTCCACTTAACAAAAATTGGTGCAAAGCCAATTAGTACAGCTCCAAGTGTAAGGATAAGAAAGTGATTTGTTCGATGAAAATTAGTTTTCATAAAGTTATACTTTCAACATGACTAGTAACATTGTAGTGCAGAATGATGAAATTATCTCAGTAGGCGAACTAAATAAATCTGCAAAATATTTATTAGAAAATAACTTCAACAATGTATCCGTTGTTGGTGAAATATCGAACCTTTCAAGACCTAGTTCAGGGCATATCTACTTCACATTAAAGGATGAGGAAGGAGCAATAAGATGTGCAATGTTCAAAAATCAAAATATGAAATTAAATTTTTCTCCTGAAAATGGAGATCAGTGTGTGCTCAAGGGTCAAGTAAGTATTTATGCTCCGCGAGGTGACTATCAATTAATAGTAAAAACTATTGAGCCTGCAGGTGCAGGAAATCTGATGCAACAATTTGAAAAGCTAAAGAATAAATTAGAAAACGAGGGATTATTTAGTTTGAATAATAAAGTAGATATACCTCAATCACCTAATCACATTGGGATTGTAACCTCATCATCGACTGCTGCATTTCAAGATATTATTTCAACTGTTAAAAGAAGAGCACCAAACTCTAAAATTACATTAAGTGATGCCGTTGTTCAGGGCGACAATGCCCACGTCAGTATAATCAATGCACTTAATAGAATAATTTTGCATAACGAGAAAAATCCTAATAACAAAATTGATGTTGTCATTCTTGCTAGAGGCGGAGGTTCAATAGAAGATCTTTGGTGCTTTAATAATGAAGATTTAGCTAGAGAAATTTTTTCATATCCAATTCCAACCATATCTGGAGTTGGCCATGAGATTGATTTTACTATTTGTGACTTTGTTTGCGATATACGAGTTCCTACTCCGACAGCATCTGCAGAGCTTGTCACTGAATTTAATTTTAAACTTTCAGATAAATTAGATGAATTTAAATTAAGAATAAATAAAAATATAAGAACTTTTATCGAAGACTTAAAACGAAATCTAGATTTTAATCGATCAAAATTAAAAAATCCTTTGTCCTTATTAAGAGAAAAAAATCAATA
>CACMIG010000014.1:0-5819 GCA_902613705.1 uncultured SAR86 cluster bacterium | reverse complement strand
TTGCTCAGTACTTTCATCGCTTCTTCCAAGTTGTTGATCGATATGCGCAGCATCCACAAGAGTAACAATTCCGTCAAGAGTAAATTCATTTTGAATTTCATCATCCATAAAAAAAGTTTGGGCTACAGGACCTGGATCAGCTAAACCAGTAGTTTCAACTAAAACATAATCAAATTTGTCACGTCTTTTCATTAGATTTCCTAGTACCCTAATTAGATCTCCCCTTACTGTGCAACAAATACATCCATTAGACATCTCAAAGACTTCTTCATCAGCATTAATTACTAATCCTTGATCAATACCAACCTCACCAAACTCATTTTCAATAACCGCAATTCGTCTCCCATGTTCTTCGGTTAGAATGCGGTTAAGTAATGTTGTTTTACCAGAGCCCAAAAAACCTGTGAGGATCGTTACAGGCACTTTGTTTAAATTATTCATGAAATTTCTCCTAATTTTTTTTTATCATTATTTAAAATTTTTTTGCGAATTAAAAGCTTCTATTAAAGATTTTACATTATGACGCATCATTTCTAAGTAAGTTCCTGCTGGACCATCAATCTTACTTAATGAATCGGAATATAGTACACCGCCAATTGGTATTCCTGATTCTAAAGAAATTGCTTTAAGCAATTTAGGATTATTAATATTCTCCAAAAATAATGCCGTAACTTTTTTTTCTTTAATTTGGTTAATTATATCAGCCACATCCTCTGCAGAAGCTTCTGCATCTAAGCTTAAACCTAGAGGTGCTAAAAATTGAATATTGAATTCACGTCCTAGGTAACCAAATGCATCATGGCTTGTTATCACAATTCTTTTGTGGATCGGAATGTGTCTTAATTGATCATTGAGATTTATTTCTAATTCAGATAGTTTTTTTAGATAATCATCTCTTCGAAGAACAAAATATTTTTCATGTTCAGGCATCAAATTGATTAATTCTCCAGAAATGTTGTCTATGTATATGCGAATATTTTTAAAGCTTTGCCAGGCATGTGGGTCTATTTCATTTGATTGATTGAGCAAATTAATACCATCACTTGCAATTAAATAATTATTCTCTTTACCTGAATCTTTAATTAATCGAAATATCCAACCCTCAAAACCTAATCCATTAAAAATAACTAGATCTGCATTTGAAATGGCGATCGAATCAGATGGTTTTGGCGAATAAATATGAGCATCGCTATTTCTTGGTACCAAGTTAGTTACACTGACACGACTTCCTCCCAACTCTGATACTAAATTTTCTAATATAGTAAAACTTGTGACTATCTCAAATGACCTGTCTTCTTCAGCAAAAATTGGAAATCCATTTAATAGTATTAATATTACCAACTGAAGGGATCTTAATTTAAGCATTAGATCTAACTTTCAAGATGGCGTAACGGTAAAAATCTTCTTACATATCCACCATTTGAACCAAAAAGCATTGAGATAATGCACATTGAGCCAATTGAAATAATTATTGCTGGGCCTGATGGCATATCAAAATAAAATGAAAGCAATAAACCAATATAACAACCTGAGATGCCAATAATTAACGAAATAATAATTAAATTATCAAGCGATTTTGCCCAAAATCGTGCTGCTGTGGCTGGAAGAACCATCATTCCAATTGACATTAAGGTGCCTAATGCAAGAAAACCTGCAACTAAATTTATAACCATTAGAAATAAAAAACCATAATGTGCAGCTTCACTAGCAATACCTGAAGACTTCAAAAACGAAGAGTCTACACACTCAATTATTAGGGGGCGATATAAAATAGCTAAAATGAAAATGCTTAACGAGCTAATTATTGCAAGCAGCCAAAGAGTATCATCATCTAAAGCAAGAATGTTACCAAATAGAATATGAAACAAATCTACATTAGCCTCTTTTATTGAAATAATAAGAACACCTAAAGCAAGAGAAATTAAATAGAAAGCAGCAAAGCTGGTATCTTCTTTAAGTTGAGATACGCGTGAAACCCATCCTGCTAAAGCAGCAACAATAAGCCCAGCTGTTATACCGCCAATTGCAAGACCTAAAAGTGATAGACCAGAAATCAGGTAAGCAATTGCAGCACCTGGAAGAATGGCATGTGCCATTGCATCACCTGTTAGACTCATTCTTCTGAGTGTCATAAAAATTCCTACTGGAATAGCGCCAAAGCAAATAACAAAACCCCCAATAAATGCTCGCTGCATAAAAGCATAATCTATGAAAGGGTTTATAAAAAAATCTATCATATTATCTGATGCACCAAGCTGAATTTTCATCAAATGCCTCAGAAACCTTTTTGGCATTGTCTAGATTTTCTTTTGTTAAAACTGTTTTTGTTAAGCCGAAATCTATACATTCTTTAGCAAGAAGCATAGAACTAGGACAATTATCTTTTACATATTCAAGATCATGAGTAACCATGATTACGGTTCTATTTTTACTTTGCCATTCTTTTATTACCAAAGTTAAATCAATAATTGTTTTTGAATCGATTGCGTTAAATGGTTCGTCCAACAAAATAACTTGTTGATCCTGCAAAAGCACCCTTGCAAATAAACTTCTCTGAAGTTGTCCTCCAGAAAGCGTATTTATTAGACGGTTTTCAAAACCATCTAATCCAACAGCTGTCAAAGCATTAATACATTTTTCTATTTGTATGTATGAGAGACCACCTGAAAAACCTATCTCTTGCCAAAGTCCAGTTGAGATAAGTTCAAATACTGTAATAGGAAAATCTTTATCCAATTTAGTTTGCTGAGGTAGGTATGCAACACTATTTGGATTTATGCCTTCGATGGAACCTTCATAGTCAGTAATAATTCCTGCAAGAGTATCTAGAAGGGTTGATTTTCCAGCTCCATTTGGCCCGACAATAGCTACCCACTGACCTTGATTAATTGTTGCGTTTAAATGATGAACCGCAGGATGAAAATTATATGAAACAGTAAGATTTTGGATCTTTATACTCATTTTAGGTTACCAAAAAAACTAGTATGTTGATTATTGAAATTAAAATTAATGTTAAAAATATTCGACTTGAAGCACTCCAATGAAGAACAGATTTACTCATTAGTTTTTTATCTTCTCTCATTTTTTTATTGAATTTCTGACCATGGTGGAAAAGGATCGCTCATAGATTCCCAAAAATCTTTTCCTTCATCAAGATCCTCTTCAGATACTAGACAATCATTTAGCGCATCAATCATCGCAGTTTTATCAAGATTTTGACCAATGAAAACTAACTCTTGTCGCATGTCACCAAAAGGCTCAATCCAGTTTTCTTTTATAGAAGCAAGGGCCTGTTCATCTGTTGGCCAATCTTTTCTAGGAACAGATCTCCAAAATAAACCTGCATAACCATATCTTGCAATCCCTCCTGCCTGACTCCATTGTCCAGCATATTCAAGTCGAGAGCCTAACCAAAAGAAACCTTTTGATCTAATTAATTTTCCATATTGCTCAGTGCTATGGAGAAAGTTATGAAATTTTTCAGGATAAAAAGGCCTTCTAGCTTTGTAGGTAAAACTGCTGATACCATATTCCTCTGTTTCTGGAATGTGATCACCTCTCATTTCTTTCAACCATCCTGGAGCTTCTTTGGCTTTATCAAAATTAAACAATCCTGTATTAAGCACTTTATCTATTTCAACATTACCTTCTGTAATTGGAATAATTTCAGCCTGAGTGTTGAGAGTTTTTATAATTGCTTTTAGTTTTTTAATATCCTTTTTTTCTACTAAATCAGTTTTACTTATTAGTATTACATCAGCAAATTCAATTTGATCAACTAAAAGATCAGCAACACTTCTGTCATCATCTTCACCCAAAGATTCTCCTGTTTCTTGTAAATATTTTGCCTCTTCATAATCTTTCATAAAATTCACAGCATCAACAACAGTTACCATTGTGTCTAAGCTTGCTGCATTTGATAGCGAGACTCCATTTTCATCTTCAAATGTAAACGTTTCAGCAACAGGTAGTGGCTCTGATATACCAGTTGACTCAATAACAAGGTAATCAAATTTTTTCTCTTCAGCTAATTTATTAATTTCAATTAATAAGTCTTCTCTTAGGGTGCAACAGATGCAACCATTACTCATTTCAACTAGTTTTTCTTCACTGCGATTTAAAGAAACTTCATTTTTTACAAGAGAAGCATCAATATTGATTTCACTCATATCATTAACGATAACCGCAACTTTTCTATTTTGACGATTATTTAAAATATGGCTAAGCACAGTTGTTTTACCTGCTCCTAAAAAACCAGATAGCACTGTTACAGGCAGTCTATTTGAGACATTAATATTCATTTTGATTTTCCTAAAAGTGTTAAGTTTAAAGATAACATACTTGTCAATACCCTAGAACAGATGCCAAATACTTTAATAAAGTTTTATAAAATTAAATAAAAAATAAAATATTTATTATCTTACTTCCGAATAAACCTTGCTCGTGCCATCTTTAAAAAGAATTAAAACATCATAAGGCATAAAACGATCATCAACTTCCATGCCAGGAGACCCAAGGGGCATGCCAGGAACTGATAATCCAATAGCTTCTGGATGATCTTCTGATAAAAATTGTTTTATGAATTTACTAGGAATATGACCTTCAAAGATGAATCCATCAGAAGATACTGCTGTATGACACGATCTATATTGAGGCTCAATTTTATATTCTTCTTTTATCTTCATTAGGTTTTGATGATCTTGACCATAAGCAGTAAAACCATTTTCCTCAACATGTTTCATCCACATTTTGCAACAACCACATGTTGGCGTTTTGTGAACTAATAGCAAAAACTCATTTTTTATATCATTTGAAAGAGTTTCTTTTTCAGAAATCATTTCATGAGAATTGAGAAAAAAAGGTCCTAAAAAACTTACAATAATTATTAATTGTTTCATAGTTAAATCTTATCAAAATTTTGATTTACAAACCAAAAAACTGATGATAAATTTATTGAATTGTTGCGTATATCGGGGAGGAAATATGTCACATCCAAATCATCCAAATGTTGATCAAAGTGATCGAGTAGTACCTATAAACTTAAGACAAAGTGGTCGAACACCTACTGAACTTCTTATATCAACTAGAGTAAGAAAATCGCCATTTTGGCATTTATCTCATGAGGCAGGTTGCTGGAGAGCAACTGTATATAACAGGATCTATCACCCAAGAGGTTATGTAAAACCAGAGGACGGTGGTGCTATGGTCGAATATGAAGCATTGGTCAATAGAGTAACAATGTGGAATGTTGCCGTAGAGAGACAAATAAGAGTAAAAGGTCCTGATGCTGAGGCATTTACAGATTTTGTTATTACTCGTGATGCAACAAAAATTGAACCAATGCATGGTAAATATGCAATCTTATGTAATGAGAAAGGCGGCATTCTTAATGATCCAGTTTTATTAAGACTTTCTGATGATGAGTTCTGGTTTTCAATATCAGACAGCGACTTATTACTTTGGATGCAAGGTGTAAATGTTGCAAAACAATTTAATGTAGAAATAGACGAAATTGATGTTTGTCCTCTTCAGATACAAGGACCTTTATCAGAGGATCTTATGGCAAAGCTTGCAGGTGAAGAGCTTAGAGATGTTCCATATTATGGTCTCATGGAAGCTAATATAAATGGTGCTGATTGTGTAATCAGTCAGACAGGATTTACAGGCGAAAAAGGTTATGAAATCTATGTTCGTGATACGCATGAAAATGCCGAAAAAGTCTGGAATAAGGTTCTTGAAGATGGGGAAGAGTTTGGTTTAATGGTAATTGCTCCTGCTCACCATAGAAGAATTGCTGCCGGGATTTTGTCATGGGGTCA
>CACMIG010000013.1:0-6357 GCA_902613705.1 uncultured SAR86 cluster bacterium | reverse complement strand
TTTGGAAGATACAGATTCAGCACCACTTGAACTAGTGGTATTAAAATCAACAGTCGGGTTAGCTGCTCTTGTAATAACTCGAATATAATCACCTGGCTTACCATTTTTAGAGCCAAATCTTAATGTTCTTTTATCCGAACCAATTGATACCCAATCACCAGATATTGTGGAGCTAGTTGTACTGCTACCATAATGAACATGATCTTCTGTCTGTCTAGCGCTAAAACCGCTATTACCTGAGGTTGGATAGGTTGCACCTGCTTTATCAACATAATCAAAATCAACTGTCATTGAGGGATCTGTCCAATATCCCAATATTTCATAATCAAATACTATTTGACCAATCATTGAGGTTCGATCTGCTTTAGCATTATGATTGTCATTAATGAAAACTAGATAGGAATTAGCTGGTGTATTCCCAAACACAATTGAGGTCAAACTACCAGTTGGCACATAGCCAAGGCCGCTAAAGTAGTATGTATTGGTGCATATAGAGCTACTCTGCCCTTGCTGACAAATTTCTGTTCTTTCAGGAGTAATGATAAAGTCGAATCCAGAAGCAGATCTTTGACCGCTGTTACTTTGTTTTCGTGCTCTAAAATCAGTAGCACTGGATATAATTTCTACATATGAATTGACGCTTGCTATACCATCAGAATGGACCTGAAAAGACAGAAATACAGTAAATACTAGAGTAGATCTAACTAAAAAGTATCTCAATACATCAAATATTTTGTTCATTTTTATTCTTTTAATCAATAATTCCCCAGAGAATAAAATTTCCGAACGAAATTTTATATAAAAAATAACAACAGGTAAAATAAATAGAGTAACTAAAAACCTTTAAATGCCAGTTTTTTAGGGATTTTTATAGTTATCTAAGGTAATAATAACTGTTATTTAAAGTTTCTGTAGGTACCAATGCAAATAAAAACAAGATGTAAGGCTACAACTGCTATTAATAATAATTCATTCATCTTTATAAAGTTTTATCCAATAATGGTGGAGCTACGCGGGATCGAACCGCGGACCTCTTGAATGCCATTCAAGCGCTCTCCCAGCTGAGCTATAGCCCCATTGAAAACGATATTGTACATGATGGATAAAGAAGATGCAGAAGCCAATACTGTATGTAATTATGATTTAGTGGATACAACCTTTTTATCAGACTTTTTTAAAAGATAGTGTGAGACAAAATATTCTTTGCCATTATTTAATGCAAAGAAAGCATCACAAGATAAAAAAAAGATTCTCCATCTGTTGTACCAAATTTTTGGTTTATCATAGTATTTTCTATATATTTCTAATATTTTTTTCTTATTTTTATAATGATTATTTAACCAAGCTTTACAAGTTTTTGAATAGTTATTTCCATTAATATTCCATTGGTTAATAATTATCAATTCATCCTCAAAATACTCAAAGATGTCTCTACTTGGCATAATTCCTCCTTGAAAAAAATATTTTGTCATCCAATCAAAATTATTCTTTAATTCATAGAAGTATGTTAATTCTTTATGGCAAAAAATATGAATAAATAATCTTCCATCAGGCTTTAATAATTTATTAAGAGATTTTAAGATCGATTTATAATTTCTAAGATGTTCAAACATTTCAATTGAAACAATACGATCAAAATGATTGTCTAAATCTAGGTTATTAACATCCATTTTAATAGCTTTAATATTTGATAAACCTCTTTTTTGAGCTTCATTTTTGATATAAGTAATTTGATCATTAGAATTGCTGATTGACGTTATGTTTGTGTTTGGATATTTTTTAGCTACAAAGAACGAAAAACTACCCCAACCACAACCTAGATCAAGAACGTCTTGGCCGTTTTTAATGTCAGCTCTTTCTAAGTATAGCTTAAGCATAGAATTTTCTGCTTCATCTAAAGAATGATCGTTATCAAATAAAGAGCAAGAATATTTTAGGTTTGAACCAAGAACTTGATTAAAAAATTCAGGAGGAACTTCATAATGTTGTTCATTGGCATCATATGCTTTCTCAGCAACAGCACCTTTAGAAAGCGCGCTGATGATTTCGTCCTTATTATTAGAGTGAGTTGATTCAATTAAACGCCTAGAGGATATATATCGTGCAGCGATTTTAATTAAGGAATCAGGAATAAAACCTGATTCTGCTAGTAATAAGAGAAATCTAGTAATATGTTGCATAATATTCATAATTTTTAATTAAGATAAATTACTTCGCCAGGAATAAGAATATCAAAATTTACTAAATTACTTTTTTGAAGAGCTTTTTTAAGTCTCTCAGGAGGTTCAAGTGTATCCTCTGCAGTTAAAGTGAAGGTACCCCAATGCATTCCAAAACTTCTTTCAGCCTCAAGATCTTTCATTATTTTAATTGCATCCTCTGGATTAACATGACTTTCAGACATAAACCATTCTGGATCATAGGCTCCTATTGGAATAAAAGCATATTTTGGTGATCCCAAAGTTTCTTTAGTTTTAATAAAATCATTTGAGTAGCCAGTATCACCAGCATGGAATATTGAAAATTTATCCGTCTGAATAAACCACCCTCCCCATAGGCTTTCATTTCTATCAAATAAGCCTCTGGCGGACCAATGTTGCACTGGTGTGAAGGTAAAGGTAAATTCATCAACTTTAATATCATCCCACCACGAAAACTCTTTAACATTTTTAATGTTTCTTTTTCTGAAAATATCTATATCCCCTTTTGGAATTAAAAAAATCAATTCTGGATTTAGTCGTGATAGTTTTTTTAATGATCTTATATCTAAATGATCATAGTGATTATGACTTATAGTTACTACATCAATTTTTGGTAGCTGTTCGAGATTTATGCTGGGTGGAATCAACCTTTTTGGTCCCAACCTCTTAAAAGGAGATGCTCTATTTGAAAAAACAGGATCAGTGAGGATCGTTAAGTCATCAACTTTTATAATAAATGTTGAGTGACCTATCCAAATAGTATGATTTTTATTTAAATCAGAATTGGACCAATCATTAGATATATCTATAGAAGCTAAAACTGGTTTTTTTTGATTTCTTTGCCATCGAATTAAATCTTTAATTGATTTATCAATCGCCTGACCATTAGTATTTTTATATTCTCCAAGAATAGTTAATGGTATTAAAGCTAATACTACGAAGAAATATTTATACATTATTTTTTAACTTGAGACTTTATATATAAATTCATTAAAAAAATAGAGAATTTAGAAATATAAGAAAATATAAATTTTACAAAGGTGACTTTTAATATTTTTAATTTTTGTATCATATTTAAATTATATATTTTTTCTAATAATTAGATAAAAAAAACCGGGGAAAAACCCCGGTTTTTAAAAGTTTTAACAAAAACTTAGAACACCATATCTAGTCTAAGATTCCAATACATACCTAGGTTGTCATAAAAACCACCCATAGTATTACCATAACCATCAGAAAGAACGTCACCAACAATTGGTGGAGTTTCGTCTAATAAGTTATTGATTGAAAGTGATACACCGATATTATCATTAATTGAATAAACTGCGTTCATGTCTATTAAATAGTACATGTCTTCAATTTCTGCTTGAGCAACTTTATCAGCTGCATAATCTGTATCAATACCTGACATTGTTCTTAAAGTACCTTGTACTGACCAATCACCACCATTGGTAAAGCCAAATTTAGTATTTGTTCTTGTTTCAGGTGAAGGGAAACATTTATTATTCCATAAACCTACACAATCAGTAACAGACGACTCAACACCTGGTAAAAGTGTTGTTTCTTTTGTTAGTAAGTGTGTGATTGTTGAAGTAACTGACAATGTTCCTTTTGAAAGATCAAAGTCTCCAGAAGCAACAACGTCAACACCTTCCCAAACTTTCTCAGCAACGTTTTGTACTTTATCATCTACATAACCGCCAGAAAGCCATAAGCTACCTGCTGCGTTTCTGTTAATAGCATCGCAAAGGATATTTAAAGTAGCACAAACTTCGATAATTGTTTCTTCATCCACAGATGAAATAGCTTTATCGATTTCAATAGACCAGTAGTCAACAGATGCTGTAATTCCATTAGCAAATGTTAGAACTGCACCAGCTGTAACTGTTTCAGCTTCTTCAGGAATAAGATTTATGTTACCGCCACCTCTATTGTAGTACTGTGAGGCAGGACTTAATGTAACATTACCGTACTGAGCTGCAGTCATACCAGTTCTAGCACATTGCTCTTGAGTGAAAACAGGTGTGCTACCAGCACAATTGTCTGTTCCTTCCCATAAACCTTGTGATGATGGAATAAAGTAGTCAGCAACTGATGGAGCTCTTTCAGCGGTGTTGAAACCAACTCTGAATTTTGCAACATCATTCATAACGTAAGATAAACTCACACGCGATGTAGTGGTGCTTCCACTTATTTCATAATCTGAAGATCTAAACGCAACGTCACCAGTTAGTTGATCAGTTACAGGCACAGCAGCCTCTAAGTAGTACTCATCTACACTGATTGTTCCAGAAACACCTTTAACAGCGCCACCAAATCCAAGAAGTAAACCTTCTTCATATGCTGAATCAGGAAGCCTGTCGTAAGTTCTATCACTCTGTTCAACACCAACTACCATGCTTACTGGAGCAGGTGAACCAGGAACTTGAAGATCTGTTGTACCACTTAAAGTAATATTAAACCCTTCGACTTCATTGGTACCCTTCATAGAACCAGTAATACCTACGCCTGCAGCCATTTCAGGTGTAACACCATTGTATTCAAATACGTTGTAATCTGTTTTGGCAGTTCCACCTTCAATTACATTTACTAATTTTTCTGCACTCATGTCATTAACATAGAAAGATGATGAATTTGTCTTACCGTATAGGTATGAAAAATCATATGCCCAATCGCCAAGGCCAAGATCGCCTCTTAAGCCCATTACAAATCTACCAGCATCAACATTAATTTCATCTTGTCTAGGCCCGCCTTCTACGTTCCTTTTACCAATATATGTTGCATAACCAACCCAAGTTCCGCAGACAGCAGTTGCTGCATCGTATACATAATCATCAGCAGTTTCACCAAGACAATATTCCGCGTTCTTAGTCATCTTACCATCTGCATAGTTAGCACCTTTGATAAAAGCATTATCAACAGCTGTTGTCCAAGTACTATTTAATCCAGCATTATCAAATAATATTTCATATTCATCGTTAAAAAATGTACCTGATTGTGCAATACCACCAACTGTAGCAAAAGTACTGTAATTCATTTCCATGTATGCAGTACCAACGCCATCGATTTCAAACTCACCGAATGCGCCCATGTTGTCTCTTTTAGAGGGATTTAACATTTGAGCAACAGCAGCATAGTTATATCTATTGCCATCATCATTGATTAGATTTCCACCTTCAACCATAGTTGACCAAAAGTTTTGCTCATAAGCAGTAATGTTTGTACCAATTAATGATGCATCTGGATTTTGTGTAACAGTAAGTAATGGATATATATCAAAGTGAGGGACTGGTGTATTTGCTGAACCACCGCATGATAATCCTGATGTACTTAATCCACAAGCAGCGTAATCACGATCTATGTTTGCTATCATTTTAGCTTCAGCTCTACTGATATACATTGTTATGTTACCAGCACCATCCTGAACATCAGTACCCATGATCATTGAGAAACTATCTGTATCTCCATCATTAGCAGTACCTGAAGGATAAGGGAAGTTTTTAGCTTTTAATGGAGCAATTACGATATTGTCATTATCATTATCGTGTCTATATCCACCAGTACTTACTGAAACTTCAACACCATTAACTTTTCTTGTAATAAAGTTAACAACACCAGCAACCGCATCAGAACCATAGACAGCAGATGCACCACCAGTTAGAACGTCAACCCTTTCTAGTAATTGAACTGGTATTTGACCTACGTCAGAATCCTCACTCCAAATACTTCCAGGCTGCATTCTTTTTCCATTTAATAGAGTTAATGTTCTAGATCCGCCTAATCCCCTAAGATCCAAACTTGCTGTACCAGTTTCACCACTAGGTTCAAAACTAGAATTAGCTGTCTCAATCTGAGGCATTTGGTTAAGAACATCTTCTATTCTTGTTTGACCTGTTCTCTTAATGTTGTCTGCAGTAACAACTGTAACTGGACTAACAGCTTCAAAGCCGTCGACTTTAAGCCTTGTACCAGTAACAATTACTTCCTCAACATCGTCCGCAGACTCTTCCTGTGCAATAAGGTTGGTATTTAGAACACCAAAAGATAACACAAGAACAGAGAACAAATAATTTTTATAATTAAACATACAATTCCCCTGTAGTTTTTGTTAAATTTGATGAAAACACGATTAAACTCGTGAAATTCACGTTATGTG
>CACMIG010000012.1:0-7119 GCA_902613705.1 uncultured SAR86 cluster bacterium | reverse complement strand
AAATCTAGTAGCTTGATCATCAGGATCATTAAGTTCACAAAAACCATTAGCAAACTCTTTTCCACCAATGAATAATTCAAATCGATCAGCATAATCTGGATTTTCTTCATTTCTTCTAGATAATGGCGAAACTTCAACAGGATATTCTGTAACAAATGTTGGATCGATTAATTTACCTTCTACAGTTGCTTCAAATACTTCTAAAAGAATTCTGCCAATACCCCAACTTTTTTCAACTTTTACTTTATTGCTAGTTAGAATATTTTGAAGTTTTTTCTTATCACTTAACTCATCTTTACTTAATTCCTTATTAAACTCTAAAACTAAATCTGAAAGAGTTGATTGTTTAAAATTATTTAGGTCAACTTTAATATCTCCCCATTCAATTTTCGAATCACAGTCAGCTGCTTTAGCAGCATTTAAAATAATATCTTTTGTTAGATCCATTTGATCTTGCATGCTCGCATAGGCTTGATACCACTCCATCATGGTAAATTCTGGATTATGTTTCGTAGACAAGCCTTCATTTCTAAAACTTCTATTAATTTCAAAAACGCGTTCAAAACCTCCAACTAATAATCTTTTTAAATATAGTTCTGGCGCAATCCTTAAATAAAGATCTTGTCCAAGAGCATTATGTTGAGTTACAAATGGACGTGCTACTGCGCCACCAGCTAAAGGATGCATCATTGGTGTCTCAACTTCTAAATAGCCAGATTCATTCATTTTCTTTCTTAGGGAATCAATTATTTTTGTTCTTTTAATAAAAACTTCTTTTGTATCATTATTTGTCATTAGGTCTAGGTATCTTTGTCTATACCTTGCTTCAATATCTGTTAAACCCTTAAATTTTTCCGGCATTGGTCTTAATGATTTAGTTATCATTTCTAAATCCCATACATCTATTGTTAACTCATCTGTTTTAGTACGAAACAGAGAGCCTGATACGCCAACAATATCTCCAAGATCCCATGTTTTAAAATCTTCATAAACACTCTCATCAACATTATTTTTTGTTACATAGATTTGAATGTCACCAGAAGCATCTCGTAAAGTTGCGAAACTAGCATTACCCATAACTCTTTTTAAGACAATTCGACCAGCCACAGAAATATCTTTGATATTCTTTTTTGCTAGATCGTCTTTTGATACGTCACCATATTCTTCATGAAGACTTAATGAATTATTTTTTGGTTTAAATGAATTACCGTATGCATCACCTCTATCTCTAAGTTGATCTAACTTTTTACGTCTCTCTTCAATGAGGGCTTTTTCGCCACTTATATTTTCTTTATCCATTTATATGCCCGCTTTTAAGGATGATTTCATAAAATCATCTAAATCACCATTTAAAACCGCTGTTGTATTTCCTGTTTCATAATTTGTTCTCAAATCCTTGATTCTTGACTGATCCAGTACATATGATCTTATTTGACTACCCCATCCTATGTCTGACTTACTGTCTTCAAGAATTTGCTGTTCTTCATTTTGCTTTTGTAATTCTAACTCGTAAAGCTTAGATTTTAATTGTTTTAATGCATTTTCTTTGTTTTTGTGTTGAGACCTGTCACTTTGTGATTGAGCAACCAGTCCAGTTGGTATATGGGTTAATCTTACAGCTGAGTCTGTTTTATTTACATGCTGGCCACCAGCCCCTGAAGCTCTATAGGTATCTACTCTCAAATCTGCTTTATTTATGTCTATCTCAATGGAATCATCTATTTCAGGTGAGATAAATACTGAGGCAAATGAAGTATGTCTTCTATTTCCTGAATCAAATGGAGATTTCCTTACCAGTCTATGTATTCCAGTTTCAGTTCTTAACCATCCATATGCATGATCACCATCAACATAGAGTGAAGCTGACTTTATGCCAGCAACATCACCTTGTGATATTTCAACCAAATCAGTAGCAAACCCCCTACTTTCTGCCCACTTGGTATACATTCTTAAAAGCATTTCAGCCCAATCTTGGGCTTCAGTTCCTCCAGAACCTGATTGAATTTCTACAAATGCAGATGATGGATCCATTTTATTGCCAAACATTTTGCTAAATTCAAGCTCTTCAAGTGCAGATACAATTTCATTTCTTTCATTTAAAATGTCTTCTATTGAGCTATCATCATTTTCTTCAATAGATACTTCTAACAGAACAACTGAATCAGAGAGCTTTCTAGATACGTCATCAAATGATTTTATGCTTTTTTCTAATGTTGTTTTTTCTTTTCTGAGTTTTTGTGAAAGTTCTAAATCAGACCATACCTCTTCTTTCGATAGTTCACTATCTATTTCATTTAATCTGGTTTTTTTATTATCGACAAAAAGAACATTGTCTTTAATATCTTGCAATCTTGCTTCCATTTCGGACAAAGAAAATTTTAACTCTTGAAAGTCCATAATTAATTATTATCTTTTATAAATTCAAAAATTGAATTATCAAATGGACTTAATTTAAATGAAATTTCTTTCTTATTAAGAACCTTTTGCAAATTTTTTGGTACTTTTGTTAAATTAATATCAGCTTTCTTAAGAGCATTTGGAAATTTAGCTGGATGAGCTGTTGCTAAGATAATTGTTTTATTTTCTAATCTATCATTAAGCTTAGAAACCGCATCAGCAGCTACAGCTGTATGGGGATCCATTATATAGCCTGAATTTTCGAAGTATGTTTTCATGCATTTGAATGTTGAGTTATCATCAATGCTATAGCTCAAGAAAAGACTAGCTGACTTTTTCCAAATGTCTTCATCTAAGCTGATACTTTCTGTAGGAAATTTAGAGTACAAATTTAAGCACTTGTCTGAATCTCTATTAAGGTAAAAATCATAAATTAATCTTTCAAAATTGCTTGCAACACTGATATCCATGCTTGGTGAAATTGTTTCACTTACCTTATCTTTAGAGTAATCATTATCTTTAAAAAACCTATGTAAAATATCATTTCTATTAACTGCTACGATTATTTTTGACAGCGGCATTCCCATTTTTGAAGCTGCGTAGCATGCAAACACATTTCCAAAATTGCCTGTTGGAACTGAAAAATTTAATGGTTTTGAAAATTCATTTGCTTTTAATGCAGCATAAAAGTAATAACATATTTGACCTATGATTCTCACCCAATTTATTGAATTTACTGCCAACAGATACTGGCTATCTTTAAGGAAAGATCTATCTTTAAACCCCTTTTTTACAACATCCTGACAATCATCAAAAGTACCGCTTGCAAGAATGGGAAAAACATTTGATTTATCTACAGTAGTCATTTGTTTTCTTTGAATCTCCGACATATTGCCATCTGGTATAAGAATAAAGCTTTTAATTGCTCTAAATTCTTTGCATGCATCAATCGCTGCTGATCCGGTATCACCAGAAGTGGCACCAAAAACAATGGCAGTTTTATTTTGATCTACCAATGTTTTATTAAAGAATGCGGCAGCAAGTTGTAATCCAAAATCTTTAAATGCTGCGGTTGGACCATGAAACAACTCAAGCACAGACAGAGATTTATTTATATCAACAATCTTTAAATAATCTTTTTCTTCAAAGTCGTGCCAAGTGTTTTCTAATACCTCATGCACTTCATCTATTGCAAATGATGAATTTGTGTACATTGGTACAATATATTTTGCTACATCAATAAAAGATTTAGAACTTTTTAAGTGGTCTAAGTCCACTTGAGGCCAAGAATCAGGCATAAATAGGCCGCCATCATCTGCTAGACCTTGCATCAAAACCTCTTCAAAGGTCTTGTTATTATCATTACCCCTTGTGCTATGAAATAACATTTTAATGTGGTTCGATCCTAATAGACCTTATTTTATTTACTGAATCCAGCTCCAGTAGATTATCAACCAATTCTTGATAATATTTTTCTTTAAAAGGATCTGTAATAATTATAATTGGCACTAAGTCATCGTTAAGATTTTCTTTTTGACTTATTGACTCAATGCTGACATCTTTATTTGCAAAAATAGAGGAAATAGAAGCCGTCACACCCGATACATCACTTGCTTCAATATAAAAATAATGTTGAAAGTCTAAATCAATAAAATCAATAAGCTCAATGCTCTCATTAATATTATTAACTTCTCTTATTTTTGAATCTGATAAATAAATTAAGTCAGAAATAACACCAGAAGCAGTGGCTTCCTGTCCAGCTCCTGATCCTGCAATGTGGAGAGTATCCAATAAGTCGGTTTCTACTTCAATACCATTCCTAACTCCTTTTAAATTAGCAAGATATGAATCAAGCTTCACAAGAGATGGGTGAGCTCTTAAATCGATTGAATTATTCGTTGATTTTGCAATTGCTAGATGTTTGATTGTATAACCCATTTCATAGGCATACTTAAAGTCATCTTTATGAATTCCATTAATACCCTCAATATAAAAATCTTTTGGAGGCAAAGAACTCCCGAAGGCTAGTGAAGACAAAATGCCTATTTTGTGTGCAGCATCTGTACCTTCAATATCAAATGAAGGGTCAGGTTCAGCGTATCCCTTTTCTTGAGCAAGTTTTAAAGTTGGTTCAAATTCCATGCCCTCTTCCATATTGGATAAAATAAAATTAGAGGTGCCATTTAGCATGCCTGAGATTTTAGAGATTTTACTCGCAGCAAGCTCCTGATTAAGAAGTTTAATTATAGGTGTACCTGCACAAACGGAAGACTCATAAAGTAGCTTTACGCCGTTTCTGTTTGCAACACTAAAAAGCTCATCTCCGTGATTAAATATAACTGCTTTGTTAGCAGTAACTACGTGTTTTTTAGCATTGAGTGCTTTGAGAATTAGATCGCGAGCAACATCAACTCCTCCAATAAGTTCAACAATAACGTCGATGTCATGATCAATAATTTTAAAGATGTCTCTTTCTACAACTATATTACCCGGATCACATTTAGGATTATCTCGTCTTGCCCCAATTGCAATAATTTCAATCTCCAGATTACTTCTTTTTTTTATTTCTGTTGCATTGCTTTGCAGGGTTTTAAAAAGACCAGTAGCAACATTTCCCCACCCGCATATTCCGATTCTTAACTTATTCATTTTTAACTCTTTAGTTTTTTTAGCAAATCTTGTGGTGAATAATATCCAGGCAAAAGTTCACCTTCATTTGTAATAATTGCAGGAGTGCCTGTAATACCTAATTTTTTTCCGATGGCATAATGTTTTGCAACAGGTTGAGAGTCACAAAATTCAAGCCTCAGCTCTTTTCCATCTTTTAGGCTTGTAAGAACTGCTTTTGTATCCTCTGAACACCATGCACCTACCATTTTTGTGAATGAATCAGTTCCCAGACCTGATCTTGGAAAAGCAGCATATCTAATACTAATCCCTAAATCATTATATTCTTTCATTTGCTTATGTAATTTTCGACAATATCCACAATCTACATCAGTAAAAATAGTCAGACTATGTTTTTCATTAATTGATTTAAAAGTAATTAATTCACTTTCTTGAATTTCTTTCATCAATGATTTTCTTTTTTCAAACATATCTATGTCTGTTAAATTTTTTACTGAAGGTTCTAAACTCTTGTATGATCCATACAAATCTGCTCCTACACCTGCTGTCTGCAGATCTATCTTAAACATTTGACCATATAAAAAATATCTTCCATCCTCAGATACATAAAGTGGCTGCAAGTCACCAAAATATACTTTATACACACCTGGAAATTCTGACTTTTCAATTGACTCAATTTTTGAGCCTTCAGGAAGAATTAGAGATATTATTTTTTCAATTTGATCTTTATAACAATTCTCATGATTACACCTATCAATAAAATCTTCGCTGATAGCATCCTGCGAAAGAGTATTTATTGAAATTAACAATAAAAGTAAAAATGCGAAATAGTTTTTAAGCATATTATCCTCTTGGATGATGTTTTTTAAGAACATCACTTAACCTTTGTTTTGCTATATGAGTATATATTTGAGTGGTTGATAAGTCACTATGACCCAAAAGAAGTTGAACAGATCTAAGATCAGCCCCTCTGTTTAGTAAGTGTGTTGCAAAGGCATGTCTTAGGGTATGTGGAGATATGGAATTTTTTAAATTCTCTCTTATCAGATAAACCTTCACTCTTTGCCAAAATGCAACTCTAGTCATTTTTTTTCCTCTATTTGAAAGAAAAATTTCCTTTGATGAAGATTTCTCTCTTTCATTTAAATATGATCTCAAAGAATCTAGAGCTTTTTCTCCAAAAGGAACTAATCTCTCTTTAGATCCTTTTCCAAAAACTTTTACTACACATCTTTTCATATCAACATCTGTTATCTTTAGATTTACTAACTCAGATATTCTCATACCTGTAGCGTATAACATTTCAATCATTGCCTTATCCCTATTTTCAATTTTTTTTGCAACATCGGGACTGTTAAGTAATTTATCAACTTCTGCTTCTGACATAGACTCTGGTAAATATTTCTCTTGCTTTGGAGTAACTAAGTCGTTTAGAGGAGAATTTTTTACAAAATTTCTTTTAACTAAAAATATATAAAATGATTTAATTGATGATATTTTTCTATTAACTGAGGAACTTCTCATCTTCCTTTGAAATAAAAATGATATATATTGATTGATATGGTCTTCTTGAAGATTTTTATATTTAAGATCTTCATTATCTAACCATTGAAAAAAAGATGAGATGTCGGCTTCATATGCTTTTACTGTATTATTAGAAAGTCCCTTATCAACTAAAAGATAATTCAAAAAAGACCTAAGATTAGAATCTTCCTTGTAAGATGTTTGCATTTTATTATTCTAGACGTTCTTTGATTCTTGCAGATTTACCGGATCTTTCTCTGAGATAAAATAGCTTAGCCTGACGAACATCACCTTTTCTTTTTACTTGGATAGAATCTATCATTGGGCTATGAGTTTGGAATGTTCTTTCAACACCGATTCCACTTGAAATCTTTCTCACTATAAAAGAGGAGTTTAGTCCAGCTTTTTTTACACCCATCACGACCCCTTCAAAAGCTTGTAATCTTGTTCTTTCTCCTTCCCTAACTTTCACAGATACAACAACAGTATCTCCCGGTCTGAATTCAGGAAGATCAGTTTTCATTTGTTTTGATTCAAATTCATTGATTATTTGAGAAGGTGTTTTCTCTT
>CACMIG010000011.1:0-9525 GCA_902613705.1 uncultured SAR86 cluster bacterium | reverse complement strand
TCCTAATCCTGCTCCATAAATAACAGCATTTAACCATAATCTATTTGTTCCAAGAGCTGATCCTCGATAGTTAGGTTCTCCTGAAAACAAAATCACTTGTCCTTTACCAACTCTTTCTCTAGTTAAGTATGCTGAATTTGCAATTCTTTGTGACGCTTCAGGCCAAACCAAACCACTCATTCTTACATTAATATCTTTTCCAGCTGGAATCGTTGACCAATTTATAGCACGTGCATTTTCTTTAGTAGGATCATTAATTAATTCACCAATTCTTACTGCTGCTTGTGCATTATCACTTGTCATAAGAATAGGGTAGTTACCATATAAAATAGGTAATACGTCTATAGTTCCAAAGGTTAGCCAATGTTTCTGATCTATGCGCCCAGCAACCATAGCACCAGAAGGCATTAAAATTGATTGCCACTTATCACGTTTTTTTAAGTCTTCAGAAATTTTATCTTCACTTTCCCAGGGATAATTTATATCTAGGTCAACCTTATTATTTAAAGCATCTTCTTTACTAATATCTTCTTCAAGAGAATAAATCTCTCTTTGCAAATCAAAATTATAATCTTCACTATTATCGAATGTATCGCTTAAATGTTTTACATTACCAATTCCATTATTACCAATAAGAGATCTAGTACTAAAATTATGAGCAATTAAAGTACCACCTTGTCTAACCCAATCGTTTAAAGATTTTTTTGAAATATCATTTAGAGCCGAACCACTTGGTACAATTATCGTATTATATCTTCGTAAGTCAGCATAACTTAAAATTGATGTGTTGAGCTGACTATGTCTGATTCCTAAGTGATGATCGATTGACCACCAGCTAACACCAACATCATATGAATTAAATCCTTCGTGACTTAGAATAGCTATCTGTGGTTTTTTAAGTAATCTAAAATGTCTACCGCCCCAATCTGGAAGTTCTTCAGGACCAAAACCAGAGTCAAGGGAAACAATTGAAATATTTAATTCTGATGCAACTTTGCTAACAATTTCATTTAAATTAGTTATATTGGGATTATCCATGCGAATAACAGCTACGCTTCCTCTAGATAATTCATATCCTGACAGGCTTGCTTCTTTATCTATTATTCTTACCTGAACATCTTGTTCCATTAATCTAGCAGCAAAAGCCACAGAATTATCATCAACTCCATCAGTGGCCCATATGACTGCTTCGTTACTAACATCAATAGATTGATTTGATGACTCCCAATCAACTAAATTAGAACTTATATTTTCAGGAACAGTTATAGCTTCAAGGCCATAAACCATAGAAAAATTAAATGCTGTTGTGTCATACATTATTGATGAACCGTCTCTAAGTACACTTTGTTTCTCTTCAATCAATACTTCTTCATCTATATCAGCATCAAACTCCATTATTGCAGATATAAGAGGGGCCTCAGCTTGTCTATTTGGAATAATCATACTTCCTGACGGTATAGTAAAATTTTCTTCAATGTCGCCTGTTTGTTTTAAAATATTTTTTACAAGAATAGGTTTTTCATTTTTATAGAGTTGAATATCTTGAAATTTTAGTTTTTCAGCAAGTGTATTAATTCTTGTATTATTTTTGGTTGGTAATATTACAAACGTTCTATTGGCATAGTTACTATCTCTAGAAACGTTATATTTTCTTCCCTCCCAAAAGTCTTGATACATTGCTTTTGAGTTCTCAAGAAGAGTTTTAAGATTTACCATTGTACTTACATATTGATGATGAACTGATTCCTTATATGACTGAATTGTTCCTTCTGGTCTTCTTACGCCATCTTCTGCCATTCTTGATTGTTCATATAAAATTCCTAGAGTGCCTCTAAATTGAACATAGAAAGAATACCCAGGATATAAATCTTCATGCCATTCACCTGTATAGAAGCGCCAATCTCTATCGTCAAATGCGTTACCTTGATCTTGTGCAAATATATTTCCCCATTTAAGCAAATCTTTATCAATATTTTTATTAATAGGTTCCCTTGGCGGTCCTGTCATAAAGGTATCTTGTGGCCCCATTTCATGGGCGTCTACTAATATTTGAGGACTCCACTCATTAATAAGCTTTACTCTCCCTTGAGTCTCAGGTTGAGTTAAATATATCCAATCTCTATTTAAATCAAAGAAATAATGATTTGTTCTCCCATAGGGCCAATCACCTGTATGAAGAAGCGATTGATCATCATAATTGGGGACTGTACCTCTGTATTCTTGTAATGATTTGGTAAATCTTGCTCTTCCGTCAGGATTCATCATCGGATCAATAATGATCAGCATTTTATCTAGCATATCAATAGTTTCAGAATCCTCACTAGCTATGAAATGATATATAGCTGCTAATGCGGCATCTGCACCAGAGGTTTCATTTCCATGAATTGAATATGCCATCCATGCAATTGCAGGCAACTCATCAATTAAAGCTCTAGCTTTATTTCCATTTGTATTTTCTCCATCAGATAATAAATTTATGTTTTCTTTTATTTCATCTAATTTTGATAAGTTTTCTGGTGATGATATAAATATTGCATAAAGCGGACGACCTTCATGACTTTTTGCATACTCCTTAACAATCATTCGATCAGATTGTTTTGCCCATGCCAATACTGCATTAGATATTTGGTAGGGCGCAGCAACACGTTCTCCAACTTCAAATCCTAAATATACTGATGGTCTATCAATCTCATTAGAATATGTTCCGTCTAAAATAACGCCATCATATAAATCTTCAGATTTTGAAGTAGGTTCCATCAATGTAATAGCACTAATATTTAATGAAACTAATAATATAGAAAGTATTTTTATGTGCATTTTATTACCCCAATAAGATGTTTATGTATATATTGAATAATATAATAAAAACATAAATTAATGGAGTTAATATGAAAAATTTAGTGATTGTTTCTTTTCCTGCAAAAGAGGGCATGTTGGAAGATTTAAAAGAAACATTAAAAACTGCTTTACCAGACACAAGATCATTTAATGGATGTATATCAGTTGATACTTATATTGAGGATTCAACAAATACAATTCATCTAATAGAAGACTGGGAATCATTAGACCATCAATCAAAATATCTGAATTGGAGAATTGAAACAGGACTTCTTGATGTATTAGAACCTCTTTTAAGTGGAGGAGCAGGAGGTTTAAAGGCTATAGTTTGTGGTCCGAAACACGACAATATTTAACATCATAATATATATTAGTTCGCATAATATATATTATGTTAAATTATATTATCCAGAATACCATATATGTTTGCCAAATTGATCTTTTCTAACACTGATATCTGTTTCTGAGTAGTATTTAAGGCCTTTAACAACAGAATCTAAATAAGTTTTAAGTAAATATCTAACATATAAGTTAAATATAATTATATTAAATAACTTATATTTAAATGGCATATATGGTCTAGCAATAATCTCTATTATTGAATTTTTATCATTTGAATTTATTCTCCAACTTATAGTCGCAAGTTTTCTATCTTCATAAATTTCTAATACATACCCTTCATTATTCCATTTCATAAATTTACGTTTATATATTTTTCCACTGTAGTAATGAACATAATCAATAGATTTTTCTTCATTCCATATATCAATTATATTTTTTTTACAAAAAGGATGTATTTTTTCAAGATTACGAGGACTTCTAATAATATTTAACACCCATTCTTTAGAATTATTAATTTCAATCTGACTGGATACTATCATTATTTAATTAAATTAATTGATATTTTGAATTAATTTATCTTGGTGGTAACCCATTTATCATAGTTAAAGTTGTTGAAACACTTTTTCTTCTATGTTCACTTAGAGATTGATATTCAGGGTCTGAGTACCATTCTTTGGCTTTTTTTGCTGATGGGAAGCTAAATAATATTACTCTTCCTGTCATAGGATTATCACCTTCAAAATGATCTATATTGTCATCAAAAGTAATAAACTCACCACCATGTTTTTTTAATATAGGAAAAAAGCCCTTTTCATACTCACGATACTTTTTAGGATCATGAATTTGTAGGTTAGCAATCATGTAAACTTTTATATCACTCATTTATTTAAAATTATTAAATATACTAAATTTTATCTCAATGATTTATTATTTCAATTAATGAGCAATAGTAATGTTTTGATAAATAAATTTATTTTAATTTGTTTATTTTCTATAAATATATTTTCAATAGAAAAACCTAATGTTGTTATTATTTTGACTGATGATCTTGGTTGGGGTGATGTTTCATATAATGGAGGCCCGATACCAACTCCTAATATTGATAAATTATCAAATGATGGCATTAGAATGAACAGGTTCTACAGTGCTCCAACATGCAGTCCCACAAGAGCCGCTCTTTTTACTGGTTTAAACAGTTTAACTAATGGCATTATAAGACCATTAAATAATCCAACCGCAGAAAGATATGCCCTATCTTTGGAACACAAAATTATGCCTGAATATTTTAAAGAGATGGGTTATAAAACTGCATTATCAGGAAAATGGCATCTTGGTATGTACAAAGATGAATACCTGCCAAGAAATAGAGGTTTTGATTCAACATATGGTCATTTGGGAGGCGGTATAGGCTATTTTGATCATGCTCTTGCAGGCAGATTAGATTGGCATAGAAATGGTGAAATTTTATACGAAGATGGGTATTCAACAACGTTAATAGCGGACGAAGCAATAAGGATTATTAAAAATAAAGATAGTTCTAATCCCCTATTTCTATATGTAGCTTTTAATGCTCCGCATACTCCAATTGAAGCAGAGAATAATGTAATAAATGAACTTCTCAATATTAAAAACGAAAAAGAAAGAAAATATGCTGCAAATATCATTTCGTTAGATCGAGAAATTGGAAAGATTATAAATATAATTGAGTCTGAAGGAATTTTAGAAGAAACAATAATAATATTTTTTTCAGATAATGGTCCTGTCTTTGATATAGATCCAATTGCTGCAACTATAGCTCCAGATATACTTGATTCAAAAGGAAATACACTTGGATTAAAAGGAAGCAAAGGATCAGCATATGAAGGTGGTATAAGAGTACCCGGAATTATTTATTACAAAGGAGTTTTAGAAAAATCAATAAGTAATCAATTTTTCTTTTCTGACGATATATTACCAACTTTATTAACTGCAGTAGGTTATGACAAAGATAGAAATTTTTATACTGGTGTTGATAGATGGGAAAGTTTAAAAAGTAATAATATTGAGGATCCAATAAATGTTATAACCGGAAATGTGATAGTTAACGACGAAAGAGCCCTTTTCAATAATCAATGGAAGTTATATTACAGCCACTTTATACATGATAATAATTCTGAAAAAATATTTGAACTTTACGATATTCAAAATGACCCTTATGAAAAAAATAATTTATCATCTGAGCACCCAGAGATCTTTGAATCAATGAAAAATACATTAATAAATATGCCAATTGTAATTGAAACTCCATATATTAACCCTGTTCAATCTTATCTTTATGGAGATAGATATATAGGTATCAATGATTCACCGTGGCTAGAAAGAAATTATAAAGAAGAAGACTTACCTCATCCAATAGTTCAAGATATTATTTTTGCTTGGATTATTTTTTTAACCTTTAAACAATTTATTATCCCAATATTTTTAATATTTATATTTTTAATTTATTTGATTGTTAAGAAAAAAAAACTTTTTAATTAATATTAATCGATTAATGAGAATGAATCTTTAAGGCTTTCAATCATATTAGATAAATCTTCTTTATTTGCTCCACCATATACATAAAGGTCTGGCCGAACTAGAATATATTCATATTTATCAAAAATTTTTTTCAATCTTTTTTCTGGATCGTCAATTTTTGAAACATGTATTATTTTAATTTTCAATTTTTTAATTATTTGTTTTGCCTTATTATTAATCTTAGTAATTTTGGTGTTTGTAATAATTGAAAATTTTGATTTTATTAATTTATCTAATCTTATAATTTTCTTTTTAACAAGAATATTTGGTTGTGGAACTTGATACCCAGTAATATTATCAGTAGGACTTGTATAAATTCCTGAAGGTATATGGGGAAAATTAACATCATAACCTCTTTTTTTTGGTTTATATTTCTTACCCTCCTCCGCAGCACAGAATCCTTCTATAATTTCGCCAATAGTTATTGATTGAGCAATTGACCATTTTGCATGTGAGTATCTCTCTTTTTGATATGTATCTAAGATATTTTTTTTAGCTTTTTTTTCAAGAATTAGGTTAATTTTCCAAGCTAGATTTGCTACGTCTCTAATACCTGTACCCATTCCAGCTCCCATAAATGGTGGCATTTGATGAGCAGAATCACCTGCAATTAAAACATTATTCATTCGCCAAACTTTTGCTATGCAAGCATGAAAATTATAGATGGCTGCTCTTTCAAGCCTCGCATTTGATTTGTCTATCCAAGGTGATAGTAAATTCCAAACACTTTCATCAGATCTTAAATTATCCAGGTCATCATTAGGCATAACTTTAAATTCAAATCTTAGATGGCCTCTTCTTCCATGCAAAAAAGTGCTAGGCCTTTTAGGATTGCAAACCTGTACAAGTTCATTTTTTAAATGAATATTTTTTGTAAGATGTGCATCACAGACTAACCATTCTTGATTATATCCAAAATCATCAAGCTTAATATTTAATTTTTTTCTTATTGAACTTCTTGCTCCATCACAACCAACTAGGAACTTAGAATTAAAATCTATATTTCTTATGCCCTTTTTACAAGATATATAAACAGTTCCTTTTTCATCATTAAAATCTTTTAATTCACAAGATTCAATTACATTAATATTTGATAGTTTTTTTGCTTTATCTCTTATAAATGATTCTAATTCTGGTTGATAAAATAAAACCTGGTTTGGCCAACCCATTTCAGTATCATCTAGCGACTGAGTTAATGACTGTATCGGTTTTAGATTTACATCTGAGAAATGTACTTTTTCAATTTGATTTGAATTTTTAATAATTTTTTCAGCAATATTAATTTTATCAAATACTCTTAATTGTTCGCCATCTGTGTTAATAGCTCTCGCTGTTTGACAAGGGCCATTATTTTTTTCTATAACAAGAACTTCATGACCATACTGTGCTAATAAAATCGCACAAATTGAACCTACTGGACCAAAACCACAAATTGCGACATCATATTTTTTCAATTTTAGTTTTTAGTAGTATTCATTGGCTCTTGGATTATTTTATTTTCAATATAACCAATATTTTCTACTTCAACCCTCACCTTGTCACCAGGCTTTAACCAATCTTGCGTTGATAATGCAGAGCCTTCAGGTGTTCCAGTTGGTATAAGATCCCCTGGCGTTAGTGTAAATGCTGTAGATATATACTCAATAAGTGTATAACAATCATAAATCATTAATTCTGTATTTGTATTTTGTCTCATTTCATCATTTACATATGTTTTTAAATTTAATTTATGAGGATTATCAATCTCATCTGCTGTAACTATGCATGGTCCAAAAGGACAATGTGTATCCCATGATTTTCCCATAGTCATAGTATGAGGAGGACCTCTGAACTGCCAGTCTCTTACAGTAAAATCATTAACTACAGTATAACCATAAATACAATTTTTAGCATTGTCATAACTTACATGCCTACATTCCTTGCCAATTATGAAGCCCATTTCACCTTCATAGTCCAACCAATCTGATGCGTTAGGCCTATGAACATCTCCATAAGGATCATTTACAGATGAATTTTGTTTATTAAAAATATTTGGGTACTGTTCCTGTAACTCAACGTTGTTACTATGATGATCTTTTAAATCTTTTGCTTCATCCACATGTTTTTTATAATTAAGACCAACTGCTAGGATTTTATTTGGTTTTAAAATAGGTGCTTTAAGAATAATATCATCATTAAAATATATATTGTTTTCAACTTGAATCAGGTCGTTAGCTTTATCTAAACCTCGATTCCCAAGAGCGATAAAATCAATCATATTATTAGGAAGGTCTGAAAATGAAAAATCAATGACCCCGTTATCTTTTAAAGCGCCGATCCTTAGTGTATTAAGATCTTCTTTTAACAAAAAAGTAACAAGTTTCATGTTTGTAGTATAAATAAATCGCTTAGTAAGTATAATATTTAAAAGCCTAAGATATGAATAAAATTTTCAACAAAAATTTATATTTAAATTTTAAATCTGATTTTTCTCCAGATGATTTTCATCATATAGCATTTAAAACAACAAATTATAAAAATATGATTAATTTTTATAAAAATTTGTTTGGATGTGAACCTCTTTATCAAAGTGATCTTATTACTTTTTTAGCCTATGATGATGAGCATCATAGAATAGCAATTGCAAATACTTCAGATGTTCTAAATAAGTTAAATTTTATTCAGAAAATAGTAATGAAATTAAAAATATTTCTTAATAAAAAAATTCCTTCTATAGAAGGACTTGATCATATTTCTTATAGAATAAATCCTATAGAAAAATGGTTCGATTTTTATTTTAAAGCGAAAGAAAGAGGATTATCCCCCCTATGGACTGTTAATCATGGTTGGATAAGCGGAATCTATTATCGAGATCCTGATAATAACCTTGTAGAAGTTTTCTTCGAACACTTCTCAACTGCCAAAGAATTTAAAGAAAATATATCACCAGATTTTGAGGACGAACCTATTGGAACTAATATGGATATTGAAGTCCTTTATGAAATGTTTAAATCAGGCGCTGACTTTAGTGAGTTAATTAAAAAAGGTAACACTGTTCCGGATGGTAAAAAACCTGTGTCTGGCCTTGATGCAGTAATGAACATGAGAAAAAAATTTAATGACTAGCTCATTTAATGTTTGAAAATAATATTACTCTATATCATGCTAATTGGTCACTATGCAGTCAAATGGTGAGAGTAGCCTTATATGAAAAAGGTATTTCGTTTAATGAAACTCATGTAAAACTTTGTGATCAATATCCTGAAGGTGAAAACTTAAATAAAAATTATCTCTCAATTAATCCATTAGCTACAGTTCCAGCAATTTCTATAGATAATGAAATTGTTTTTGATAGTGTAAAAATAATTAAAAGACTAAATCATATTGAAGGCAAAAATAATATAGATCTTTATCCCGTGATTGATTCGACTTCAATTTCAATTATTAAAAATACAACTATTACAGAAGGTACAAAATTTGCATCAACTTTAGGAACAATAATGCCTGTATTTTCAGCCCCATTAATTCAATTTATGATAAAAAAACTACCTTTTAAATCTATTTTAAAGATTTTGTTGAAACACCCAAGACGAGATCGTAAGATTATTTTTATATCAATGTATTTTTTCAATTTTACAAAAAATCTTCCTAAGGTAGGAATTCAAAAATTCGTAGATGAATTATTAAAATTTGAAAATTTATTATCTAGTAATAATGAATTTTTCTACTCTACGTTTTCGCATGTTGATATAAATATGATGTGTTTATTTAATAGACTCAAAGACCTCCAATTAGAGGGCTGTATAATTA
>CACMIG010000010.1:0-19211 GCA_902613705.1 uncultured SAR86 cluster bacterium | reverse complement strand
TAAAACTCAAAGAAATGAATTTTGAAAGACTATCATGTGGTTTATAAATTTCTCTTACATTATTCAACGAAGACTCAGTAACAATTTTCCCGTTTTTTTTCCAACCATGAACTTTTAAATAATTTGCAATACTTCCAATAGCGTCATCAACGGAGTTAAATAAATCAACGCTATTATCTCCATCAAAATCAATAGCGTATGCGCGATAGCTTGAAGAGATAAATTGTCCATATCCCATTGCACCGGCGTAAGAACCTTTTACAGAGTAAATATCCAAATTATTTTCTCTTGTTAATAAAAAAAACTTTGTGAGTTCGTCTTTAAAAAATGCAGACCTTCTTGGATAATCAAAACCTAAAGTAGTTAAGCTATCAATAACCCTATAATTTCCTAAAATTTTTCCGTATCTTGTTTCAATACCTAGAATTGAAGTAATAATTTCTTTGGGTACACCAAACTCTTTTTCTGCTCTCTCCAAAGTAACTAAATTATTTTTAATGAACTTTTTACCATTTCTAATTCTTTTTTCTTCAATAAATAACTTTTTATATCTCTCCCATGTCCATGTAAATTCAGCAGGTTTAGATATTGAATCAATGATCTTTTGTTGTTTTTTTGCATCCTTTAGGACTGTTTCAACATATTTTTTATCAAAGCCATGAATTTCAACAAGCTCATTGATAATTTCTTGAGATTCAGGATGCTCAAAGTAATCTGCATAACTAAAATTTACTAGTGTAAATATGAGAAATAAAAAGTTTTTCATTTTTGCATCAATTTTTTGTGTGTTGCCATAGAGATTATTACTCCAAATGCTATATAAAATGATAACAAAGATGAGCCTCCTTTGCTTATAAATGGAAGTGGCATGCCCACGACTGGAATAATTCCAACAACCATAGATAAATTTATGAATACTGTAGATAAAAATAATAGGCTAAGGCCGCCAATGGTTAATCTGCAAAATCTATCTCTTGCATCAAAAGCCAAATATAAACATCTTAATAAGATAAATAAGAAAATAGACAAAAGAATACATACTCCTATAAAACCAAATTCCTCTGCAATTACTGAAAAAATAAAATCTGTCTCAGTCTCTGGTAAAAAATCCAGATGGGCTTGAGACCCCATTTGATAGCCTTTTCCTTGAAGTCCGCCTGACCCAATAGCTATCTTTGATTGAGTAATATTCCATCCCGATCCAAAAGGATCTGCATTGGGATCTAGTAAAGTTAAAATTCTTTGTCTTTGAAATGGCTCTAAAAAATTATTCCAAATAAAAGGCAGAGACAAAATAAAAATTCCAGATGAAATTCCAATAAATCTCCAGCTTAATCCGGCTAAGAATAAAATATATAGACCCGCTATCAAAATTACTAAACTTGTTCCCAAGTCTGGCTGAATTCTAACTAAATTAACTATTAAAAGAATTAAGACCAATGTAGTAAAGGTATTAAATAAATTTATTGGTAAGGGTTTGTCATATAAATATGCAGCTAGAAATACTGGTAAAGCAACTTTGATAATTTCTGATGTTTGTAATGTGAATAATCCTAGATCTAACCACCTTCTTGCTCCATTAACTTCCTTTCCAAAAAAAAGAGTAACCAAAACAAGAACTAAGGAAAAGATTAAAAAAATTGCTGAATTATTTTTGTAGAAATCTGGATCAGGCTGACTAACGATAAACATTAAAAACAAACCAAATATAACAAAAAAGGACTGTTTAATGATTGTCTCTATGTTCCCTTGAGAGGCACTATATAAAAATACAAGGCCCATGATTGAAAGTAATGTGATGGAAATAAATAAATACAAATCAATATAGATTTTATCCTTAATAAAATTTTTAAAATTAATCATTTTTGACTAGGCTATTTAGAACCGCGACTGCTACCGGTCCAGCAACTGATCCACCACTTTCACCATTTTCAATTACAACGCTTATCGCATATTTTGGATTTGGCATGGGAGCAAAAGCGATTATTATAGCGTGGTCTCTTTTGCCTTCAGTTTCTCGTATTATTTGATAATCTTCTTTGGTTTCAGTGCTTACTAATTCTACAGTTCCTGATTTTGCAGCTATTACGTAATCTTTTAATGATCGTAGCCTGCCTGCAGTTCCTTTTGGACTTTCAATTACGCCTATCATACTCTCATGAATATTATCCCAATCAATGTTTGTAATATTTTTTGAGTTAAAAATATTCTTATTAGCATTTTTGCTATCTTGAACAAAAGAGAATTTATTTATATTACCTTTTGTTGCTAGAAAGGCAGAATAATATGCAAGCTGAATTGGTGTTGAATTTATATATCCTTGCCCAACTCCCACATTTACTGTATCACCTTTAAACCAACCAAAATTGTGTGTATTCATTTTCCATTTTGGACTTGGAAGCAGTCCATTATCTGGCATAAAGCAATCATCACACACATTTTTACCAAATCCAAAATTCGACAAGTGCGATCTTAACTCTTCTATTTCTGTTTGATAGGCAAGTGAAAAGAAGAAAGTATTTGAGCTTTCTATAATTGCATCTTTGAGATTAATTTCACCATGGCCACCTTTTTTCCATCCTCGATAGATTCTTCCATCTTCAGGTAATATAAAAAATCCAGGGTCCTGAATAGTATATTCCCAATCTAAAATATCTTTATCAATTCCAAATAAACCAATAGCAGGTTTAATTGTTGATGCTGGTGAATACCTGCCTTGAGCTGCTCGATCAAAAAATGGTTTATCGTCATCATTTATTAATTCATCAAATTCGTTTTGTGTGAGTCCGTTAGCGATCTTATTTACAGAAAATGATGGGGAGCTTACATAGGTAACAATTGAGCCATCATTTATGTCTACAGCTACTACTGCGCCCCTTCTATTATTTAACTCATCATAAGCAACTTGTTGGCTTGGGAGGTCAAGAGAAGAAAAAATATCTTCACCTGCAACAGCAGGTATCATCTGTTTTTCTTGTAATAGTCTGCCAGATGCATCAACTTCATATATTTTTTTACCAAATAAACCTCGCAATTTTTCATCATAAACATATTCAATGCCGGTTTTTCCATTCAAAAAACCATTTGAATAAGTAAAAATTGTCTCATTTGATTCAAGATTTTGAGATGATAATATTTCTTGAAGTTTTTCCTCATCAAGATTGCCAACGTATCCTATGGAATGTGAGAATAGGTAAGGATAAAGATTTTCTCTTGAATATCTCTCAGCAATTTGAATATCAGGAAATCTATAATTTCTTACTTCAAATTTTGCTATTTCTTCAGTAGTTAAGTTTCTTTTAAGCACAACTTCTCTATTTAGCTTTTTCTTGTTTGGAAAAATGTTATTTATATTTTTAATTTCAGCATCAGATAAATTAACAAATTTATTAATTTCAAATATCAACTCATTAATATCATCAACATTTTCTGGGTCAAGAATCATGTTATAACTGGGTTTATTGTTTACAATGATCTCACCATTTCTATCGTAAATAATTCCTCTTCTTGGTTGGACCAGAAATTCTCTAGTCTTATTTTCAAGCGATGCAAGCTCATAGTCCGAATAACTTGAGATTTGAAGAGAAAATGTTTTATAAATCAAATACAAAAATAGAACGCCAAAGAAAACATAAACAAAAATAAGCCTATTGAAGAAATTTCTTTTTTCTGAAAACCTTTCGTTTAAGTCTATCATTTGTGGTATGGCATATTATTTACAATTGTGTGTGCCCTATAAATTTGTTCAACCAATATCAATCTAAACAATCTGTGAGGAAATGTGAACAAAGATGCAGACAATACCTTGTTAGAATTATCTTTTATTTCTGATGACAATCCAAATGAGCCGCCTATTACAAAAGTTATTGTTTTATCAGATTCATGATTATTAAATATAAGATCACTAAATTTTTTGCTACAAATTTGATCGCCATTCATATCAAATGCAATAATAAAATCGTCAGTAGATAGTTTTGACATTATCAATTGCGATTCTTTTTTAATTACCTCAGATTCGGAATAGTTTGGATTTTGATGACTTTTTAAATTTACGAATTCTATTTTTAAATTTTTTGGTAATTGTTTTAAATAGAAATTAATGCTGTCTTGCTCCCATGCATTAAGTTTATTTCCAATACTAATAATTTTAATGATCATTAACTTTCTTGAGTTAATAGAGTTTTTTCTCCCCAAAGTCCTTCTAAGTCATAAAAGTCTCGTTGCTCTTTTTTCATTATATTAACGACAATGTCTCCACAATCTACCAAAACCCATCCTGAATCAATTTCTCCTTCTACTCCAAGAATATTAAATTCATTTTCTTTTAGCGATTCTACAAGCTTTTCTGAAACAGATAGAGCATGACGATTTGAAGTTGCGGTAGCTATAATGATCTTATCTGCAAATGATGAGATGTTTTCTACATCTAAGACAAGTAAATCTTCTGCCTTGCTGTCAGTTAGACTATAGTTGCATATTTCTGAAAGTGTTTTTTTAGACAAGATTAAATAAAATTGTGGGTCTAATAATTATCTCTACAAATGTTCTTATTGATATACTAAATCAAATTAATCAAAAAGGGTAAGTATTTTATTGGAAATTATTTTTGAACAACTCAGTCAGCAAATTATAAATTATAAGTCATATATTTTTTGGCTTGGAGCTATATCTTTTGCAATATTTATTTTTAGTCTAGTGAGTATTAAATGGCTAGTGTCACTAATACCAAGTGATTATTTTATAAATAAAAAGCCTTCAAAATTTAAATCCAAATATCCTGTAATGTGGCTAGTTTCGATGATAATTAAAAATTTAATTGGATACGTTTTAATTATCGGTGGAATTCTTATGCTTGTCCTTCCTGGACAGGGGTTATTCACAATATTTATTGGGTTAATGATGAGTAATTATCCTGGCAAATATTTTATCGAAAGGAAGTTTATAGCAATTCCAAGCGTACTCAAGACCATAAATTGGTTGAGAAAAAGATCAAATCAAGAACCTCTAAAAGTTTAATCTTATTTTAGCTAGAAGAAATTTCTTCAATATACTTAGATAGAATTGCAAATCTTTGAGAGGCATCAAATGCCTCAAGAAGACTCTGTTTATGAGACCATGGAATGGGTATCAATCCTGCAAGATGATATGCCACGGAATCAGCGGAGTTAAAATCAACCTCAATAGGCATATCAGCAACTCTTGGATGCTTAACAAGCTGATTCAAAATATTACTTATTTCAGGAAATTCTGCTAACAGAGCTTGATCATCAACCTCAGGATCAATTAAAGGGTTAACCTCAGCAATGTTAAGTCCATCTTGAAGCTGAACTAAATTACTAATTGCAACTTTATTGATAGATTTGACAGAGATTCCGAGTAAACCATTAGGCAAATTATTAAAATCAATAATCTCAACATATGAACCCATTTTAGATATTTCAAAGTCATTGCCTTCACCAGATTTTTGAAAAACTATCACAAAGCCATGATTGTTTTTCATACAGTCTTTAACCATGCTGATATATCTAGGCTCAAAAATTTGCAAATTTTGAATTGTGCCAGGTAAAGCTACCAGGCCTAAAGGAAAAACAGGTAAATTATTTTTTTTCAATGCTATTAATTATTGGATTTATAAACTTTTGACTATCTTTGTTAGTCATAATCAAAATAATATCATAGTCAAAAATTTTTTCTTCCAAATTTTTTAAAAGTTCATTTTCAGAATCAAACGCATTATTAATTTTATAATTCTTGTTAGGATCTAACATTAAAAATTCGTCCAATGAATCAAAAGAATTTATCAAATTTTCTTTATGATAACCTGATGACATCGTGTTTGAACCCAACTCGACAAGACCAAGAATTTTTTTATCTGAATATTTATTTCGGATTGCTCTGCATGATAATTTTATTGCTGTTGGATGATGAGCAAAATCATCATATATTCTTATGCCTGAAATTTCTTTAATGAAATCCATTCTTCTCTTAACACCCTTAAATTTTTTAAGAGAATTAATTGATTCTGTTTCTGAAATTCCTACAAGCTTAGCTGCTAATATTGAACAAACATAATTTTTAAAGTTATGTTCACCTATTAATGGAAGTTCGTTCAATTGAAATATTTCATCATCTATTATTAATTCTTTAGATTCAAAGTCAGCTTTTACTCCATTTGAATTTATTCCAATTTTGTTACACCAAATTCCTTTTTCAATTACTTCTTTGGAGGCACTATCATCATCAAAATAAATAATATTGCCTGATGATTTAATAATTTTTATTAGATGGTGAAATTGTTTTTTGATATCTTCGATGTCGTTAAATATGTCAGCATGATCAAATTCGATATTATTTATAATTAGATTAGTAGGAAAGTAGTGAATAAATTTTGAGCGTTTATCAAAAAAAGCAGAATCATATTCATCAGCTTCAATAACAAAAATAGGATCTTTTCCTAAGCATGCTGGATTATCAAAATCATAAGAAATGCCCCCGACAAGATATCCAATTTCTCTTCCTTGATCTAAAAATATATGAGCTAACATGTATGAAGTTGATGTCTTTCCATGCGTTCCAGATATTGCAAAAACATTTCTATTTTTTAATTCTTTTCCTAACATTTCAGGTCCAGAAACGTATGGTAATTTTTGATCTAAAATTGCTTCTACACACTCATTTCCCCTCGATAAAGCATTACCAATTACATAAAGATCAGCTTCAGGGAGAGATTTTTTCTCATAGCCTTCAATTGTTTTAATGCCTATTTTTTTTAAATAGTCAGACATTGGTGGATAGAACTTAGCATCTGCTCCAGATACATCGTGTCCAGATTCCATAAGAATTTGTGCAAGACCGGCCATAAAGGTTCCACAAATGCCTAGGATATGTATTCTCATATTAGTTATAATACGACACTTGAATTTTATTCAAAGCTAAAGCGGGGAAATAATGAAAAAAAATGCATTTTATGCACAATCAGGTGGAGTAACCTCAGTTATAAACGCTACTGCTGCATCAGTAATTTTAGAATCAAAAAAATATAAATCAAAAATTGGTAAAGTTTATGCTGGAAAGAATGGAATTCTAGGAGCACTAAAAGAGGAATTAATCGACACATCAAAAGAAAGCAAATCTGCTATCAATTCTCTTAAGTCAACTCCAGGAGGAGCATTTGGTTCTTGTAGATTTAAGTTAAAAAGCTTTGAGGAAAATAAAAAAGAATACATAAGATTAGTGGAAGTTTTTAAAGCTCATAATATTGGTTATTTTTTCTATAACGGTGGAAATGATTCTGCTGATACGGCTTATAAGGTTTCTCAAATAAGTAAGAAGCTTGGTTATCCAATCAATTGCATTGCAATACCAAAGACTGTTGACAATGATTTAGCAGAAACAGATTGTTGCCCTGGATTTGGTTCTGCAGCAAAGTATATAGCTATATCAACAATGGAAGCATCTCTAGATGTAGCATCTATGTCTGAAACATCAACAAAAGTTTTTATTTTAGAGGTGATGGGAAGACATGCTGGTTGGATGGCTGCATCATCTGCCTTAGCAAGAATTGATCAAAAAGACGCACCTCATATAATTCTATTACCGGAAATAAGATTTAATCAGATTAAATTTTTAAATAAGGTAAAAGATGTTGTTAAAAAAAATGGATATTGTGTAATAGTCGCTTCCGAAGGCGTAAAAAATACTAAAGGAAAATTTTTAGCCGAATCAGATAGAAAAGATGCTTTTGGTCATTCGCAACTTGGAGGAGTGGCACCATATTTAGCAGGATTAATTTCACAAAAACTAAATTTAAAAAATCATTGGGCTGTTTCTGATTATTTACAAAGAAGTGCTCGTCATATTTCTTCAAAGACAGATTTACTTCATGCTGAGGCTGTTGGAGTTCATGCCGTAAGATATGCTATCAAAGGATTGAATGGTGTTATGCCTATTATTGTTAGATCTAAGAGCGAAAAATATTCATGGAAGATAATGCCAGCACCATTATCAAAAATAGCTAATGTTGAAAAAAAACTTCCAAATTCATTTATATCAAAAGATGGGTTTGATGTAACTGCAAAAGCAATTAAATATCTCAAGCCTCTTATTCAAGGAGAAGCATATCCAAAGTTTAAAAATGGCATTCCTCATTCTCAAAAATTAAAACTAGTCGAGGTAAAAAAGAAACTTCCTAATTGGAAAGATTAGATAAAGAATTTAGGTCTTCAATGATTTCACTTATAGTATCTCTCAATAAGTTTTTATCATCCTCATTAAGAAAATCACCAACATAGACATCTTCGCCTTTTGATCTAAAGCTTAATCTTAAACTTTTATCTTTATTTCTTTTAACCTGAAATGATGTAAAAGTTCGAAATTCCTCCCATGAGTACTCTGCTTTTTTAATACCTTTTTCTATTCTTACAATATCTTGAGAGATATAAATCTGTTCTTTTTTGCTGCTCCATCTAAAGCTTAGATAAAATGCGATAAATAATATAGTCAATTCTAATCCAGCAAATGGAAGAATTAATGCTGCCCCAAAAAAATAAAAAATAGTTGCTATTCCTCCACAAACCAAAGTTATGCTTGCTAGAAAGATGACTCTATATATACCAACTAGTGAACTATTTGGACTTAAAGAAATTAAATAACTAGAGCTTTCTTTTTTTTCAACTGAAATCAATTTTTTAAATCCTTGTCTAGTAAATTATTGTTCTTCTAGAGATTTTGGTTCTTCTATCAACCTTTCAATATTTATTAATTTACCAACTTTTTTGCCTCTCTTAGCCCTTGAAAGAACATACTCTGACCAATCTTTTGGTTTTAAGGTTACAGATCTTTTACCTACCTCTATTTTGAGAGAACTATCATCTGCAAGGAGTTGAGCATGTGCCATAAATTCTTCTCCAGCAGCAAGTTTATCTTTTGGTATGTTTATTATCTTATTGCCCTTACCTTTTCCAAGTATTGGTAACTCCTCAATATTAAAGATTAAAAGCTTCCCAATATTTGAAACTGCAGCAATATGAGTATGATTATCTTTTACAGGAATAGCTTTCAACATTTTTGCATTATCTGGTAACTTCATGAATGCCCTTCCCGTTTTTTTATTTGAGATCATGTTCTGATATTCAGAAATATAACCATATCCTGCGGTATTCATTATCAAAAATTTATTGCCTTCAACTCCAATAACCGAAGAAATAAATTGGACACCCGAATCAGCATTTAGTCTTCCAGTGATTGGTTCACCCATCCCCCTTGCAGATGGCAAAGAATGACTTTGTATTGAGTACGCTTTCCCGTTTGAGTCAAGAAAAACAGCCAGCTGATTGCTTCTGCCTCTTGCAAAATCTTGCAGAGAGTCATCTCCTCTGTATGAAAGTGTATTTGGATCGATTTCATGTCCTTTTGCACTTCTCACCCATCCAGCTTTTGATAAAACTACGGTGATAGGCTCTGTAACAATTGTTTCTTCCTCAGAAAAGATCTTTGCATTTGTTGAGTTAATAATTGGTGATTTTCTTTCTTCTCCAAACAGTTCTTTAATTTCATTTAATTCATTCTTAATTAATGTTTTGAGTCTTGATTTTGATTTTAGAATTTTTTCAATATCATCTCGCTCATTAACCAATTCATTTCTTTCATTTTCAATTTTAAGCTGCTCTAACTTTGCTAATTGCCTAAGCCTAATTTCTAAAATTGCATTTGCTTGGATCTCAGACAATTTAAATGCTTTTATTAATTCTTTCTTTGGTTCATCTGAGTTTCTAATGATTTTTATTACTTTATCTAAATCAACAAAGATTGTTAGCAGCCCTTCAAGAATATGCAGCCTATCATTAACTTGATCAAGACGATGTTCAAGCTTTCGTTTTACAGTATCTTTTCTAAAGATGACCCATTCTTTAAGAAGGTCAACAAGTGAGAAAACTTTTGGTCCACCCTTTAATGAAATAAGGTTCATGTTAACTCTGTAATTCTTTTGAAGATCTGTTGAGGCATAGAGATGATTCATTACATCTTCGGCATTAACTCTATTTGATTTCAAGGTGATTACTAATCTTATTGGATCTTCATGATCACCCTCATCAGCTAAATCAACGACCATAGGAAGTTTTTTATTAATCATTTGTTCTGCTATTTGTTCTAATATTTTCGAACCAGAAGCCTGATATGGTAGTGCATTAATGATTATTTGATTCTTGTCTTGCCTCCACTGAGCTTGAATTTTAAAACCTCCTCTGCCTGATGAATACATCTCTTCCAACTCTTCAGGACTTCCCACAATAGAGGCATTATTTGAAAAATCAGGACCCTTAATGATTTTAAGTAAATCTTTTAGATCTGACTTAGGTTTCTCAAGTATTTTTACAGTAGCATCAATAACTTCATTTATATTATGAGATGGAATATCTGTTGCCATACCAACAGCTATTCCAGATGTGCCATTTAAAAGAATCATAGGTATTTTTGCAGGAAAAATTACCGGCTCTAGTAATGAGCCATCAAAGTTTGGCTGCCAGTCAACGGTTCCAGACTTAAGTTCAGAAATTAGTAGATTTGCAAAATTTGTTAACTTTGATTCTGTATACCTCATTGCTGCAAAGGATTTTGGATCATCTTGAGAACCCCAATTTCCTTGACCATCAACTAATGGATATTTAAATGAGAAGTTTTGTGCCATTAAAACCATAGCTTCATATGCAGCACTATCACCATGAGGATGGAATTTTCCGATTACGTCTCCAACAGTTCGAGCTGATTTTTTATATTTCGAGCCAGCATCTAGTCCTAGTTCTGACATAGCATACAAAATTCTTCTTTGAACAGGTTTTAAACCATCTCCAACATTTGGAAGTGCCCGATCAAGAATGACATACATCGCATAATTTAAATAAGATTCCTCAGCGTATTTCTTAAGGCTTATTGAATTAGATTGATCTTTTGGCATTCTTATATCCTAACTAGTGAACCTTTCTTTTCAAGCCACTCTTTCCTTGCCGGCGCATTTTTCTTTGAAAGTAAAAGATCCATCATTGCGTTTGCATTGTCGGTAGCTGAAATTGATAACCTAACTAGTTGTCTTGATTCTGGGTCCATAACAGTCTCTCTTAACTGTGATGGATTCATTTCACCCAAGCCTTTAAATCTTTGTATATTAATTTTTGGTTTGCCCTTTTTATTTTTAAAATCTTTAACTATTTTATCTTTTTGCAATTCATCTAATGCATATAAAACCTCTTTTCCGCAGTCGACTCTGTAAAGTGGCGGCATTGCGATGAAAATTCTTCCATCGTTAACAAGTGGCTTAAAATGTCTTAAAAATAATGCACACAATAAAGTAGCAATATGTAAGCCATCTGAATCAGCATCAGCTAAAATACATATCTTTCCGTACCTCAAGGAGGACACATCCGCATTTCCAGGCAGAACTCCAATCGCAGTAGAGAGATTTTTTATTTCTTGAGACTTAATTATTTCACTACTCTCTAAGTCCCACGTGTTAAGAATTTTTCCTCTAAGTGGCATTATTGCTTGAAATGATCTTTCTCGTGCTTGTTTTGCTGAACCACCAGCAGAATCTCCTTCAACTAAAAATAATTCAGTTTTATTTAGATCTTCGCTGTTACAATCTGAAAGCTTTCCAGGTAAAGCAGGTCCCTTAAAAGTTTTCTTTCTTTCTACAGTAGATGATGCCTTAATTCTAGCTTGAGCAGATATAATTGCTAGTTCTGCTATTTTTTCACCTTCCTCAGTATGTTTATTAAACCAAATACTTAGAATGTCTTTCGTAGAACCAGATACAAATGTCATATGATCCTTAGAATCAAGCCTTTCTTTTGTTTGACCTGCAAATTGAGGATTCTGCATCTTTGATGAAACAACAAAAATAGCATTATTTATTACGTCATCTGCATTTATCTTTAATCCCTTTGGCAACAAACTTCGATATTCACAAAACTCTTTTAATGCATCTAAAAGTCCAGATTTAAAGCCATTTAAATGAGATCCACCTTGAGCAGTAGGAATTAAATTTACATATGTTTCATCAAGTTTGTTTTTGTAAGGTTTAGATGTCCAATTAATTACAAATTCCACCTCTTGATCTTTTGAAGAATTTGAGGAAACTATCGATTCACTCAGAATTAAATCAATTCCGTCTGATTGATCTTCTAAATAGCTCTTTAATCCGTCTTCATAAAACCATTTAATTTTTTCTTTCTTTGATTCATCATGAAAATCAATTGTCAATCCTGGACATAAAACAGCTTTTGCTTTTAGTAAATGCTTTAACTCATTTATTTTGATTTTGTCAGATTCAAAATACTCTGGATTTGGTTTGAATTTTATTGAAGTTCCTGTATTTCTCAAACCAACATCACCAACAACTTTTAATTCATTTTTTTTATCCCCATTTGAAAACCTCATCTCGTGTTCTTTTGAGTCTCTTTTGATGTTAACTTGCAGTGATTCTGATAATGCATTAACAACTGAAACGCCTACGCCGTGAAGGCCACCTGAAAAATTATATTCATCACCTGAAAATTTTGCCCCTGCATGTAATTTGCATAGTATTAATTCGACTCCACTAAGCTTATGTTCAGGGTGAATATCAACCGGCATCCCTCTTCCATCATCAGAAACATTTATAAATCCATCCTTCTGAATCTTAATTTTAATATTTGTACAATGTCCTGAGATTGCCTCATCAACAGAATTATCAAGAACTTCTTGTATTAAATGATTTGGGCATGAGGTATCCGTATACATACCTGGTCTTTTTTTGACAGGGTCAAGACCAGAAAGAACTTCAATTGCTTTAGAGTCGTATGTATTCTTGGCCAACTTGTTATGCCTTTAAAGATAATTTGTAAAAACTTTTGTAAATATTTTTTTTCATAAAAAGTTTTTTTTAATTTTAGATATTCTACTCTAAACAAATAGAAAAAACGCTTTATTTGAACTTTTTAAATTTTACATAGTCAATGATTTATTAACTATTGTAATTATTTTAATAATGTTTACACTGCACACATTAATTAAATGAGTTAAAATAAAACTATGCTGCATTTAAAACGATTAAAGTTTATTTTTATTTTCATAATAAGTTCTAATATTAATTCTGAAAATATCTTAGAAATATATAACGAGGCTCTAGAAAACGATCCAACATACAAAGCAGCTGAATACTCATATCTAGCAGACAAACAAATAGTTGTCCAAGGAAGAGCAGCGCTTTTACCAAGCATAACCTTAAGTGGCTCAACAAACTGGAATGAATATTATCAAAATGATGTTCTTCAACAGGAATATAACTCGTTTTCTAAATCTGCCAGAATATCGCAACCACTTTTAAGACTTGATACATGGTTTAATTTTAAAAGATCAAAATCTTTAACAAATGCTGCAGAAGCAGATTTTGCATATCAACAACAAAATCTATTGTTAAGAACAGCTGAGTTATATTTTGGGGTTTTAAGAGCTATAGATAATTTGAATGCTGCGATTTCAGAAGAAAAAGCAATAAAAAAACAACTTGATCAAGCTCAACAAAGATTCGAGGTAGGTCTGTCAGCAATCACTGGTGTTCAAGAAGCACAATTAGCATTTGATCTAAGTAAAGCTTCTAGGATTAACAGTGAGGGTAATTTATTTTCTGCAAGAGAAGCTTTAAATGCTCTAATTGGAAGAGAGATCTTTTCCCTTGATGAGTTGGGTGAAGGTCTTAGCGTTTCATCCCCATTTCCAAATTCTAAAGAAGAATGGGTAAAAACAGCATTAGAAAATAATTATCAACTAAAGGCAGCTTATTTAAGAAAAGATGCAGCCAAAAGCAATGCAAGAAGTGCTGCTTCTAATCATCTTCCAAAAATAGATATAGTTGGTTCTGGATCAGAATCTGAAACTAATCAATTTAACTACGAAGGATTCGAGATTAATGGTCAAGGAATTCCTGTACCTGCAGTGACTGGTAGAAGAAATTATGCAATTCAATTGAGTGTACCAATCTTTCAAGGTGGAGCTGTAAGTTCAAGAAGAAAGCAAGCATACTCTCAATATAATGAAGCTGATGAAAATACTCTCTTCACTGAAAGGAGAGTTATTCAAGAAGTAAGATCTCAGTTCTCAAACGTAGTCACCTTGGTAGCAAATGTAGAAGCTCAAGAACAAGCAGTGGTTTCTGCAACAAGTGCTCTAGAGGCAACTCAGGTGGGATACAAAGTTGGAACTAGGAATGTCGTGGATCTTCTTCAGGCAGAAAAGAACTTATATAGCGCTGAAAAAAATCTCGCTAATGCAAAATATGACTATATCCTTGCAAACTTAAGACTAGCACTTGCTGCTGGAACAATAAATCCTAGTGATATTGTAGAAATTAATAATTTACTTAAATAAGACATGCCAGAATTGCCTGAGGTTGAAACAACCGTAAGAGCAATAAGCAAATTTCAAAATAAAATACTAAAAGAAATTATTGTTCACAATGCAGACCTACGTTGGAAGGTTGATAAAAATATTAGTCAACTTTCAAAAAACAAACTTATAAAAGAAATTTCTCGAAGAGCTAAGTACATACTTATTCACTTTAATGACTCATCGCTAATGATTCATTTAGGTATGTCCGGAAAATTAAGAATACAGAACATAGGAAACAACTTTTTTAAGAAGCATGATCATATTGAACTTATCTTTGATAAAGAAAAAATTGTTTTTAATGATACTAGAAGATTTGGATCTATTCATTTTACAAAAAGCTTCAAAAATCATAGGTTAATAGAGAATCTTGGTGTTGAGCCATTATCGAGAGAGTTTAATAAAGATTATCTTTTTGAGATTTGTAGAATAAAGAATATATCTATTAAAAAGTTAATAATGGATCAAAAAGTTGTAGTTGGGGTTGGAAATATTTATGCTTCAGAAAGCCTTTTTCTTTCAAAAATTAAGCCTAACAGGCTTTCAAAAACAATTTCACTAAAAGAGTGTGATCAGTTAACAAGTGCTATTAAAAGAGTCCTAAGATATGCAATTCGTAAGGGTGGAACAACCCTAAAAGATTTTTATTCTGCTGACGGAAGTGAGGGTTACTTTAATTTAAATTTAAACGTATATGATCGTGAAGATGAGAATTGCAAAAATTGTAAATCAAAAATAAAAAAAGTAACTATTGGACAAAGAGCTTCATTCTTTTGTAATAGTTGTCAGAACTAGGAATCAAGTTTTGCTTTTAAAGCTTGCTCAACACTAGGGTGAACAAATTTAGAAATATCTCCTTTGAGGTCACAAATTTCTTTTATTAAGCTTGATGAAACATATATTAAACTTTCTTTGGGTGTTAAAAATATACTTTCAATATCAGGAGCTAATGACCGATTCATTGTTGCTAATTGAAATTCGTACTCAAAATCTGAAACAGCCCTTAGACCTCTTATTATTGCGCATGCATCATGTTCTTTAGCAACATCAACAGTTAATTGTCTTGGAAATCCAATCACATCAACCTTATCGTTATCTTTGTAGATAGTACTAGCAAGTTTTATCCTATCTTCTAATGAAAATAATGGATTTTTTGTTTCGCTTTTAGCAATTGCAATGATAATTTTATCAAATAAACCTGATGCCCTGTCTATGATATCCATATGTCCAAATGTTATTGGATCAAACGAACCTGGGTAAATTGCTACTTTCATATATGTTGCATAATACTAAACATTAGAATTTAATCAAAATAATTCAAAAAAATGCAATTTTACGTAAAAACCCTAAATTTGATAGATTTTTGAGTTTTTTGTATCATATTAGGTTCATATGAAATGGGGGGAGTAAATTATTGCTCCACTACTTATATAAGGAGTTATATATGAAATTTTTATTAACACTTGCAGGCGTGGTTGCGCTTCCTGCTTTTGCTTCAGATCTAAGCACAAGTGATATGACAGGAATGTCATTTTGGATAGTAACTGCTGCTATGCTTGCTGCTACAGTATTCTTCTTTGTTGAAAGAGATAGAGTACACGGCAAATGGAAAACTTCATTATCAGTTGCTGGTTTAGTTACTGGTGTGGCGTTTTGGCATTATCTATATATGAGAGGTGTTTGGGCCGATACAGGTACATCTCCTACCGTATACAGATATATCGACTGGTTAATTACAGTGCCGCTTCAAATTATCGAGTTCTACTTGATTCTTAAAGTTTGCACTAACGTAAGCTCTGGTCTTTTCTGGAAACTGCTTGGAGCATCTTTAGTAATGCTTATTGCTGGTTTCATGGGAGAAACTGGTTCTGCTCCAGCTAATGCAGCTGGTATCGTTGGAGTAATTGCTTGGTTATATATCATTTATGAAGTATTTTCTGGTGAAGCTGGAAAACTTAATGCTTCAAGTGGTAATGCTGCTGCTCAAAGTGCCTTTGGAACAATTAGATTAATTGTTACTATAGGTTGGGCTATTTATCCAATAGGATATTGGGTAGGTGTCGGAGCAAATGCTGACATGGCAAACGCTAACTTAATATACAACTATGCTGATTTTATTAACAAAATCGCATTTGGTTTAGCTATTTATGTGGCTGCTGTTAGCGACTCAGAATAATATTTTTTATTCAGAAAAACCCAGCTATATGCTGGGTTTTTTTATGGTTGAATTTCATCTCCATTCCAAGCGTAAAATTTACCGGAATCATCAGAAGTTAGACTATCAATAACTTCTAAGAGTTTTGAAGCACTGTGATCTGGTGTAAAAAGATTATCTGACTGAACATTCTTCTCAAATGGCTTACTTAAATTACTTTTTACAGTACCTGGCTGCAATCCAATAAAGATTGAATTTGGATTTGATCTTTTAATTTCTATACTAAAATTTTTAACTATTTGATTAAGTGCCGTTTTACTTGCACGATAAGAGTACCAGCCACCAATCTTATTATCTGAAATACTTCCAACTCGAGCACTTAGAAAAGCAAAAACATTTTTATTATCTTTATTTAGAAAAGGAATAAAGTATTTACCAATTAACGCCGGTCCAACTGTATTTATCATCAAAACTTTTTTGAATTTATCAGCGGAAATATCACGGATACTTTTTTCAGGATATACATCACTGTCATTGTGAAGTATTCCTGTGGCCACAAATATTAAGTCAAATCTTATATCATCTGGAATTTTATTAACTGCATCTTTAATAGATTCTTCGTTTTCAATATCTATATAGATATTTTTGCTTTTCTCGGAAGAGTTATCTGAAGTAGATCTTGAAAAGTTGTACACAGATTCAATTGATGCATCATCTAGAAGAATTTTAGATACAGCGTTACCAATTGCTCCAGAAGATCCAATTACTGCCACATTTTTTTTCATAGACTATATATAAGGACACTTAAAAATAAAAGAAGAGGTAGAGATAGGGTTGTGCCCTATCTCTAATTGAAAATATATTAATTATTTTTGATACTTCGCTGCTTCCTCAGAACCGTCAGTTGCAGTACCTTTGGTATAAGAGTGAGCACCCATACCAGCTAGATCTCCATTTTGAACGATCAAATATGGCTCTCTAATAGGGTTACCTTCAAAGAAACACTCCAATATTTCTCTTACACCAGCAGCATACCTTGCCTGAGCAGACAATGATGTTCCCGAAGTATGAGGAGTCATTCCATGGTTGGGCATTGTTCGCCACACATGATCATTAGGTGCTGGTTGAGGAAACCAAACGTCTCCAGCATATCCACTTAATTGACCCGATTCTAATGCCCTAGCAATTGCATCTTTATCACAAATTTTTCCTCTTGCGGTATTAACAATATATGCACCACGTTTCATCTTACTAATCATCTCATCATTAAATAAATGTTCTGTCTTTGGATGAAGCGGACAGCTAATGTTAACAACATCACAAACAGCAACCAAAGATTCTACAGAGTCATGATAAGTAAGATTTAATTCAGCCTCTACTTCTTCAGAAAGTCTATGAATATCAAAGTAATGTAAATGAACATCGAAAGGTTTCATTTTTCTTAGCATGTCAATACCAATTCTTCCAGCGGCAACTGTTCCAACATGCATACCTTCAACATCATATGATCTTTGAACAGCATCAGCTATATTCCAACCACCTTCTTTCACAATCCTATGTTGGTTATGATAGTCTCTAACCATTGATAAGATCATCATAACTATATGTTCTGCTACAGATCTAGAATTGCAATAAGTAACTTCCACGACATCAACGTTATTGTCCATAGCTGCTTGTAAGTCAACATGATCAGAACCAATACCAGCTGTTATAGCCATTTTTAAATTTGGAGCAGACTCCATCTTGTCTCTTGTAAGATAATAAGGAAAGAATGGTTGTGATATAACAATATCAGCATCAACTAATTCTTTATCAGCCTGGCATCCTTCTCCATCTTTATCAGAAGTAACAACTAGTGTATGGCCAGCGTCTTCCAAGAATTTTCTTAAACCCAACTCTCCAGAAACACATCCAAGAAGTTCACCAGGTGTAAAATCTACAGAACTAGGTGAAGGAAGTGACATCCCATCAGGATATTTATCTAATTTTGGTAAATCATCCCTAGCATATTTGTCAGGCATTCCATTAACTGGATCATCATAAAGTACACATAATATTTTCATTTATTTCCCCAATATAATTAACTTCGCTAATGTTAAAACAAAATAAATTAAACACAACAATTTATCTAAAATAAATTAATAACTCTTTAACCTTTCAAAATATTAAAAAACTTGTAAAAATCTTATGAATAAGCATTTTCTATGGGTACAAATGAAAATATGGGTACATTTAGACGTTAATTTTAAATTTAATTTGAAATAAAATAAAAATAATGTAAAAATATGGGTACATTATGAGTACAAATGAGGACAAATACCTTGTTTTAAGGGGTAAAAATAAGGATATATATTTCATACAAAAGCGAGTTTCAAAGGATATTTCAAAAATTATTGGCAAAGAATTTATTAAAAAATCCCTAGGAACATCTAATATACATATTGCAAGGCAAAAAAGAGATCAAATTCTTAAAGAATTAGAGGAAATTTCCTCAAAAGTGACTTTAGATAAAGAAAATATCATAGAAAATGAGGATTCTATGGATATTGTCAGTGTAACTACCAACAAAGATTCAGAAATTGATCATGAGAGAGATAAAATGGAAGATGAAATTAGTACAAAAAAGCAAAAATTTAAT
>CACMIG010000009.1:0-21697 GCA_902613705.1 uncultured SAR86 cluster bacterium | reverse complement strand
TACCATTGCTGATAACGATAATGCTCCAGTAGTTGACTTTAATGCTACTAGTTCAAATGGAGCTGAATCTGTTTCTTCTAAAGCTCTTACAGTCGATTTATCTGCAGCGTCAGGACAAGACGTAACAGTTGACTATGCAGTCACAGGAACGGCGACCGGATCTGGCACCGATTACACTTTAGCTAATGGGACTTTAACAATTAGCGCTGGATCAACAACTGGGACAATTACGATTGCAAGTATTATTGATGATGCAGCTGACGAGGCAAACGAAACCGTTATCTTAACCCTATCAAATCCAAGTAATGCAACTTTGGGAAGTGACAGTGTTCATACTTATACCATCAATGATAATGATGATGCTCCGGTTATTGATTTTAATACCACTAGTTCAAGTGGTGCTGAATCTGTATCTTCTGCGGGTTTGACTGTCGATTTATCTGCTGCATCAAGTCAAGATGTTACAGTTGATTATGCTGTTACAGGAACTGCAACCGGATCAGGCACCGATTACACTTTAGCTAATGGAACTTTAACAATTAGTGCTGGTGCAACATCTGGAACTATTACAATTGCTGGAATTATTGATGATTCATTAGATGAACCAAATGAAACTGTTATTGTTACTATATCTAATCCGAGCAATGCAACTTTGGGAAGTGACGATGCCCACACTTACACCATAACTGATAATGAAAGTACTCCAACTATTGATTTCAATACTACTAGCTCAAGTGGAGCTGAATCTGTTTCTTCCAAAGATATAACGATAGATTTGTCAGGTACGTCCAGTCAAAACGTTACAGTTGATTATGATATTACAGGAACGGCGACTGGATCGGGCACCGATTACACCTTATCAAGCGGAACTTTAACTCTGAGTTCAGGATCGACATCAGGTACTATCACTATTGCCAGTATCATTAACGACACCCTCGATGAAAACAATGAGACTGTGATCCTGACTCTATCAAATCCAAGTAATGCCATCTTGGGTAGTGATAGTGTTCACACATATACAATTTTTGATAATGACAATGCTCCAGTGGTTGACTTCAATGCTACTAGTTCTAATGGGGCTGAGTCTGTATCAAGTAAAACTATCACAGTAGATCTCTCTGCAGTTTCAGCAAAAAATGTTTCGGTTAATTATGCTATCACCGGAACAGCAACCGGATTAGGTACTGATTATACTCTAGCTGATGGAACGCTTACGATAAATGCTGGTGCAACTTCTGGTACGATCACTATCGCTAGTATTGTTGATGACTTAATTGATGAAACAAATGAAACGGTTGTACTTACTTTATCTAGCCCAAGTAATGCAACTTTAGGAACTGATAGTATTCACACATACACTATTACTGATAATGATAGTACTCCTACAATTGATTTCAATACTACTAGCTCAAGTGGTGCCGAATCTATTTCATCTAAAGCCATTACTGTTGATTTATCTGGATCATCTAGCGAAATAGTAACAGTCGATTATTCAGTCACAGGAACAGCCACTGGATTAGGAACGGATTATACGCTTGTAAATGGTACTTTAAGTATTCCAGCCGGCAACACTTCAAGTACAATTACAATTGCAAATATCATTAATGATACTACAGATGAGCCTGATGAGACTGTGATCATTACCTTATCAAGTCCAAGTAATGCGACATTAGGTTCTGATACAGTTCACACTTACACAATCACTGATGATGATGATCAGCCTGCAATCGAATTTGATACCACAAGTTCGTCTGGTGCTGAATCTATTTCCTCGACAGATATAACTGTAGATTTATCTGCAGCTTCAAGTAATAACATCACGGTAAATTACTCGGTTTCTGGTACAGCTTCAGGTTCAGGCACAGACTATACTTTAGTAAATGGAACCTTAACTATAAACGCTGGTGAAACAAGTGGCACTATTACTATAGCTGGTATTATTGATGACTTGCTTTCAGAAGGTAATGAAACTGTGATTTTAACCTTGTCAGATCCAAGCAACGCCACCCTTGGCGATGACAGCGTGCATACTTACACTATCAATGACAATGACGGCACTCCAACAATAGGATTCTCTTCAACATCATCTTCTGATTTAGAATCAGCTTCTTCAATATCAATTGAAATTGTAATTCCATTTTCATCTGAAACTGATATTCAGGTTGATTATGTTGTAACTGGAACCGCGACTGGATCGGGTACCGATTACACTCTTGATAATGGAACGGTCACAATAAGTGCTGGAGCCACTTCGGCAGTTATTACAATAAATAATATTGTTGATGATTCGTTAGATGAGACTAATGAAACAATAGTTATCACTTTGTTAAATCCAACTAATGCTGACCTAGGTGCTGACATTGTTCACACTTTAACAATTAATGATGACGATAGTCCTCCAGTCATAGATTTTGATTTAACAAGCTCTAGTGGAGATGAAGCTACAACATCAAAGACAATAACTGTTAATTTATCAACAGCATCAAGTAAGGATGTTACTGTAAACTATGCTGTCACAGGAACAGCAACTGGATCAGGTTCCGATTATGTTTTAGCTGATGGAACTCTCACTATAAATGCTGGTACAACATCTGGAAGTATAATCATAGACAGTATTGCTGATGATTCTTTGGATGAACCAAATGAGACTGTAATTATTACTTTATCAAACCCTAACAATGCAACTTTGGGAAGTGATAGTGTTCATACATATACTATAAATGATAATGATATTGGACCAGAGGTTGATTTCAATATCACTAGCTCAAGTGGGGCTGAATCAATTTCTTCTGCGGGTTTAACCGTAGATCTATCTGAAGTTTCAGGTCAAAATGTAACAGTTGATTATACTGTGACTGGAACAGCAACTGGATCTGGCACAGACTACACTTTAGCAGATGGAACACTAACAATTAATGCGGGTGAAACTAGTGGCACTATTACTATTAGCAATATTGTTGATGATTCAATCACTGAGATTAATGAGACAGTAATTGTTAGTCTTTCAAATCCAAGTAATGCAAACTTGGGCATTGATAGTGTTTATACTTATACTATTGCTGACAATGACAATCCAACCGTTGAATTCAATACCATTAGCTCAAATGGAGCTGAATCTGTCTCCTCAGCAGCTATAACTGTAGACTTATCAGGTGCATTTAGTCAAACTGTTACAGTTAATTATGCCGTCACCGGAACTGCAACAGGTTCAGGCACCGATTACACCTTATCTGATGGTAAGCTTACGATAGATGCTGGTGAAATAGCTGGAGTTATTTCAATAACTGATATTGTTGATGACTTGTTAGATGAAGATAATGAGTCAGTTATAATAACCTTATCAAGTCCAAGTAATGCAATCTTGGGAAATGATATTGTTCACACATACACTATTAATGATAATGATAATCTACCTGTAATAGATTTTAATGTTATAAGTTCTTCAAGTGAGGAGCCTTCATCAGAAATAAACATAACGGTTGATGTATCTGAGTTATCCGGAAGAGAAGTTTCAGTTGACTACCAATTGACAGGTTCAGCAACCGGTTCAGGAATTGACCACGATTTAGAGGATGGAACATTATTAATTAATCCTGGCGAAAATACTGGCATCATAACAATTCCCAATATTATTGATGATGATCTTGCTGAGGAAGATGAAACAATTATCATAACATTATCTAATCCAACTAATGCAACTCTAGGCGATGACTATACTTTTACTCATACAATATCTGCAAATGACGATGATAAAAGGCCGATATTGATATCAACCAGCCCGCAAGATGATAGTACAAGAGTTCCAATAAACAGCGATATAATTTTGACATTTGACAAAATTGTGAATTGTGGATCAGGCACCATTAATATTGAATCAGAAGATAATTCCTCCTCTTTTACTGTCAGCCTGCCAAATGAAATTGTGACCGGTTGCGGAACAGAGATTATAACCATTGATCTGCCCACAGATCTTGAGTATGAAACAGAATACTATGTACTAATAGAAAACACTGTATTTGAAGATATTTTGGGTAATACTTTTAAGGGAATTAGCGATAAAAAAGTATTTAATTTTAAAACTCCTATTGTATTGACTGATCCTACTCTAAAACAGCCTGTAATTGATAATGCAAAAGCTATGAATCAGATTGCCACAAGATGGGTTGATAAAAATATTGATGTCATTTCAAAAAGAATGAAGATCTCATCGAGAGAAGGCTTAAGAGTTAATTTTAGTAATAAAGTTATCGATTCAATTCAGACTCTTGGAGTTAGTGAAGCAAATATTAATGATAATTATGTTGAAGAGCCAATTGTTGAGTTCTGCACAATTAATTCAAGTGGACCTAAAAGCGCTCCATCTTTGAAGATAAAAGTGCATTTATCCAAAATCGCGTCTAAAAATATCGAAGTAGTTTTTAATGTTACTGGTTCATCAGGCGAAGAGGAATTTTCATATGGAGAGGGCATTTTAAATATAGATGCTGGACTTAAATCTTCTATCCTAACTATTGATGATATTCCACAAGACAGATTTAGTTTTATACAAGGAGATAGGAAAGTCATCATAACCCTTAAAGAGTCTTCTAATTCAATACTAGGTGATAATTTGGTCTATACACACACATTAACAGATGATCAAAAAGCATGGACAGATCCAAACATTAATTATTTCTGCTTATCGAAGTTTGATAATCCAAGATCATCAGAACTTACAGTTGCCAGAAACTCTTTGAATTCAAAAACAGAAGATATTAAACCTCAAATCAGTGACTCTGAGATAAGTTTTGAAGATCTTAGTTCTGAAATGAACATTTTGAATAGAAATGATGATCTTGATCAAGCAGACAATACTCAAAATTTAGATGAATTTAAATCAACTATAAAGGATTGGGTATCAGAGCCTATAAAAGTTACAGCTGATGGAGAACTAAAAGAAGTGATTGGTGATTGGTCTGTATGGATTGATGGTGAATTTGGAGAATTTACTCTGGGCAAAAGTAAACCAAGCTCAAGAATTCTTGATGAAAGATCTTTCCATATAGGGACTGATAAGTTATTGAGTGATGATGGGGATTTATTTGGTTTTGTTTTAGGCTTAGGAGAAACCAAACCAATAGACAGAAATTTTGACTCCCATGTAGAGTCTAGAAATTATAGCCTTTCAACATATGGAAAGTTTGATGGCGCAAGAGATGATTTACAATATATTTTTGGTATCACTAAGTTAGAATTTAATTCAGATCGATTAGATGGAGAAGAGTTACTGAAAGGTGAACGAGAGGCGAATCAGCTATATGGATCTCTTGCACTCATAGGATCAGCAACAAAACAATCAAGTAATTGGCAAATATCTCCATATCTTAGAATAGATGGCTCATACACTGAGTTTGATAAATATAGTGAAATAGGTGGTGAAACCGCATTAACTTTTGATGAATTAACGTTATCAAATGCTAAGGCTTCAATTGGAACAGATATAAGCTATTTATTTTCAGGATCAAAATATAATGTAATGCCATATATGAAATTAGAATATGGCTTAGATTATTCAAAAACATCTAGTCAAAATATGTACTACACTGTCGAAGGGGCTAATAGAAATTATATTTTAGAGCTGGATGACGGAATGAAAGCACATAATTGGGAAGTTGACATAGGATTGTTGCTTGAAGTTTTAAATGATGTGAATGCCAATATTGGTTGCAGGGTAGAAGGTAGATCAAACTACTTATCTGACTATTCAAGTATTTCCAATAATGATATTTCATCATCAGAAGTTTGTTTTCTTGAGCTTATGTGGAATTTTTAACCACAAATTTTCATAATATTTAATAAATTTTTAATATAAGGTTGGTTGATTTGATTTTAAATCAATTAAAAGGACATTTCTTAATCTATAATTTCAAAATAGAGGAATATTAACCATAGAGAATAATAAATTATAGCCCCTACTATAAGTCCGACAGCTACAGAATATAATTTAGACACTATTTTTTTCATTTTTAGTGTTTGAATTTTTTAATTTATAAAAACTTAAATTGTGGTCATTGATTGAAAATAATCTCACAGCAAATATATCTTTTAAATAGTTTTGATAATTTTTCCATGGTGCTTTATTCCCCTGTTTTGGCATAAATTGAAGTCCTCTCTTAAAATATCCCGATGTAAAGTCAATTAACTGATCATCACCATAAGCATTTTCATCATTGATAGGTTCGCAGCATTCAACTCCTTTTTTATCCATTAAATTTATTAACCTACAAACATATTCACAGGTTAAATCAGCTCTTAGGGTCCATGAAGCATTTACATATCCAAATGAAATTGCAAAATTTGGAACTCCGCTTAGCATCATACCTTTGTATGTAAGTCTTTCATGAGGATCAACTTTTATATTATTGATAGTTACATTGATATCATTTAATGAATTAAGTTCAATACCTGTTGCTGTAATTATGATATCAACTTCAATCTTTTCCCCAGAATTAAGAAGAATTCCATCTGATTGAAATTCATTTATAGTATCTGTAATGATGGTAGCTTTATTATTATTAATAGCTTTAAATAAATCACTGTCTGGAACTAAACATATTCTTTGATCCCAGGGCTTGTATGAAGGAGTAAAGTGTTTATCAATGTCATAATGTGAACCCAGTTCATTTCTTGCTAAATCTAATATTTTGTTTTTAGTTCTTTCAGGATACTTTCTTGCCATAAAAAAAGTAAAACTTTGCCAAAGGATATTTTTCCATCTTATTAAAAAATATGTGACTTTAACTGGAAGTATTTTTCTTAAAAATTTGTTAATTGCATCTTCACTTGGTCCTGATACTACATATGTTGGTGATCTTTGAATCATGAATACATGATTAGCTTTTTTAGCAATGGCAGGAACAATTGTAATTGCAGTGGCGCCACTTCCTATAACTGCTATCTTTTTATTCTCGTACCCAATTGAATCATCCCAAAATTGTGGATGTATTATTTGACCTTTAAAATTATTTTGATTTTTAAAATTAGGCATGTGAGGTTTTGTGTAGCTGTAATAGCCACCACATAAGAACAAAAAATTACATGTAATATGTTTTATCTCATTATTAAAATTAACTTCAAGTTCCCAGATAGAACTATCTGAGTTCCAATTTGCAGAAGTTACTTTATGATTTAATAGAATATTACTATTTAATTCGTTTTCATTAACTGTTTCATGAAGATATTCCATTATCGAAGGCCCATCTGCAATTGATTTATCATGTATCCACGGTTTGAATCTAAATCCAAGTGTATGCATGTCAGAATCTGATCTTATTCCAGGATATTTAAATAGGTCCCAAGTACCTCCAATATTCTCTCTTCCTTCTAAAATAGAAAAGGATTTGTTAGGACAAGATTTTTTGAGGTTATAACCAGCAGCAATACCTGAAATCCCAGCTCCGACAATAATTACATTTCTATGCATTTATATAATATAAGTAACCTTAAATATTTTCGATGAGTTAAAATTAAGTTATGAAAACTATTCTACTATCAATATTGTTATTTTCTAATACTTTGTTGTCATTAGATGTAAATGTTAAATCTTTAAACAATAAAACACCTGAAAGGGTTTTATACATTGGAAACAGCTACTTGTATTATAACGATAGCTTGCATAACCACGTAAGAAGAATGCTAGAGGAAAATTATTCAAAAGAAGTTGATACAAACAATTATAAAATGGTAACAATTAGTGGTTCAAGACTTATACATCATAACATCGATCACTCGTTAAATTACTCTAATCTTGGAGCTGAAAAATCTTTTGAATTAGTTATTCTTCAAGGTGGTAGTGGTGAAACAAATACTCCTCAAGAAAGAAAAGTGTTTGCTAACAAAGCAAATGAGATGATAGAAAAAATTCATAAAGCAGGAGCTGAAGCTGCGTTATATATGATTCATGCATATGTAGAACCTCATGAAAATACAAATCCTAAGATGATTGAGAACATAAAAAAAATGTATGTTGATGTTGGCAATAAAAATAATATTTTAGTAATGCCTGTTGGAATTGCTTTTGAAAATGCATATCATGTAAATCCTAACATTAAGCTTCATAAAGAATATGATGGATCTCATCCAAATCTTCTAGGAACATATTTAGCAGCTTGTGTGGTCTATGCAAGTATCACACAAGAATCACCTATGAAAATTAGCTATAACTACTTTAATAAGATCGGTGACAAAGATAAAAATTTCCTACAGAGAATTGCACACGAAACTGTTGAGGATTTTTATAATATTAAACTATAGTTTATCTGCGTAATTGTGATTTGTTTCACTATGATGTTCTTCATCAGCTCTGACACACCTTATTAAGTCAGAAAGCCTTGAATCTGAACCAAGCTTATAATATTTAATTGCAAGATCAGGTGCCTGAATGTTTTCAACTAATCCTGATTCAACAAGCTCCAAGTATTCTGTATAACTCTTAACTGCTTCATCTTCAAAGTACCCAATCATTCTATGAGCAGTTCGTGTGAAAAAGATATACATGAATAGGTAGAAGAGACCGAATATAATCTGGGCAAATAGAACTATAGTTCTTTCAAAAAAATTGGGTTTTGCTATTTCAATAAAAAACATTAAATGCATTCTTTCATTTTCAGCTTCGGCCAACATTTCCCTAATTTGTTCACCATAACCAGCCTTCATAGCTCTTAAACTTTTAAAGTGCATCCAAACACCAGCAACCATTCCAGGAACACCAGCAACAGTTTCTAGAACAACCGCTCTATGCCCATAACGTTTTGAAAAAAATGTATCAGCAATAACTCTGAAAAACCTTGTCATAGAAAGGGCAAAGGCATCAGATATATTTTCTTTATTAATTTTGTCTAGTATTTGCATATATAAATTTTATTTATATTATATTATATATATTATTGATATTATATACAATACATCTAAGCTTTATTTAAATAAGTTAATATTTAAAGATGAATTTAGAAATTTATTACGTAGATGCATTTTCAAATAATATCTTTGGAGGAAATCCTGCAGCTGTCATATTTACTAATCTTAGTGATGATGATCTTATGCAAAATATTGCAACTGAAAACAATCTGTCAGAGACAGCATTTATTAATATTTCAGAAAATGAAAATACTATCAGATGGTTTTCTCCAACTAAAGAAGTAGATCTTTGTGGACATGCAACTTTAGCATCAGCGTTTGTATATTTTAATTATATAAATACTGAAAAAGATACTATTGAGTTTAAATCAAATGGTGGAATGTTAATAGTAAATAAAAAAGAAAATATTCTCGAATTAGATTTTCCAAAAGATACATTTATTAAAACTAATCATGAGGATGCTGTATGTAATGCAATTGGATTGAAACCGACTGAAACATACAAAGGTCAAATTAATTTAATGGCAGTTTACGAGAACGAAGAGGAAATTTTAAATCTCCAGCCTGATTTTAAGAAAGTTATTGATCTTACTGGACAAGGACTAATAGTTACTGCACCAGGCTTGCATCATGATTTTGTGTCTAGATATTTTTGTCCTAAATACGGTATAAATGAAGATCCAGTAACAGGCTCTGCACACACAACTTTGATACCTTATTGGTCAGATAAACTTGGGTCTAAAAAGCTTTTAGCTAAGCAAGTATCCATAAGAGGAGGAGAGTTGTACTGTGAGAACAAACATGAAAGAGTTCTAATTGGAGGAAATGCAGTTTTATATATGAAGGGAAATATTAATATTTCCTAAATCTCAATAATTTGTTTTCCGAAATTTTTTCCAGTTAATACATCTCTCAATGCCTGAGGAGCATTCTCAATTCCATTTGTAATAGTTTCTCTGTACCTCATTTTATCTTCAGATACTAATTTGAGGATTTCTTTTGTAGCCATTTCCCATTCATTCATCCATTCTGTCACAACAAAGAATCTATGCTCAGGTTTTGGATTAAGTGATCCAAAGACATGAAAGGGTGTTTCAACTTTCATCATGTCTTTCTCATTATACTGGGATATAAAGCCACAAATAGGAACTCTTGCTCCATTATTTAATAGTGGTGCAACAGCTTTTGAGACCGGGCCACCAACATTTTCAAAATATATGTCTATTCCATTAGAACAAGCTTCTTTCAGATCATCATCTAAATTACCTGACTTATAATCAATACACTCGTCAAACTTTAAAACATCTTTAACATAAGCACATTTTTCTGGACCACCAGCAATACCGATAACATTACAACCATATATTTTACCTAACTGACCAACTACTGTTCCAACAGCTCCTGAAGCTGCAGAAACAACTAATGTTTCACCAGATCTAGGTTTTCCGACTCTATTTAATCCAAAGTATGCGGTTCTTCCAGGCATTCCTAGAGTACCCAAGAAAGAAGATAATCCAATATCTGTCTCAGGAACTTTTAGTAAAGCAGGGTCAGTATCCTTTGCTTTAATATATGTTTGCCAACCTTTATGAGCACAAACTTTATCACCAACGCTAAATAGCTTAGATTTACTTTCAACAACTACTCCTGCCGTTTCACCAGTCATAGGCTCACCAATTTTTGCTGGTGCAGCATATGATCTTGAGTCATTCATTCTTCCCCTCATGTAGGGATCAATTGACAAGTATTTAGCCTCAATCAAAATTTCGTTATTACTTATCCTAGATATTATCTCTTCATTCATTTTCCAACAATCATCTTTTGGCATTCCTGATGGTCTTTTATCTAATAAATATTGTTTATTAATATATTCCATTGTTACTCCGATTTTTTATATTAAATTTGTTAATTCTCTAAAATGTTTTCTGCAAACGGTCTTATAAATATCGTTTCCACCTACAAGAACTTTATCTCCTTTTAACAAAACATTTCCATTTTCATCAAGACGCACAACCATAGTTGCTTTTTTATCACACTCACTACATATTGTTTTTAATTCAACCAGATTGTCTGCAATCGCAAGTAAAGTAGAGCTTCCCTCAAATAGATTTCCTTGAAAATCCGTCCTTATTCCATAACACATAACAGGAATATTTAGCTCATCTGAAACCTTGCCTAGACTATTAACTTGTTCTCTTGTTAAAAATTGTGCTTCATCAACAAAAATGCAATTAATGTCTCTAGGTGAATTTTTATTAATTTTAGAAAAAAAATTATAGTCTTTATTGACTACTATAGCTTTTGCCTCCAACCCAATTCTAGATATGATTCTGCTATCTGATTTTTCTTTTAATTCTTCGGGAATAAAAAGCATTGTTTTGAGACCGCTTTCTAAATAATTATGATTAGACTGAAGAAGAGCAGTAGATTTGCCTGCATTCATTGTTGAGTAAAAGAAGTGAAGTTTTGCCATATAATTATTATATAACTTTAATTTCGTTTCTTGTTTATGAATGTTTTTGAAGAGAAGGATATTACTCATTTAGATTTGCATGGCGTTAGGCACAATGAGGCATCTGTAGAAGTAATTGATTTTATTTATCAGCATCAATTCGAAATCCCTTTAATTATTATTTGTGGAAATTCAAATAAAATGATTGAGATTGTTGAAAGATCACTTAATTCAAATTCTATTATGTTCTCCAAGCCAAGATTTGGTATTATTAGGGTCGAAAAATTATGAATAATACCGATCTACTACTATTTGAAGAACAATTATCAGATGAAGAGTTAATAATTCAGAAGTCTGCTAGAGAATATTGTCAATCAGAATTGATGCCAAGAATATTGGAAGCCAATCGTAATGAAATATTCGATCAATCTATATACAAAGAAATGGGATCTTTAGGTTTTCTTGGAGCTCCAATTCAGGGTTATGGATGCGCAGGTGTTAATTATGTATCTTATGGATTAATAGCAAGAGAGATTGAGAGAGTAGACTCCAGTTACAGATCTGCTTTTAGTGTTCAAACTTCTCTTGCAATGCATGCCATATATAAGTTTGGATCAGAAGATCAAAAAAAATATTATCTGCCTGAAATGGCGCAAGGTAATTTAATTGGTTGTTTTGGATTAACTGAACCAGATGCTGGTTCTGATCCTGGGTCAATGAAAACAAATTGTAAGGAAGTAGATGGAGGCTATCTATTAAATGGATCAAAGACTTGGATAACTAATTCTCCTATTGCAGATGTCATGATTATTTGGGCTAAAGATGAACAGGGAATTTTAAGAGGATTGATAGTTGAAAAGGGGTCAAAAGGACTGGATGCTCCAAAACTTGAAGGAAAGTTCTCATTAAGAGCATCAGTTACAGGTCAGATTTTCATGGATGATGTTTTCGTTCCCGCTGATAAAATTCTTCCAGAGGTTTCAAGTTTTAAAGGTCCATTTTCATGTTTAAACATGGCAAGATATGGGATTTCATGGGGTGCAATGGGTGCAGCAGAATTTTGTTTGGATGCTGCTTTAGAGTACGCCATAAACAGAGATCAATTTAATGCACCTCTTGCTTCAAAGCAGCTTATTCAAAAGAGATTAGTTGACATGCAAACAGATATTATTCTTGGTTTGCAGGGAAGTCTTAGAGTTGGAAGATTAATTGATGAAGATAGGTACAAACCTGAGATGATTTCTCTTGTAAAACGAAATAATTGTCAAAAAGGTCTCGATGTTGCAAGAATGTCTAGAGATATTCATGGAGGAAATGGCGTTAGTGACGAATATCACGTTATACGGCATTGTATGAACTTAGAAGCTGTGAACACCTATGAGGGTACAAGTGATATTCACAGCTTAATATTAGGCAAGAATCTTACTGGTATAGAATCCTTCTAATTAACTACTTTGTTCTAAGTATCTTCCGAAGAATTCCTCAAGTTCTGTATATAGCTCCATTTTGTTTGCTTCACCAACAAACCCATGGCCCTCATCAGTTTTAACTAACCACCAAAAGTCTTTACCTTCTTTTTTACCATTTTTCTCTAGTTCTCTTCTCAATTTTTGAGCATGTTTAATATCTACTCTCCAATCTCTCACTCCATGAACAATGTAAAGTGGGGTAGTAATCCTATCAACTAATTTAATAGGTGAAACAGCATCAAGATATTCTTTTTCATTTTCATAATCACCAATCTCTATCTTTTGTTGCTCATCCCAAATTTCCCAAACTTTAGGCCTTTCACTAAATAGAAGCTCCATATCAGTAACACCAACATAGTTAACGGCACATTTGTATAAATCTGGAGTTTTTGTAATCCCTGCCATGACAGCATAACCGCCATAACTAGCTCCATATATGCATATATTGTTTGGATCAGCTATACCTTGTTCGACAGCCCAGTTAACAGAGTCAGTAACATCATCCTGCATCTTTCTGCCCCATTGTCTATTAGCATCCTTTACGTGTTTTCTGCCATAACCAGTTGAACCTCTAAAATTCATACTTAAAACAGCATAGCCTCTTGATGCTAAAAATTGATGTTCTGAATTATATCCCCAATAATCTCTTGCATTTGGACCACCGTGTGGGTTAACAATTAATGGTAAATTTTTTCCATTTGAATTTTTTGGAACCGTTAAATATCCTTCAACCGTTATACCATCTCTAGCTTTAAATGAAATTGGTAGCATAGGAGACATTTTGTTTTTATCAATCCATGGCCTAGATTTAGCAATGAATGCAATATTGCCTTTATTTCTGTCATAGAAATACATTTCACCAGGATTTGTATCACTCCATGTAGTAATAATGGCTTTATCTTCATTTTTGGTCCAACTACCGATACTTACTTTGTCATTGGGGAAACTTGCCTCAATGGTATCGTAAATTTGCTTTAAATCATCATCTAACCAAACTCTTTCTGGCTTTTCGCCATAATAGGTAATATAGACAGGTTGTTTTGTTTTTTCAGATATCGCAATTCCTCCAACATCATACTTTGGGTGTTCAAAAACCTTTTCAACAAATTTATCTTCGTAAGCATCGTATAACCATAATGCATCTGTATTTGAATCATCAATTACAGTCCCATCTTTAGCAACAGCTTGTCCTCTCATGTAAACATATCTTGGATCATATGAATAAGCAGCAGGAGAAAAGGATGGTTCTTGAAACTTAAACTTTCTTAGTAATTCAAAATCAGCATCTTCACTGTTTCTATGGTACAAATAGTAATACAAACCTTTAACTGCAAAATATCCTCTTACAACACCTTGTTGATCAATAGCCCATCCTAAACTTGTTTGTCCATCAATCACTGGATCTTTAGCAACTATTGTTGTTCTGCCAGAATAGATATTTAGTTTATGAATATCTCTATATTTTGGTCTACGTTGATTATATGAAATTAATACATGCTCATCGTCTTCTTCCATAAGATCAGTTATCGATGCATATGTGAAGTATCCATCCTCAACTTCACCAGCAACAAGTTGTTTTGGTTTTGTACCATCAATATTAATTGCCCACATACTATAAGTGTCTACACCTCTCGATGGTTGTCTATAAAATGCAATTCTTGAGTTATTTAACCATTGGAATCCAACAAGTCTTGACTTACCTTTTGTTCCGCTAAGAACGTTTGGAGTATTCGTTTCTAGGTCAATAACAAGAAGAACTCTTGCTGCTTGAGGATCATCATCATCTTCAATAGAACATTTGGCTCCAGTAGCAGGTACCATTGCTGCAAAATATTTACCATTTGGAGATAAAGTACCGCTAGTCATTGCAGAATCGCAGAAGAAGTGTTGAACAGGTATTTTTTCATCAGAATAAGCTTCTGATGTAAAAAAAGACCCTATAATTAAAATCGATAGTATTTTTTTCATAATCATCCTTTATATTTATGTGAAAATTTTTGATTTAGTAAATTACATCTACTTTATTACATCTACTTTAAAATGTAATTCAATAATTATACATATTTTAATAATAATGTGTTTCTAAATTAAGTATTTTTATATACATATTTATACATATTTTATTGATTTTAATAAGAATTAAAAAGTTTGCACATTTCTTATATTTAATGAATAATAGTGTGAATTACATATTTTTTATGGGGATAATATTATGTTAAAACTAAAAAATACTTTTCTTGCAGCTATACTGGCTGTAGGATTTGCATCAGTTATTTATTCTGATAATCCAGGTGAAGTAGTCGCAGAACCAGCTGAAGTAACTGAAACAACTGAAGAAGTAACTAGTGAGGCTGAAGTAGAGTCAAGTTCATCTGAAACAAGCTCTTCAAGTGCGTCTGCTAGTGGTGATGAAGTTGAATTATCAAAAATAAGCGTTACCGGTTCTAGAATTAAAAGAACTGATATAGAGGGACCTCAACCACTTGTTGTAATTACAAGTGATGATATTGATCAAGGTGGTTTCTTGTCAGTTTATGAAGCAGTTGCTTCTGTTGCTCAGAATACAGGTCAAACGGTTATGGATGGTTTGGGTGGCGGTAATAACAATGCTTCAAACAACCAACTAAACCTTAGAGACTTTGGACCTGGTAGAACCTTAGTTTTAGTTAATGGTAAAAGAAGAGCTAATTATCCATACCCCCAGGGTGATGGAGATGCTTCATTTAACTGGAATAGAATACCAATTGGTATTGTCGAAAGAATCGAGATTTTAACATCAGGTGCTTCTGCTGTTTATGGTGCAGATGCTGTTGCTGGTGTTGTTAACGTAATATTAGTTGACGGTATGGAAGAATTTGCTGTGCAAGCAAGAGTTGGTGCACATCAACCATTTACAAATAGATCTGCAGGTGAATCTGTAAATATTGAAATAAGTGGTGGTAAATACTTTGATAATGGCAGTATGGTCTTTGGTATAGATTTGTCCACTGTAAATCCCCTACGTGGAACAGACAGAGAACAACTTGATGACATATATGATGAACCCGTTGGGTATTACCATTATGGAACATGGGCTGGTTATCTGGGAGCTAGGGGTTATTCTGGTTATGCACTATTACCAACTAATTCTGGAGCAACAACAACTTGCGAAGATTTAAATATGAGAACAGATTCAATGCAGAATTATGGTTGGGGTGCTAGTGATTACACCGATCCAATTACTGGAAAAACATGGGATGCTTTGGGTAGATCCACATATGGTGATAACTTTAACTACTGTAATCTTGATAATGGTAAATGGTCTACTATAAGAAATGGATCAGACAATGCATCTGTATATGTTGCAGGTACTTATAATTTTGACAACGGTGTTCAAATAACAGCTGATGTTCACTATTGGGAAACTGAAGTTGATAGTGTAAGCAGACCAAAATTTGTAATACAAAACTATTATGCAACTGGTGGTGTTGTACTTGAAGATGGAACGCTTGCTGCTGATGGTGCTGGAAACGTTTTCTATACAGGAACTGATAGAACTTTTTCACCTGCAATGTTTAGATTTGGTGGTGCATACCTTCAAGGACAAAGATTTTTCCCTGAAAGTGAGTGGCAAGGAGTATATGACGAAGATACTCTTTCATATACTATAGCCGCAACCGGTAATTTTGATTTCAGAGATGCAATTTGGGATTGGGAATTAGCCATTGTAAATGATGACTACAATTTTACTCGTGGTGGTCTTGAAGTTACAGAGTCAGGTCTTGAAAGGTGGTCATGTGGTGCTGCCGCAAATACAGCATATGCAAGTAGTTGTGTAAGTTCAAGATTTGGATTTGGTATATTTAACCCAGATACTTTTTGGGGTGATGTCACTCTTGCAGAATCTTACGGACTATGGAAAATGGCATACATCAATGGTGATTCTAGTTCAGAATCAGTCCAGTTTAATGTAACTGGTGATTTATTTACATTACCTGCAGGACCAGTTGGTTTTGCTCTTCACTTAGACGATACAACAACTGATTATAATATTACACCTGATCAGACATTCCTAGATGATGATATCTGGGGTAGATCTACTACAAGAGGTGGTGGTGAGAGAAGTAGAGAATCTTATGCGGTTGAGTTTTCAATTCCTGTAACAGCTGATTTTAATATGTATGCAGCTAGAAGGTACGACAGTTATGATGAACTTTCTACTCAAATTGGTGATAGAAGTACTGACCAATTCTCTTTTACTTGGAATGCATCTGAGAACTTGATGATTAGAGCAGGTTGGGGTGAGTCATTTGCTGCACCAAGCTTACCTTATATTTATAAAGGTGAGTCTGGATCTTTTGGAACACCTTGTGATTACTACGGTAGATATTACAACGAAGGTGTTGTAAATCTTGACGGCACAAACTGTCTAGCTGATAAATATACTCAGTTAAATGCAACTCTAAGTTCATCTGGTAATCTAAATCTTAGAGCTGAAGATGGTGAGCAATATAATTTAGGTTTTGTTGTTGATCTTGTTGATTCATCAAAGGTTAAAATGGATATGACATTAGACTTTGTTGAGTTAGAACTCGAAAATATTGTTGTGTCTACAAGCTCAACTCAAGTCTTAATTGATGAGATGATTTGTAAAGCACAAGAAGATGGTATTAATACACCTGGATACTCATATGGAGCATCATATTGTGCTGATATATATGCGAGCGTTATTCGTGGTGCTGAGTGGCAACCACAAGGTGGCGGAACATTCACTGGAGAGACACCTCCTGAAGGTGGTATCGATACTGTTAAATATGGATATATTAACGGTGCAACAAGATACTATAGAGGTGCTGACCTAGCTCTTAGTTCAAGATACTTAACAGATAATGCTGGTGATTTCTTTGTATCTTTATCTATTGCTTATGTTGATGACGAAAGAAGAGCTGTGGATGCATCTGCTCCACTTGAGTCAATTATGGGCCAAGAGAGAAGATTAAGATCAAGAAGTTATTTGTCATTTAGTTGGACAAAAAATGATTGGGCTGCTGGTATTAGTACTTCTAGAATTGGTTCTATGAACTATTCAAGTACTTGGAATGAAAGAGGACCAAATAGTTATGGTAATCCAAGAAAAATAGATCCTTACTATGACATTGGATCATTTGTTAGATATGATTTCGATGATGGTCATTTTGTTGCCCTAAGTGTTTCAAACTTAATGGATGATATTCCTGAAAAGAATGTTGACCTTGGATGGCCTTGGTTTGCTACATACTACTACTCACCAGTGGGTAGAGAGTTGTTCTTAACATATAGGTATACATTCTAAGACAAAATAGAGCTTTAAAATCCCCTCATTTGAGGGGATTTTTTTATATGACTGAAGTTTTTACAAATATCTAATATAATTAGGTACATATTATGGATATAAAAAAGATATTTATTACTCTTTTAACCGTTCCATTTTTGGTTGGACAAGAAACAAATCAAGATGAAACCGTTAATGATAGAGAGTTAATGGAAAAAGCGATTGAAATAGAGGCCTCATCATCAAATGCAGCAGCTGATAGGCAATCATATATAGATAATATTGATAATCAAATTATCATATTAATAGGAGATATACAGTTTTTATCTCAACAGCTTGATTTAACCAACATATACAATAGACAACTACAAGAATTAATTGAATCTCAAGAAGCTGAAATAGTTTCAATTAATGAGCAAATGGCTGAATTAGACAAAACGAATAGGGGTATTCTTCCTAAACTTGAAGAAATGGTAAATACTTTAAGCTCAATTGTAGAAAATGATACTCCTTTTTTGTTAACAGAAAGACTTTCTCGAATTGATGACTTAAAAGATATCTTGGTTCAATCAAATGTTTCTACTTCAGAAAAATTTAGAAGAGTATTTGAAGCATATCAAATAGAAAATGAATATGGCAGAACTATTGAAGCTTACAGAGATGAAATTCTAATTGATTCAGAAACATTCAATGTTGAGGTATTCAGGCTTGGAAGAGTTGGTCTATACGCAAGAACCTCAGATGGGAAAAATACTGCTATGTACAGTAAAAGTCAGGGTAAATGGATCAAGAAAAGAGGAATTGATAATGAATTGGTTGTTGCATTAAAAATTGCAAGAAAGGAGTTACCGCCTTCATTGCTCAAGCTTCCAGTGGAGAGAATATAATGAATAAATATCTATTACTCGCTCCATTATTGATTTTGAATTTTAATATTGTTTCTCAAGAATCAAACGATAGTTCTCTTGAAGAAGTTCCTTCTAAATTAGAACAATTAATTATTGATATAGAATCAGAGATTGATGTTGAAAAAAGATTTGACTTTAGCAGATCTAACACTAAGGAAAAACAATTAAACGACCTCAAAAAAATTAATAACAAACTTAAATCCGACCTCAAGACAGCTGAAGACCTTTCTGTAAGATTGATTGCAGAGTTCGATGAAAATGAAAAGCAACTTTCTGAGCTTGAAGAAAAACTAACTTTAAAGCTAGGAAATCTTGGTGAAATGTTTGGTGTTGTAAAACAAGTTTCTGGTCAAACTAGAGGCGAGTTTAAAAACTCTATTACTAATATTGATAATCCTGATAGAGACTTATTTTTAAAAAACTTATCAGAGTCAAAAAAATTGCCTGATTTATCAGATATTTCATCACTATGGGTAGAGTTGGTAAAAGAGATTAGAAATGCTGAAACAATTACAACTTTTAAGACTAAAGTTTTATCTGCTGATGGAGATAATAGTGAACTTGAGGTTCTTAGAATTGGAACTTTTTCATTAACTCAAAACGGGAGTTTTTTAAAACATCTAATAGATACAAACCAAATAGAATTTTTACCTTCTCAACCTGCTGGGGTAAGTAAAAGAAAATTAAAACAGTTGCAAAATAGTTCTGAGGGAGTTTTTGAAGTCGACATTGATCCAACTAGAGGAGCTATTTTAGATAAACTTATTCAAAAGAAAACTTTTTTTCAAAGAATTGCGGATGGTGGGTTTGTTGGATATGTAATTATCTTACTTGGATTAGGTGGTGTTGCTTTAGCAAGTGAGAGGATATATGTTTTAAGAAATACACTTGAAAGCATTCAAAAACAAGAAAAAAGCGAAAATATTATCGAAGGAAATCTTCTTGGAACTTTACTGAAAACTGCCAAGGATAATGTTAACGAATCACTTGATTCGCTTGAGTTAATATTAGATGAAAAAATTCAATCTATTACACCATCTATTGAAATTAGAGTTAAAGCTATCAAACTTATTGCCACAGTTGCACCATTGCTTGGTCTTTTGGGAACGGTTATCGGTATGATTGAAACCTTTCAAGCCATAACCTTATTTGGTACTGGTGACCCTAAGTTAATGGCTGGTGGTATTTCTCAGGCATTAGTTACTACAATGCTTGGATTGATTGTTGCTGCACCTTTATTGTTTATGCATTCGTATGCAGAAAACTATTCCAAAACAATTATCTCTTTCCTTGAAGAAAAAGCATCTGGTATTGTCGCAAACAAAACAAAGAAATGATTGGCGAAGTTTTCAAAACTTATACAAATTTTATTAATCAAGGTGGACCTGTCGTTTTAATATTATTTTTTATAAGCATTTATTTGTTTATTTTAATTTCTGCAAAATTTAAATTTTTATTTTCAGATATAGAAATATTAAAAGCGGAATATAAGCAAAATTTACTTAGTCTTGAAAAAGATCAATTATATTCTTTAAATTTATCTGCTCTTAAGTGTGATTTTAAAAATCTAATTACTAAAGATTTTTACATTATTCAAACACTTATTGCTTTATGTCCAGTTCTTGGATTATTAGGTACTGTAACAGGGATGATTGAAGTATTTGATGTTGTTTCATTCTTTGGAACAGGTAATGCTAGAGCTCTTGCTTCTGGTATAACAAAGGCTACTTTACCAACTATGACAGGTATGGCAATAAGTATCGTAGGTTTATTAACCTATACGGTACTAAACAGTAAATCACAATCGTTAATATCAGAATTATGAGACGAAGAAAGAAGATTTATCAAGAAGAGTCAGGATTAGATTTAACTCCAATGCTTGATATCGTTTTTATCATGTTAATTTTCTTTATCGTTACTACTTCATTTGTAAAAGAGTCTGGTATTGAGGTTAATAGACCTAATGCTGAAACAGCAGAAAGAAATGAAAAAGGTAATATTTTAGTTGCAATTTCAGAGAATAACGAAATTTACATAGATAGAAGAAAGGTTGAATTGAGAGCAATCAGACCAAACATTATTCGACTTAGAGCTGAAAATCCTGAGGGAGCAGTTATTATACAGGCTGATAAAGCATCACAAACAGGGCTGCTTGTTGAGGCTATGGATCAAATTAGATTAGCTGGGGTGCTTGAAATTTCAATTGCGGCGGAAAATGATTAAAAAGTACTCAGGTCAATTGGTTGGTTTTTTTTCAGCAATCACTTTCTTTATGCTTTTAGCTTATATTGTGAAACCAAGCTCTGAGACCTTAAAAAATGAAAATTCATTTAGAGTTGTTGACTTTATTAGATTAAAAAAAGATACATCTTTGAAAGAAAAGACAAGAGCCATTCCAGATAAACCAGAACCACCAAAAAAACCACCTCCACCAGATCTTCCAACACCTGAACTTCAGGCTCCTCCTCAAGCACCTAATCTTGATATAGAGTTTCCTGATATTTCTATACCTACAGATTTTAAAGGTGCATTTTTAGGTCCACAAAATCAAGGGGGAAACTCTCAAGTGATACCATTAGTTAGGATTAATCCTCAATATCCTAGAAATGAATTACTTGCTGGTGTTGAGGGTTGGGTAAAAGTAAGATTTACAGTCGAGCCTGATGGCTCAGTCTCTTCTCCA
>CACMIG010000008.1:0-26147 GCA_902613705.1 uncultured SAR86 cluster bacterium | reverse complement strand
TAATGCAGGAGCTGCATGGGGCGAACCTCTTGAGAGCTTCTCTGAAAAAGGCTGGGATAAGGTCATGGATCTAAATGTGAAGTCTATTTTTTTCTTAACACAGAAATTTAAAAACTTATTGTCTAAAAATGCGAGTGATGATGATCCATCCAGAGTAATTAATATAGGCTCTATCGATGGGTTAAATGTTCCATCAATGGAAACATATCCCTATGGAGCATCAAAGGCTGCTGTTCATCATTTAACAAGAGTTTTGGCTGCAAAATTAGTCAAAGAAAATATTTTGGTTAACGCTATTGCTCCTGGACCTTATCCAAGTGATATGCTCGGACCAGCTGTAGGTTATGATTATTCTGAAATAGCAAAAAGAAATCCAAGAAAAAGAGTTGGAACTCCTGAAGATATGGCAGGATTGGCAATTTTCTTATGTTCTCGAGCTGGAGCTTATACTGTTGGTGAGACCATAACATCTGATGGCGGAATAGTTAAAACCGCTAATCATGATCTTAGTTAGATTATCTTTGAGCGTCTTTGAAAGCTCTTATAATAAGATCTTTCATCCAAATGTGGCCACCATCACCTTCATCACTTTTATGCCAGATTAAAAAGTATTCCATTAAAGGAATCTCGATCGGTATTTCAACAAATGGTAGATTATTTCTGTTAGCAAAACTTCTTGTCCCCATTAAAACTAGATCAGTTGACTGGATAATAGTTGGAGCAATCAAAAAATGTTGACATCTCAAGGCAACCTTTCTTCTATAACCAATTTTATCAAGCTCAACATCGATTAAATGAAGGCCTCTTTTTCTTCCAGAGACATGAAGATGTTTTTGTTCAAGTATATCGTTTACGCTTGGACTTTTAATTTTTGATAAATCATGTCCTTCTCTATGCATAACAACAAAATCATCCTCAAAAACTTTCTCAGAATTGATTTCATCGGATCTTGGTATAACTGGATCAACTACAAAATCTAAATTATTCGTAGAAAGAGCATGAACTTGATCGCTTCTAAGATATGCATAACTTCCAATTGAGATATTTGGAGCTTCCTTATATATTTCCTTCATTAGATAGGGTAAAACTCTTCCCTCAGAAACATCTCCCAACGATAATTTAAAGTTTCTTTTTGTTGTTGAAGGATCAAAAGTATCAGGCTCATTAACGCTTTGTTGTATCAAAGTTAAAGCACTTTGAACATCTTGAATCATGTTTTCAGTTTTCTGAGTAGGTACCATTCCAGAACCAGTTCTTACGAATAGGTCGTCATTGAATTTTTCCCTCAGTCTTGATAAAGCATTACTTACGGCAGGCTGGGTAATTCCAACGACTTCAGCAGCCTTAGTGAGGCTGCCTTCTGTATAGATAGCATTTAGGATTACAAAAAGGTTTAAATCAAAAGAACTTATTTTCATTTTATTGCCCTAAATAATTATTTAGATCGTATAGATTTGTAAGTAACATAAAGCTATTATAAGTATGAATTACTTTAGTACTATTCATAGTATTTATAATAGTAACAAAATTTTTGATATAAAGGGAGATTTAACCTCATGATGCCTGAATTAAGACCTGAAGCAATTGAATTAGTTGAAAAAGTAAAAGATTTTATTGACTCTGAAGTAAGACCAAAAGAGCACGTATTTCATGAGCAAATTAATGTTGGCAAAGATAGATGGAGCAGTTATCCATCAGTTATTGATGAGTTAAAGGAAAAAGCAAGAGCAAAAGGCCTTTGGAACCTTTTTTTACCAGAGAGTGAATTTGGAGCAGGTCTATCCAATTATGAATATGCTCATCTTGCAGAAGAAATGGGAAAATCACATATCGCTTCTGAGGCTATGAATTGTAGTGCACCCGACACAGGAAATATGGAAGTTATTGCAAGATATGGAAATGAGCAACATCAAGAAGAGTGGCTTAAACCATTACTTGATGGTGAAATTAGATCTGCCTTTAGCATGACAGAACCTGGAACTGCATCATCTGATGCTACAAATATGCAAGCAACAGCAGTTTTGGATGGTGATGAATATGTAATAAATGGTGAGAAGTGGTGGACATCAGGAGCTGGTGATCCAAGATGTAAAATTCTCATATTTATGTGTGTAACTAATCCTGATAATCCAAAACATCAAAGACACTCAATGATACTTGTACCAATGGAAACTGAGGGTGTAGAAATTATTAAAATGATGCATGTATTTGGCTATGACGATGCACCTCATGGACATGCACATATGAAATTTACTAATGTAAGAGTACCAAAGGAAAATCTTTTACTTGGTGAAGGAAGAGGGTTTGAGATTGCACAAGGTCGTTTAGGGCCAGGACGTATTCATCATTGTATGAGAGCAATTGGCGCAGGTGAGGTTGCTATAGAACTAATGTGCAAAAGGGGCATGGATCCCAATAAAGTTGCATTTGGTAAAAACTTAGCACAACTTGGAGCAAATTTTGATTACATAGCTGAGTCAAGAATTGAACTTAATGCCGCAAGATTCTTAACATTGGATGCCGCAGTTAAAATGGATACAGTTGGAAATAAAATTGCAGCAAGCGAAATTGCACAAATCAAAGTATACGCACCTAATGTAGCCCTTAAGATTATAGATAGAGCAATTCAAATTCATGGAGGTGAAGGGGTATCACAACTTACACCACTTGCATCTATGTATGCTCATATGAGAACACTGAGACTGGCTGATGGTCCTGATGAAGTCCATAGAAGAGCCGTCGCAAGATATGAGCTTGGTAAATATATGAGTTAAAGAATTGTCTCGCAATTTAATATTTTACGATACTGAAACAACTGGAATTCATAAAGATTTTAGTCAAATAATACAATGCGGCTCAATTTTTACTGATAACACATTAAAAGTTAAAGACGAACAGAATATTGGTAGCAAACCTTTGCCTTGGATTATCCCTCAACCCAAAGCAATGCTAACTAATAAAAAGATTAATTCCTTTTCATCTAATACTTCTCATTATCAAATGATGAAAGATATTCAACATCAATGGAAAAAGTGGTGTATAGACCTACCATCAATATTTGTAACATACAACGGACATGCTTTTGATGAAGAGCTCATAAGAAGGCAGTTTTGGTGCAATCTATTAGAGCCATACATTACAAATACAAATCAAAATGGAAGACTTGATTTAATGTTGATGATTCATAATGTAGCTGCTTTTTTTTCAGACGAAATATCAATTCCCTTGTTCGAAGATGGACCTGCTTTTAGTATTAAGTTGGAACATTTAGCAAATGAACATGGTATTGATGTCAGTGATGCTCATGATGCAATTTCAGACTGCAAATTTATGATTGGGTTATGCAAAGTTATTAAAGATAAAATACCTGAAGTTTTTGATTCATTTTTGGATATTTCAACAAAGGAGGGTGTTAAAAATCTTTTATATTCTGATGAATTTCTTGCTCTTGGTGAGGTCTACAGGCGCCATCCTTTTAAGTATCCTGTTGTAATTTGTGGTGCAGATAACTCCAGACCTAATGATATTTGTTTCTTTGATTTGAGTTTTGATCCAGATGAAATTATTGATCTAGACTTCACAGAAATTAATAAAATGATTCAATCTGGAGGAAGAGACTTACCTTTAAAAAAATATAAAATTAACAAAACTATTCCAATATGCTCAAGCAAACATCTTACAAAAAATAATCACTTTGATATAACTCATGAAGAGCTTCAAAGACGAGCGGATATAGTTAAGTCTAATCAAGACTTCTTCACACAAGTTTCTCAGGCTATGGAGGATAGAATTATGAATTTTCCAGAACCAGATTATGTTGAAGGAACCATATATTCTGGTGGTTTTCCTTCTTATAGAGATCAAGATCTGATGAAAGAATTTCACCATACCGATAATCTTGAGCAACTTATTAAAATCTCTAGAAATTTTGAAGATGAAAGATTTCGACTTTTAGCTGAAAGAATTATTTGTAATAAATATCAAACAGATATTCCTGATGATATTAAAACAAGATTTGATGATTTAATTAATGAGAGAGTTTATACAGATGGAAAATGGGGCTCTGTTGATAAAGCGCTCAATGAAATTGAAAAACTTTTAGATGAAAGAAATAATAAAGAAGATAAAGCTATTCTCGTTGCAACAAAAGAACAACTACTATCAATGCAAAAGTAAAAATGAAAATATATTTGTGGATCATTTTAATAATTTCCTTTGATATAAAATCTGATATATCTCTCAAAGAGCTTGATTTAAAAGAGGTATTTAATAGTGGAAGAAGTTTGATCTCTCTTGATAATGGTTTGCACTATCTTGAGGAAGAATTAGACATACAAAATACACTTTTTATTGGTGTTCATGGTAGTGATAGTGAGGGGTATGAATGGATATATCCATTAATAACATTAGATAACAAGCAAAATTTAGTGAGCTTCTTTCGTTACAATGATAATTTGTGCCCAAACAGAGCTTATTCAATTCTTTTTAGTGAAATTAACAGTGTATTAGATCAAAATAAAAACATTGATCAGGTAGTTTTAATGGGCCACAGTTATGGCGCAATGATCATAGCAATGTTTTCAGAGACATGGATTAATGAGATACCATTGACCTTGCATGCAGTGGCAGGACCTTTAACCGGACCTATACCATCTGAGTTTAGATTAGGTCTTTTTAATAAGATTTGTAATTATGCTGCACCTAAATTTGTTAGAGATAATGTTATTCTCTTTCAGTGGAGAACAATTAAAGAATTGGATGGCGCATTTAATAATCTAGATTATGATCCACAAATTATAGAAGTTGAGGGTAGCAAAGTAACAAGATTACCTAAAACCTATAACGGAAGAAGACTTGGTCATAACTGGTCGATAAGTTGGGTTGCGGATCAAATTAAAAAATAATTAAGTTGGTGGGCGAGGAGAGATTCGAACTCCCGACTTCCTGCGTGTCGAGCAGACACTCTAACCAACTGAGTTACTCGCCCATAAAGAGGAGTAATTTTACACAAAAAATTTATTAAATAATATTAATTAATTTTTGAAAGGTATTCGTCAAGTCTTGTTTGATTCATTACAAATGTTGACTTAAATTGTACTGCAACATTCCTAGCAGTTACTATATTTGAATTATCATCACCTACTTGTATTACACCAACCATAGCCATCATTGCATGAGGTGTACATTGATATCCGTAAACACCTGGAATTTCAAAAGTTACTGAAATATCTCTGCTTAATTGTCCGTTCCAAGGTGAGGCACCAGATGGAATCATACCAGGTATAGATGCAGAATTATGAGCAGCATCAGTGGACTCAAAAGTGACCGTATCACCAACATTAATTTTCAAAAATGCGGGCTCAAAAACCATAACTCCAGTAGCGCCTTGATTAAGCATCTTAACGGTATGAGTTTCTGAAGATAGATCCAAACATGCGAAAGAAATTATTAAATAGAAGATTAAGTTTTTTGATAAAGTGACCATAGCATTATTATATTTATTTATAATTAAATATCAATATAATTTATATCATCAATCATTTGCTTTAAATATAAAAATGATTATATTAAACATATATTTACTATATTTTTTAAATTTTTACTATGAAATTTATCAATCATATTAGGCCCTTTTTAATATTAATACTGTTATCTCCGTTTGCATTAAATGTAATAGCAGATTACTTCCCAAATAAAGAAAATTGGGATATTACATCACCTGAAGCAGAGGGTGTAAATCCGAATAAAATTGATAAATTAATGGATTTATCATTTTCAGATGATGCAACTCAAGCAGTTGTTGTAATTAAAAATGGCAAAATAATTTCAGAAAAATATGCTGATGGATATGATCTTGATTCTCATGGCACATCTTGGTCAATGGCTAAAAGCTATTATGCTGCGTTAATTGGAATTTCGCTTGATCGTGGTGAGATTAATAGTCTTGATGATAAAGTTTCAGATTATCTAGATTATTTTGATGACGAAAGGTCAGATATCACTTTAAGAGATCTTCTCGATATGTCTAGTGGTCTTGATTTTCCAACCCACGAGCATGAAAAAATGTTTTTTCAAGTAGACCATCTTCAATATGCAAAAAAAGTTGGTGTTGAAAAAGATGCTGGTGAAAAATTTGAATATAACAATGTCAATTCGATGCTATTAGGTGATATTTTATTTCAAGCAACTGGTAAAAAAGCTGATGTACTTTTTGAAGAAAGAATCTTAGAACCTCTTGGTATAACTGACTATAAGTTATGGAAAGACGAAAAAGGAAATGTGATGACATATTGTTGCGTTGATATGTCAGCAAGAGATTATTCTAAGTTAGGTTTATTATTTGCTCGAGACGGTAAGTGGAATGAAGAACAAATTGTGTCAAAAGAATTTGTAGATGAAACTTTTCAGGTGGTATGGGAGACACCAAGCAGATTTACAGATTATAAACGTTATTATTCTCTCCACTGGTGGGTCTCAAAGTATGATGAAGAATCAAAAATATTTAATACAAGTGGAAAGTTCGGACAGTATACTTTTGTGGACAGAGAAAATGATATTGTTGTAACAAGAATCTCTAAATATGCAGAACAAGACAATGGTTCTACTCAGAAGTGGGGCATAATGAAATATCTTAGATGGGCAGGCATCGATAATGCTATTGATATTGGCAGGATGTTGATAGCTTCAGGAACTATAGAGTCTGGATCAGATGTGATTACTCCTTTCACAGATGAGAAGGGAGAATCTTACGAATTCTATGTAAAATATCCTGAAATTATTGATTCAATTGCAGATTTAAGTCGTAACTAATATTTAATTCATCAGATTTGTTTATAAAACTATTAATGTCTTTTTTCCATTCTTCAAGATAATACCCATCATTACCTTGTTTATTTAGATACCTAAGAAAAATTCTTCCAGTTTCATCTTGATAGCCTGCTTGAAATGGCTCTCCAGTTGCACTATTTAATCTTTTATATCTATTATCCATTTATCAAGTCCATACAAATAATATCATTGGTATAGACGCCAATATTATTAAAATATCCATAGGTAAGCCCATACGCCAGTAATCAGTAAATTTATAATTACCTGGACCCATTACAACAGTATTACATTGATGTCCTATTGGAGTTAAAAATGCACAACTTGCCCCAACTGCGACGACCATTAAAAAAGGCTCAATGGCATACCCCAATTCTAGTGCTATTCCAGTTGATATTGGAGCCATAATTACAGCTGTTGCTGCATTATTGATAATATCGGTTGTTACCATGGTAACAATTAAGATAATGAGAAGTATCCAAAATAAACTCAGGCTTGATGCATACGTGGATATTGAAGTTGCAATTAAGCTACTCACTCCTGTTGTTTGAAGCGCAGTTCCGATTGGTATCATTGCAGCTAACATAACAATGATTGGCCAATCTATTTTTCTGTAAAAATCACTGTCAATAATTTTAATTCTTGCAAAAGCTAAAACACACAATAAAAATGCTGGTGCCGCACTTAAATAGTTGAATGAGACTAAAAAGATTGATAACAAAAAGAATAACAGCCCCTTAACAAGCCTACTTCTACTTGGTATTGTTTGAAGTTCTCTTTGTCTTAGGGGCATTAAACCTAAATGTTTAATTTTATTAGAGACATCTTCTTCAGCGAGATCTCTAACTCCTAGTAGTAATACATCACCGGCTCTAAATTGTTCTCTAGTAAGTCTGGTTCTATATTTTGAACCCTTTCTCCATAGTCCAAGAAGATTTAACTCTTCAAAAGCGAGCTTTTGAAAAAAATCATACTTTCTTCCAATCAATCTAGAACCGGGAGTGATCATGACTTCAATTTCTTCAAGATCATCTTCGTCAAATGAATGAAGTTCTTTTGGAATGGAAAAATCAAAAATATCTAAAATATTTGCAAGATCATCGGGAGGAGTCTTAATAACCAATATTTGTCCTGCTTTAATTCTCATATTATTTTGGACTTTCTTGATTGAGCCATTTTCGGATACTATTCCGAGGATTTCTGTATCTTCTCCAGCTTGTGTTTTAAATGCATATAAAGTCATGCCAATTGAAGAGCTTTTTTCATTTACGAGCACCTCAAATAAGTACCCTTTAAGATCAATTAAATGCTCAGTTGAAGGCATCTCTTTTCTTAAAAAAATTAATCTATTTCCAATAAAAGCAATGAAAAGAACGCAAATTATTGTTACTACTAGACCAACATACGAAAAATCAAAAAAATTAAACCCAGAGCTTGATATAGATGCCTTGTATTCAGATATTATTATATTTGGTGGAGTTCCAATTGCGGTATTCATTCCACCTAAAATACAAGCAAAGGCTAAGGGCATTAGGTACTTAGAGGGATGCCATTCCATCTTTTGACATATATTAAGTGTTATGGGTAAGAGAATTGCTAATGCACCTATATTATTTATAAATGACGACAAAACAGCAGCTATTAATAGGAGAGAAATCATAAATTGGATCTCTGTAAACTCCCTACCTCCAATAAGCTTACCTACAAGACCTGCTATACCTGAATTACTTAAACCTTGACTAATTATAAGAACAAGTGCGACTGTAATAACAGCAGGATGAGCAAATCCAGCAAAAGCCTCATTGGCAGGTATTATTTCAAGAACTACTAAAACAAATAATGCACCAACGGCTAGCGCATCATATCTGATCTTTCCCCATATAAATAAACACAGAAGAGCAATCAAAGTTGAGGATAATATGATTTGATCGTTCATAATTCATCAATTTTATTTTGGCATGGATTCAACATATAGAGAAGTTGAAGGGTAAGCAAATTCAGATTTATTGCTCTTTACAATTTTCATTATATTGAATATCAGGTTTTCTTTTACTTCGTTAAATGCAGCAAATCCCATTGGATCTGCATAAGCAACAATCATTAAATCAATAGAGCTACCACCCAATTCAACAATTCTTACAACAGGATCTAAATCGCCCTCTGTAGTAAAGTCATTACTTTTAATTATGTAATCTTTTATTTCATTTCTTATCGACTCAAGTTGTTCAACACTTGTTGAGTAAATAAGATTAATTTTCCAATTGATTCTTCTATTAATCATTTCACCATGGTTAATTACTTTAACGTCAGATAAATCTTTATTAGGTATAACCATTGGTGCAGTATCAAAAGTTCTAATGACAGTTGATCTAAAACCAATACTTTCTACAATTCCATGAAGCTGTCCACTTACCTCAATTCTGTCACCCGGCTGAAATCTATGTTCACCAATTATTAATATTCCTGAGATTAGATTTTTGAAGAAATCTTGTGCGCCTAACGCTACTGCCACAGAAAACAATCCCAAACCAGCAACGAGTGGACCAATTTGAATACCAAATATATCTAATATTATTGCTGCTCCAATTACCCAGACAATAAATTTTGAAGCTCTTTCAAGCCACATTTGCATTGATGCTGTAAGCCATGAGCTTGTGGATAGGGCAGCGAATATTGGTTTTACACTATTTGCAAGGGCACTAAAAATAGTAAAAATGACAAAGGCTTTTACAATATTTGTTGCTATGTCACCAATTAAACCCGATAGAGGTAATATTAAAGTGCAAATATACAAAGCAATTGTGATAGGCACTAATCCAATTGGCCTTCTTAATGCATTAAGAATTTCGTCATCTATCTTTGATTTTGTTTTATTGGCCAGTCTTTCAAGAGAATTAAGAATTATTGAAATAATAAAACCTCTAAAAAGAAATGCTATTAAAATAACCAACAAAGAAGAAATTATTGATCCTAGATCAATACCTAAGAATCCTGTATTCCAGACTTCAGAGATAAGATTTATAAAATTTTCCATAATAATGTTGTTATTTTATGTTCATTTTATAAATTTAAGCAAAATTATGAGCTATCTTGTAGCTTTATCTTTTATAAAATAAGGTAAATATATTAAGTAAAAAACTGCTATTGCTAGCGGCGTTGTCACTAACAAATGCAATGGCGGTTCTGGAAATACATCCATTAGAGAAGCACCATCTGGTTTAGCCATCAAATACCAAAAATTTGCAGGATCACCTAACATAAAATTAATCACATAGACTATTGGCAATAATATAAAAGCAGTTATTGCTGACACTTTTAATATATCTTTTGCATAAGGTCTATTACCAAGAGAAACTGTTGCATACATTATTCCAACAATAATCATTCCATGACCAATCATAAAAAATATGTAATCTAAATCATGATGACTTATGTCTGGTGTAAGAATTGCCATAGATGCTCCACCCAAGCCCCAAAAAAATGCACACAGATATAGAATCCTCGGCCCACCTAATAAAAACCAAATTAGAAATATTTCTGAGAGATCGCACATATGAAGTGGAATTGTTTCTCTCCAATCATAGGGATTTGCCAATAGATAAAGATCTTTATATGGTGAAATAATGACATGTGCAGCTATTATTCCTGCGATTATTTTGCTCATAAGTGATTTATCACTTTCAGACTTATTTTTATAAAATTTTGGTAAAAATACTGAAACTATAATCACTGAAAATATAGTTATAAGGTGAACTGTGCCAAATATTTCAAAAGGTGTACCAAACATATTATTCCCTGTTAAATTTATAAATTCGAATTATATTATTATTTAAGAGTTGTTGAAACTTTCTAACAAAATCTTCTCTGTTAAAATTGCAGGTAAAATTTTTGACTCGCTCATTCCTGGTTTCCAAAAAATATATAATGGAACTCCATTTCTATCATAGGATTCAAGAGTTTTTAGAATTTCATCATTTTTGTTAGTCCAATCAGCAACAATATATTGGATGTTATTTTCATAAATGTATTCTTTAACATTTGGTCTTGATAAGGCAATTTTGTCATTTGTTTGGCATGTTATACACCACGCAGCAGTAAAATTAATTAAATAAGCTTGATTTTTGTCTTTATATTCATTTTCTATATTTTTATTCCATTGAACATAATCGTAACTTTCAAGTTTTAAGGCATTTGTAGATTGTATTTCGTTTGAAGGAATATCCCTGAATTGAAAGAAAATTACAAAAGCTGCAATAACAAAAATAACAAATCTATAGCTTGATTTATTAAGTTTTGCAGCAATCCATATTAACAACGAAATCATAAGAATTGTCATTAAAAGAAAAATCACTTCGTTGGAAGATGTTTGAACGCTAAACACCCATATCAACCATATGGATGTCGCAAACATGGGAAATGCAAAAAATTCTTTCAAAGCAACCATCCAATTTCCCGGTTTCGGTAGATAATTTATTAAACTTGGAGAGGCTGATAATACAAAATAAGGAAAAGCAAAACCTAGACCTAGTGCAGAAAAGACTGGTAATGTAATTCCAGAGGGTTGAATTAATGCATAACCAAGTGCTGCGCCCATAAATGGTGCTGTGCATGGTGAGGCAACAATAACAGCTAAAATACCTGTAGAAAAGGAGCCAACTAAACTTCCGCTGGTTCCTATACCTCTAAGTCTAGTTAATGATGAACCTATATTTATATCGCTTAGAAGCACTAAACCAATTACAAACATTAACAAACTGAGTAATCCAACTATAAGCGGTGACTGTAATTGAAATCCCCAGCCCAAATATAAACCAGCTTGTTTAAGAAAAATCATTGCAAATCCAATAAGCAGAAATGAAATAATCACTCCAGCGCAAAATGATAAGGCATGAGCTCTAATTTTTGATGGAGATTGGTTGCTCATTGAAACAAAACTTAGAACTTTTAATGAAATTATTGGAAAAACGCATGGCATTAAATTTAAAATTAAGCCACCTACAAACGCAAAAATTAAAGCTTGTAAAAATGAAATATTCAGAGAGTTTTGAGTAGCATTTTCAATTTCAGCATCAATTATAAAACTCTCCTTATCGTTAATAGATAATACTCCAGATAAATATTCAAGAGATTTAACATCATCTAATTTTTTAATCTTAAGCAGATAATTATTTTCTTCTTTAATAAGATTTTGATCTGCAGCATGTTCAGCGATATCTTGATTGTCGATAAAAAATATCGCAGAACTAACATCAAAAGGCCAAGAAAATCTTATATCTATAAACTCACTATCAACTGATGCCTTCACAGGAAGTGTCTGAGATGGAACTTTTAAAAACCAATCATACAGCGAAGCATCGTTTTTAATTTCATTAAGATTTGCTTTGATAAATGCTTTTTCTGGGACACAAATATCATCACATATTAAAAAATCAATATTTGCCTCAATATGTGAATTCACATTGCTGGAATTGTTAATTTCAAAAGGAAAAATTACAAAATTCTTATATCCATATGTCATAAGTGGCTCATATGGGATTAAAGTTGGGGTTGGCCAATATAACTCACTTATTGAAATACTGTCGTCATGAGACCATTTAACTTTTATTGGGCCTCCTGAATCACCAGGATTTTTCCAGTAGGTATGCCAATTCTCTTGCATATCCATTCTAATACCAATTAGAGTTTGGCTTTGAGCTTCGTCTACATTTTCAAACTTTACCAACGAGACATTTGCATGACCGGTATCAACAGTCACCGCATTTATTGCTAAGCAAAATAATAATAGAAAGGATATCTTAAGAAATTTCATTAAATATAATTTTATCCTATTTAACATTTGGGGTGCATTATGCACCCCATTTCACATTATAAAAGTTATTTACTTGAGATTCTTTTTGGTGATTTGATCTCAATCATCCTAGGTTTCTTTTCATCAGGAATAATTTTCTCAAGACTAATAGTTAATAAACCATTAACTAGTTCAGCGCCTTGAACAACAACATCCTCAGAAAGGGTAAATTGCTGTTTAAATGCTCTTTGAGCAATTCCTTGATAAACAACCTTATTTTCACCATTAACAACTTCAGTTGTTGGCCCATCGTAGCTTACTGAAAGAACACCTTCAGCGAGCTCTATCTGGATATCATCTTTTGATAATCCAGCTACAGCAATCTCAATGGCAAAATAATTACCATCTTTGCTAATGTTATATGGTGGATAGCTTGATGATCTATCGTTAGACTCAGATAGTCTTTGCAATCTATCAAATAAAGGTTCGAACCCTAGTACACGTGTTGTGAAAAATGGGTCTGTAAAGTTAAGTATCATAATAGTCCTCCTTAAAAGCGACTTTATAAATGTGTATCTGAAAAAAGCATACACTTGTTAAAGCGAAGATCCGTTATGGCATCTTCATCAGTATATATTTATAGCCATTATTAAGTTTTTCAACCTTTATTTTTTTGTAATTTTAAAATATCCTTATATAAGAACTTTTTTAAACATCAATTGTCAAAATTATTATGAAAACCAAATTTATTTTGCTTACATTTATATTTTCTTTCACTGCTATTTTTAATGCAAAAGAAGCATTGCCGTCTATTGAGCAGGGTCAAACATGGTATCTAGAATCAATAAGCAATAAACTGAATCCTTCAACAAGTAAGGTTTTGTATTACTTTTCTAGTGATGCATATAACACCTATCAAGCAAGAATATTTTCAGATTGGGATAGGTTCTCTATTATAGATTCAAGAAACTTAGTTAGATTAAATAAAGGCGACAGGATTGAAATTTTAAGCTCCAAACATTTTGAAAAGATATATGAAGTAAAGCTTTTAGACGGTTTTGAGAAAAATAGAAAATATTATGTTATAAAAGATGATCTTATTAGACACTATAAATTATCTAAAGGCGAAGAATCTTGAAAAATTTTTTATTAATAGCGCTTATTTTTATTATATCCTCCTGTGTAAATAATTCATTGCAACCGGATGTTGTTTCAAGATCAGATGCTCAAAAACAACAGTATGTGGTTTTTGGAACAATTAGGGATGTTTCAAGGGTAACAATTGAAGGTGATAGAGAGGTTGGTGCTGCTGCTGGTGCAGCTATTGGGGCAGTTGTTGGCAAAAATACAACAGATTCAGAACCAGAATCAGATATTGCATCAGTTTTGGGAGGTTTGGTAGGTTCAGCTATTGGATCTGAGATTGGTTCAGCAGTAACTAAGAAAGATGGAGTTGAATTATTGATAGAGACTGAGTCTGGTAGCTTTGTTTCCATTATCCAAGAGCTTGGTAATTTTTCATATAATACCGGTCAAAAAGTAAGAATCATAAAAAGAAATGGAAAATCAAGAGTTATTCCTTTTGAATAATGTCAGATGATCTATTCAATATCATATATAACAAATCTCTAGATTTATTATCGAGAAGAGAACATTCATTTAAAGAAATTAAAGAAAAGCTATCTGCACGCTTTGAAAATAAAGAAATAATAGAATCTGTTATTGAAAAACTTAGTGATAATAACTTAGTAAATAATATGCGATATGCTGAAGCTTATGTATCAGCTAGAAAAAGAAAGGGATTTGGGCCTAAAAAGATCGCTTTTGAATTGTCATCAAAAGGTGTTGATGAATCGGTAACAAATAGTGTAATTATTGAAGAGGGCGATTGGGAATCGGCTGCTAAATTAGCTTTTTTAAAAAAATTTAAAGATGGACCTAGTCCTGATACCAAAGAAAAATTAAAACAAAAAAGTTTTCTACAAAATAGAGGCTTTAGATTTAAAGAAATCGAATCAGTTTTTGGTAATGACATGTTATGATTCAATGCTATGTCTTATGAGGTTTTAGCTAGAAAATATAGACCTTCATGCTTTGAAGAAGTTATTGGTCAAGAGCATGTCGTGAGGGCTTTGGTAAACAGTATTGAGTCTGAAAAAATTCATCAGGCATTTATATTTTCAGGTACAAGGGGAGTTGGCAAGACTACTATTGCGAGGATTTTAGCAAAATGTTTAAACTGTGAGAGTAAGACCAAACCAACATCAGTACCGTGTAATAAATGTTCTAATACTATTGAAATAAGTGCTGGAAGAAGCGTTGACTTTTTAGAAATTGATGCTGCATCCAATACTCAAGTTGAGAAAATAAGGGACTTAATAGAAACAGTTGAATATAAACCTGCCAAAGGTAGATATAAGATTTTTCTTATCGATGAAGTTCATATGCTTTCACCTGCAAGTTTCAACGCTCTTTTAAAGACCTTAGAAGAACCACCACCACATGTTGTATTTATTTTTGCAACAACCAATCCAGAAAAAATCCCAAAAACAGTTCAATCAAGGTGTTTACAGCTAAACCTTAAAACAGTTAATGAAGAAATGCTGAACAACCACTTAAATAAGATACTTAAAAAAGAAAAAATCAAACATGATGATGAGAGTCCTCAATTAATATCAAAATCTGCAAACGGATCTGTAAGAGATGCTTTGACGATTCTTGATCAAGCAATAGCGCATGGTAATGGAGAGCTTAATAGCAATGAAGTAAAGAAATTGTTGGGAACAATCGATGATTCACTTTTATTTGAGCTTCTAGAAGGCGTAGTCGATGGAGATGGTAAGAAAGTTTTTGACAAACTAGCGGAAATTGAACAGTTATTACCAGAATATGATGTTATTCTTCGCGATTTGATAAGCATACTTCATCAAGTTTCTCTTGAACAGGTTTTAAGTAATTCAGACAGTGAAAATATAAAAAACATATCAAAAAAAATTGACAAAGAATTTTGTCAACTTTTATACGAAATCGGCATGAATTCTTTTACTAGATTTTCTGTACATCCAAGCCCCAAAGAATGCCTTGAAATTTGTTTATTAAGGATGCTTACTTTCAATCCCCTTCAGAAACTTTCAGAAAACAACCAAGACACTACTTCAAGTAATTCAGAAAAAAAAAGTCTAAAAAAAGTTGATAAAAAAATAAAAAAAGCTAACAGACCTAAGTCTGAAGAATCAAGCAACAAAAAGTTCCTTATCAATAATGAAGATTGGGTGAAATTATTTAATTCTCTGGAACTAAGCCCTTTTGCAAGAAATTATTTTGGAAATATGTCGTTATTTTCACATAATGATGAAGGTATGATTTTAAATGCAGATTTAAATTTAGGTGAAGTCCCTGAGAATATTATGACTGAATTTAAGACTACCATGGAAAGTATATTTTCAAATAAAATTAATATTAAAATTGAGATAGGAGATGTAATTAATTCTCCAATCCAATTAAATGAAAGTAAAATAGAGCAAGAAGAAAACTTGGCAAAAGATCAAATAAATAAAGATAAAGAAATAAAAGATTTCGTTGAAAAATTTAATGGAAAGATAAAACCAGAAACCATTAAACCCTCTAAATAAAATGAACCAAGATCTGTTAAATGAACTCATAAATGCATTGACTATATTACCTGGTGTTGGCAAAAAATCTGCTCAAAGAATGGCATTATATTTACTTGATAGGAATAAAGATGGTGCTAGCATATTAGCAAATACTCTATCCAATGCCATCGAAAGTATTCAAAGATGCTCAAACTGCAGAATGCTTACATCAAATAATTTATGTGGAGTTTGCTCTGATTCAACTAGAGATACAAAAAGTATTTGTGTTGTTGAGAGCCCATCAGATGTATTAGCTATTGAATCAACTGGTGGCTTTAGAGGTAGATATTTTGTTTTATTAGGAAGGCTTTCTCCAATCGATGGTATTGGACCTGAAGATTTGGGTATTGATGATCTATTAAACATTACTAATAATGATGAAGTAAAAGAAGTAATCCTTGCAACTAGTAGTACTGTAGAAGGCGATGCAACAGCAATATTTATAAAAGATCACATAAAAAGTGCAAAGGTTTCAAGAATTTCTTATGGTATTCCAATCGGAGGAGAGTTAGAGTATGTTGATGGAACTACAATTGCTCGGGCTATAGAAGGAAGGATAGAAATAGATGTCGATTAAATCAGATAAATGGATTCAAAAAATGTCACAGGAGCACAGTATGATTGATCCATTTTCAAAAAATCAAGTAAGGCTTGATAATAATGGCGACAAACTTATTTCTTATGGAGTTTCTAGTTATGGATATGACGTCAGATGCTCCAATGAATTTAAAGTTTTTACAAACATTCATTCTGCGATAGTCGATCCTAAGTCATTTGATGAAAAAAGTTTTGTGGATATTAATTCAGATGTTTGTGTTATTCCTCCAAACTCTTTTGCTTTAGCTAGAACCGTTGAGTACTTTAAAATTCCTAGGAATATTCTCACTGTGTGTTTAGGAAAATCAACATATGCAAGATGTGGAATTATTGTAAACGTAACTCCACTTGAACCTGAATGGGAGGGTCATGTTACTCTTGAGTTCTCAAATACAACAAATCTTCCTGCAAAAATTTATGCCGGAGAGGGAGTTGCACAAATGCTATTTTTTGAATCAGATGAAGAGTGTGAGATAAGTTATAAAGATCGTGATGGAAAATATCAAGGACAAACTGGCGTTACTTTACCCAAGACTTAAAACCTCTAAAAGCGTTAATGTATTTGTCCTTTCAGGACTTGCATCAATTATTTTAATAAACATGTGTTCGAGCTCTTCAGCAAGATAATAAGTTACCTTTCTATCACTATTTAATCTTGATCTTTCAAGTATTACGCATTGTAACGTTTCTCCATTGAAGATACATTCCTCAAGCCCAACAACATTAAATTCGTATGATTTCGATCCTCCTTCTTCCATATCTACAATATTAATTTTGAAATTTTTTAGACCATGTTTTACGTTTGTTCTTATAATAATTTGAACATTTAAAGGATCATATACTAAATTATCTTTCAAAGATGCAACCCACTTATTAATTCCTTCAGAGCTAACTTCCATAGTCTCATAATCAAAATTTAAGTATTGATCTCTATCTAGAAATTTTGGTCTGATTTTTATTTCATACGAATCTGAAATAATTTTGCCATTTTCAATTTCAAACTTAGATAAAAAAAATAAACTTGCAAATAGATTTGACGCCTTGAATCTCATTTCGTAGCCATTTTCAGTTTTGTAAAATTCTCTTACTCCAGAAATTGATATTTCTTCTGATTCAAAATTATATTTTGCGGAATAGGGAGGTATTTCAGACGAAAGTGCATTGATTGATATAAAAATCAACAAAAGAAAATGCATTACATTAGATTTCATAACTTTTTTTAATAAATTTGTGGTTGTGTAAATTAATATTTCGATATTTAACTTCATTATTATCTAGATAAATATTTTCATTGCAAATCTCATTTATAATTTCTGGTAGCAACAAGTGCTCAATCTTATGAATACGTTTAATAATATTTTCTAAAGTTTCATCTTTGCTTATTTCAATAAATCCTTGTGCAATTAATGGACCAGCATCTAATTCAGATGAAACATAATGTATTGAAATGCCATGACGAGGATCTTTATTTTCAAGAACTCTTTCATGAGTATGTAATCCGGGATAGGCAGGAAGAAGAGAAGGGTGAAGATTGATCATTTTATTGGAAAATTTAGATGTAATTTTAGTTCCAAGTATTCTCATGAAACCTGCTAAAACAATCAAATCTGGACTGAGTGTATCTAAGAACTCCTCTAACGAATTTTCAAAATTAATTCTTGATGAAAACTTTTTATGATCAATAATTTTTGATGCAATATTAAACCTTGATGCCCTTGTAATTCCTAAAGCATCGGGATTATTAGATATTACATGAATAACCTTTCCGTTAATCTTTTTTGCAGCGCATGATTCTATAATTGCTTCTAAATTAGAGCCACTGCCTGATATCAAGACTACTATTTTTTTCATTTTAAGTATTTAGACAAATATTACAGAAGATTCTTCCTTTCTATTTTTGACCTTTCCAATGACGAAACTATTCATTTCTAATTCTTTTATTCTTGCAGATATACTTAATACTTCGTCTTTATTAACAAAAAGCACCATGCCTATTCCACAATTGAATATTCTATACATATCATTGTCAGATATTTTTCCATTTTCTTTTAACCATTTAAAAATATCTGGCATTTCCCACGAATTAGTATCTATTTCTACACAAAGGTCATTTTTTATTGATCTTGGTAGATTTTCAGTAAGACCGCCTCCTGTAATATGTGAAAGGGAATTAATCTTATATTTTGAAATTAACTCCATAATCAATCTGGGATAAAGTAAAGTTGGCTTAAGACATTTTTTAGCTATTTTTGTTTTTTCTTCTTCGGTTAATTTGGATTCTTTAATGATCTTTCTTATTAAAGAGAAGCCATTTGAATGTGGACCGCTTGATTCGATTCCTATCAATACGTTACCACACATGACGTTATCATTTTTAATTATATTATCCTTGCTAACACATCCAACTGAAAATCCAGCAAGATCGAAATTATTACTAATATAATGATCAGGCATTTCAGCAGTTTCACCTCCTAAAAGGGCACAATTAGATTCGATACATGCATCAGCAATACTTTTTACAACAGTAGCTGCTTCATTAACATCTAGCTTAGATGACGCATAATAATCCAGAAAAAATAGAGGCTTTGCTCCGCATACAATTAAATCATTAACACACATAGCAACAAGATCTTGACCAATGCCTGATAAATCATTGTACTGCTGAGCAAGTGAAACTTTTGTTCCAACCCCGTCTGTACATGCAACTAAAACTGGATTCTCAATATCTCTATCTAGCTCATACATTCCTGCAAAGCCTCCAATATTTTCTAAGACATTCTTATTATGAGATGCGGCAACACTTTTTTTAATTTTATCAACTAGGCTGTTACCAGCATCAATATCAACTCCGGCTAATTTGTATGGATCATTTTCTATAATTTCTTTTGTCATTTAAAATACCTTCATATACTAAAAAAATATGAGATTTTTAAAACATACTTTACTATGCCTTATTATCTTTTCTAATACGTGCTTTGGAAAGGAGTTTGACAAACTTTTTGTAGTTTTCGAACCAATAGAGAGCATGTCTCAAGTTGAGAAATCTATAAACAATTCATTTAATACCATGATTTATAGATTAAGCGGTAGTGATTCTCCCTCAAATATATGGAAAATCATCAATGCTGGTAATACAAGAAAAAATTTTATTAAAAGCTACTCCATTAAGAACATAGGTAATGAAAGCTATTTAGAAGTAAATTTTAACAAAGTCTTATTGATTGAAGTTTTTAACGAGCTATCCATTCCAGTATTAAGTAATTCAAGGCCTATTTTATTGTTTCTTATAGAGGTTGATTCAGGTACCGGGGAGCCATATTATTTAACAAATTCACGTAATAACTCCAAACTTGATAATCTATTAAAAAATTATTTAAAGAATAAATCTAATTCAAGAGCAATTTTTCTTGAACTACCAGAGCTTGAATTAATTGATATTAATCAAATGAGTAATTATGAGAGACTCATTGATCTAGAGGATATCATTAATGAAAAATATATTTATGATGAATTAATTAAAATTAATATATCTAAAACAGGAATTGACAAGTGGTCGATAGGCGGTGATATAAACTTAACCATAGATAATAAAGATTTTCTTGATTCTTTTATTGAAGAATTTAAAGCATATACAAATATTAGAATAAATAAAATGCTTAAAGAAAATGCAATAAATATATCAAAAAAAGGAATAATCAACATTTCAGTAGCAAATATAAATTCTTTTCAAGATTATGAAAGATCACGTAAGGTCATTGAGAACCTTGTGGGATTGAGAGACATAGAAATAAGTAGATTTAATATAGATACTATTTTTTACAAATTAGGCATCTATGGTGACTTTGATTCAATTGTTAAAGAAATATCTGAAAGTAATTTTTTGGAGATTGTCAGTCAATATAAAGATAGTTCCGAGATAAATATTAACTTTGTTAGATGAAAAAGTATTTTATATTTATTCCAAACTTACTGACAATTGTAAGAATAGCTTTAGTCTATCCAATATTAAATAATATTTATTTAGGAAATTTTGAAATAAGTATTATTTATTTTATTGTTGCCTCAGTCACTGATGGATTAGATGGATTTATTGCTAGAAAAATGAATTGGCAAACTGAGCTTGGTACTCTTTTAGATCCTGTTGCAGATAAAATTCTTTTATCAGGATCTATCTTTATATTATGGCTTAATCAACTTATTCCATTTTATATTTTTGTTATTTTCATTAGTAGAGATATTGCTATTCTTTTAGGTGCAGCAATTCGAATGACAATTATTGAATCTGATACTCCTACACCAAACTTTCTTGGCAAGTTAACAACTACTTTACAAATAATCTATATTGCAATTATTTTCCTTAAAGAAATTCTAGACATAGATTTTGCATTATTTGCTCTAGATTTATTTACAATTTTTGTAACTGTACTTAGTTTAGTTGTATATACATATAATTGGATTAAAGATCTTAGGACTTATCACAATGAATAAGCCACAACAATTAACATTTCCATGGAGCAAACAGAATAAATTCACATTTGATGACTTTTTCTTTGATTCACCCAATGAAGAAGTTAAATTAGCTTTGAAAAATAATGATGACATTTTTTTGTATGGAGCTAAAGACTCTGGAAAGTCATTCTTACTTCAATCTACATGTAATTATTATGCATCTGATTATAAATCTTCAGTTTACATACCAATTTCTGAAGCAATTAAGCATGAAACTGGTTTTATAGATTCATTAGAGGGTTTAGATCTTATATGCCTGGATGATATCGATTTAATTGCATCAAATAAAGATTGGGAAGTTGGAATTTTTAATCTCATAAATGATTGTCTTTCATCAAATTGTCGACTAATTTTTTCTTCAAGTAAAAATCCGTCATCAATAAATTTTGAGTTAGATGACTTAAGATCACGAATAAAAAGAATTGACCATATTGAACTTTATCCTGTTAGTGACGCAAACTTACCAGAAGCAATAAAATTTGTTTCTCAACTAAGATCAATTAATTTGGGAGATAAAGAAATTAATTATCTTGTTACATATACAAAAAGAAATATGTCAGATCTCATTGAGATTATCGGTAAACTAGATCAGCTGTCGATGGAGCTAAAAAGAAAAATAACAGTACCGTTAATAAAAGAAATTATTTAGTATCGAAATATTCACACTCAAAGCAAAAAGATACCATATCAACATCTTTCTCTTCGTTAATAAATCTATATTGGTCATTCATTAAATTTAATATTTTTTTTGACTTAGTGCCAAAATTGAATTCAATATCAAGGTTATCAAGAAGTTCACTTATAAAAATTTCAAATGGATCTAATTCTTTGAAATATCTTACTACTTTGTAGTTATCAATTTCGGCCATTGCTGATGCAGATTCTATCGCATCATCTAGCTCTCCAATTTTATCAATTAAGCCTAATTGTAAGGCTTTTTTTCCAGACCATATTCTACCCTTAGCAATAGCATGAACCTCTTCATAGGGCATATTTCTATTAGCAGAGACTTTATTTACAAATTTATCGTATGTATCATCAACCGAAGCTTGTATTGCACTTGTAACGTTTTCAGGCATTTCAAATCTTGGATCCCAATTTGCTGCATCTGTTGAACTAACTCCATCAACTTGAATTCCTGCCCAGTCATATAAGTTTTCAATAGTTGTAAGCACACCATAAACTCCAATTGAACCAGTCAAAGTTTCCTCTTTGGCCCATATTTCATCAGATAATGTTGTTACCCATACTCCGCCTGATGCAGCAATATCTCCCATTGAGCTTACTATTGGTCTGTTAGTATCTTTAAATTCACTTAGTGCATTTGTAATTAATTCGCTTGGATAAACTCCGCCACCAGGACTATTTACTTGAAGAACAAGAGCTTTAACATCATCATCCTTTATTGCTTTTCTGATATTTTTAACAATTGTATCTGAGCCCGCAATACCGTACATAGATTCACCAGAAGAAATAGCACCTTCAATGTTAATAACTGCAATTTTATTCTTGGAATCATTTTCTTCAGATTCAATAGTAGATAAATAGTCATATATTGATATTGAGTCAGGCAATTTATTTACGTCATTATCTTTATTTGGATATTCATTAAAGAACCAATGTCTTAATTCCTCAACTGTGAAAACCATATCAACTAATCCTTGATTAAAAGCAATTTGGGAAACTTCTGGCTCTTCTAGTGCCAATTCCCAAAAAGAGTCACCATAATTTTGAATTGTTCCAGTATCAAGATTTCTTCCACTTTCCATTAAATCTGTCATTTTTTTCCAAAGAGGGCTAGCAAACTCATTCCATTGGGTCTTATCCTCTTCAGACATGGTGTTTCTGGTGAAATTTTCTGGACCAGTTTTCCATTCTCCAGCGATAAATACATGTTGGTTTAGTTTAATATTTTCATAAAGATCTTTTACGTACTCTCTTTTTCTTGAAAAACCAAAGGAAGATACTTGACCATATTTATTCAATATAATTTCATTTGCTTGTGAACTTATTAAGAAAGCATTGTTTCCAAAATTTTGACCATAAGCTATTACTCTTTTGCCTTTGTCTTTAATATTTTTAACTGCATTGGCAATTTCAAATGCTGAAGCGTAATACATTCCAAGTTCAGATACATTTATATAAATTGCAGCAAGGTTTTTATCATCAGCTGCATTTTCTAAAACCTTGATTAGATCTTCTAATTCATGTTGTTGTATATCAGTTGAACCAAGAATAAGAGCATCAAGAGATGTCGACGAGCTTGAAGAACTATCTACTACTACTCCAACTGGTTTAAACCATAAAACTTTATCTTTTGTTGAAATGCTCTCTTCTTCAGAAAAAAATGAACCGATTCCACCTATCAGTGAGAATGTAATCACTATAAGGACAACAACGGTAAATAAATTAATAATAATTTTTCTTGATAATGTTAAAAATTTATCTGCTTTTGACCATACTGATTGAACTTTGCTCATTAATAATTACTCCAAAAAAAGACTATGATGATATGTCATATATAGTTCTAAGTAAACGCATTTTAGTCCATATTATTTATAATTCTTGGTCCATACATGGCGCTAATAAACAGAGAGGATATTAGAAATAATTCTAGAATATCTAACCAGAATGGGGTTGTTCCAAAAACTCTCAATGAGCAGGATAGAAAGTATATGATCAACAAAAAACAAAACCATTGATAGGCTTTAATAACCAATTTGTTTATAAAGATGTAAAAAATTAATATTGGTAGTGCCCAAAAGATGTACATAAATATATCTATTCTTTGTTGAATAACATTGATAAATTTTGAAATAAACAAACATATAAATGTTAAATTTAAAAGTAGTTTGTAATTATTAATACTAATCATCAATTTTCATTACTAATTTTCCAAGCCTTGATCCTGTTTTTTTTGCAATATCATATTCGTCTTTTGTTAATTCATTTGAGGAATTAAAATTTTCAACATGAGAGGGGCCGTAAGGTGTTCCACCTGACTTTGTTTTATTCAGTTCATCAATAGAATAGGGTGTTCCAGCTACAACCATTCCATGATGTAACATGAAAGTAATTAAACTAAAAAGAGTTGTTTCTTGACCACCGTGCATAGAGCTTGTAGATGTAAATGCTATTCCAGGTTTATTCTCCAATGCATTTGTTGCCCACAAATCACCTGTAGAGTCCAAAAAGTACTTTAATGGAGATGAAATTGAACCAAACCTAGTTGGAGAACCCAAAGCAAGACCACTACAATTAATTAAGTCATCCTTGGTACAGTAGATTTCGCCTGATTCTGGAATGTGTTCTTCAATTTGTTCAACGTTTGATGATATTTTTGGAACTGTTCTCAGGCGAACATCTAAACCAACATCCTCAATACCATCCGCAATAGCATGTGCTAAATTTTTAACTGATCCAGATGCAGAATAAAATAATACTAATAAAAAATTATTTTTCATGTTTACATTTAAAGTTTTAATTATATTATGTACGCGATGAAGTCTAAAATTATACAACTTTTCTGTTTGTTGCTTCTCTTTGCATGTCAAAAAAATGATATTGAAGTATTTAATGGATCAAATACTAATCTTACCAAGCTTGAAGGTAGCTGGGTTGTTATTAATTATTGGGCTGACTGGTGTGCGCCTTGCATAAAAGAAATTCCAGAACTTAATGAGTTTGCGCATGAAAATAAAGATATATTTGTATTCACTTTTAACTTTGATCAACTTGATCAAGAAGATTTAGCACCAATTGCAAAAAAATTTAATATAGAAGTTCCTTCGTTGGTGACTCATCCTCGAGATATTTGGGGTATTCAAACACCTCCAGCAGTTCCAGCTACTTTTTTCATAAATCCTAATGGCGAATTATCACTCTCATTATTTAGACCTCAAACAAAAGATGCGCTCAACGACATCTTATTGGATTTAAAGCAGGCTTTCTAAAAAGTTTTCTTGAATAATTGATTCTGGATTGATCCTTACTTTATTTAAATACACTGTCCAATGTAAATGGGGTCCTGTAACTCTTCCAGTTGATCCAACTTCTCCAATTTTTTGCCCCTTTTCAATTAATTCATTTTCATCAACAAGGACTGATGATAAATGACTGTATGAACTTATTAGACCAAATCCATGGTCTATTATTATGTAATTTCCTGCATAAAAGAAATCACCAACTAAAATTACTTTACCTTTTGAAGGAGATACAATTTTTGTTCCCTCAGCAGCAGCAATATCCAAAGACAGATGAGGAGATCTAGGTTGATCATTGATATATCTCTTTTTACCATATCTGCTTGAGATAATACCCTCAACAGGATTAATAAAATTTAAATCAGGCACTAAAAATTTTGAATAGTTATTGAGTGCTTTTTGTATAATTTTAGATTCTTTAAAAGCCCTATCAGAATCTTCTTTACTTAGATTAACCATAGAAATGTTTTCAATAGTAATTCTAGATTCACCAAAATCTTTTTGATTAATATTTATTTTTTCACCATCTACATTTATTGAATCATTTTGTTTTTCAAATGGCAGTGGTATCAATTTATAGAGAGATTCACCAATTTCGACTGTTAAGTATTTATCAAGATCATTACTTGAAGCTTTTATAGCAATTATTTCGCCAGGATCACCAAATCTCTCCGCATTAATGAAAAGAGAAATTAAACACATAGAACAAAGAGAGGAATTTTTAAGCTTATTTCTCATTTTTTATTACTTCAACATCAAGTGAGCCTTTATTTAATCTTGTTTTCAAAATCT
>CACMIG010000007.1:0-32162 GCA_902613705.1 uncultured SAR86 cluster bacterium | reverse complement strand
GTTGGGCTAATATTCATTAAATATTCATCCTCATTTGTAGGGCCGCTATTATTTACAATAAAATCAACTGTATTTATTCTTTTAGAGGCTTCTCTGAGTGGTCCGGCAGGAAAAGTTAAGTTATTCCCAAAACGTCTTTTGCCATCTATAACTGCAATTTCAATATGTCTCCCCATTTTATAATGTTGAAGTCCGTCATCAGAAATTATCACATCACATTCATGATTTTTAGTAAGTTTTTTTACAGCCCTCACTCTATTTTTATCCATATAAAATGGAACATCTAACTTAGCTAAAATTTGAGCTTCGTCTCCGGTTTCTTTAACTGGAGTATCGGTTGATACCTTAAGAGTTTCTTTAAATTTTCCACCATAGCCTCTACTTACAATTCCTGGCCTATATCCTCTATTTTTTAATTCAGTAACAATGTATTTAACAAGTGGAGTCTTCCCAGTACCTCCAATCGTTAAATTTCCAACAACTATGATTGGGACTTCAGATTTATAAGATGCATTTTTATTATTAAGATATCTTTTTCTTCTTCTAGAGGTTAAATATGAAAAAATAAGAGAAAAAGGATAAAGCAAATAAAGCCATAAACTTTTTTTATACCAACTATCTACAACAAAACTTGATGAATCCTCATCCTCATATTCTGGCATGAAAAGTTGAACAGATTTTGAAGTTCTTCTTTCTGCTTCAGGTGAATCTTCAAATTTATTCTTATATAAAGAATGATAAATATCTTTATTTTCAATTAATTCTGAATGTGTTCCAGTTTCCACAATAGATCCATTATCAAGAACAATGATTTTAGATGCATTTTCGATTGTTGATAATCTGTGAGCAATAACAATTGTTGTTCTATCAATTATTAATTTTTCTAATGCTTCTTGGACAATTAATTCTGATTCAGTGTCTAGTGCAGATGTTGCCTCATCAAGAATTATTATTGGTGAATCTTTATAAAAAGCTCTAGCAATAGCAAGTCTTTGTCTTTGACCGCCTGATAACAATACACCATCATCTCCAATTTCTGATTCGTAACCTTCTGGCAAATCTTCAATAAATTCAGAACAGCCTGATAACCTTGCTGATTCTTTAAGTTTGTCTACATCTATTTCATCATCACCATATGCAATGTTCTTTGAAATAGTATCGTTAAATAAAGAAGGAGATTGATTAACAATTGATATTTGAGATCTAAGGTAATTTAATGAAAATTCACTAATAGGCGTTCCATCAATTAATATATTACCAGATGAATGGTTGTAAAATCTTGGAATTAAATTGGCTATAGTTGACTTTCCAGATCCTGACTTACCGACAATGGCAACTGTTTCATTTTTATTTATAGAAAATGAGATTTCACTTAATACTTGGCGACCAGTTTCGTAAGAAAAGTTAACGTTATCGAATTCAATATTTCCTTCAATTTTATCTTTATTATCTCCAAGATCATTTTCAACCTCTTGATCAAGTTGTTCAAAAATTTCATTAGCTGCTGCTAAGCCTTTCTGAACAATCATATTGATATTAGATAATTGCCTTATGGGTTTAGCCATCAAACCTGCAGCAGTGAAAAAAGCAACAAAAGTTTCTGCATCAAGTGATATACCTAGTTGTGAACCCAGAGCGAAATATGCAACTATTGATAAAGAAATTGATACTAGAACTTGAATAATTGGTGTTGCCATGTTGCCTGTAGCTTCAAGTTTTAAATTTTGATTTTTGTTAGAAGTATTTGCTTCCAAAAATCTTGAATTTTCATATTCTTGAGCATTAAAACTTTTAATCTCAACATGTCCGTCCACAGCCTCAGAAGCAATATGAGTAACATCTCCCATTGCTGTTTGTATTTTTTTAGCAAGTTTTTTTAAACGCTTTCCTGCCACATAAACTATAAGCGCAATAAGTGGAGCTGTAACAATTAACAAAAGAGTGAGTCTAAAATTTAATATAAGCAAATATACAAATAAACCAATTAATAGGAAGCCTTCTCTTATGAGAGTTTTAACTGCATTAGAGGCTGCCCCTGAAACTTGTGTTGTTGTAAATGTGATTCTATTTATTAGTTGTCCAGACTGATTTGCATCAAAGTATGATTTTGGAAGATCGTGTAGCTTTTGAAACAATTCTGCTCGTAAATCATGGACAATGCCAAAACCAACTCTAGACATAAAGTAGTTACCTATAAAAAAACCTATGCCTCTTCCAAGAGCAATCAAAATTAAAGAAAGTGCTAAAAAAGAACTAAAATTTTCTTCTTCTGAGTTTATGAATCCAATTATTCTTCTTATCCATTCAACAGCTGCAATATCAGCAAAAGCAAAACTTATAAAACCTACAACACTTATAAAAAATGACCACTTATATCTAAACGTATAACCAAGCAGCCTTCTTAAACTTCCTGTTTTCATTTTTCAATAGTTCTTATTTGAACCTCATTAAAACCATATTTATTTAATAAATCCATAACAGTAACAACCCAGACATGTAAACTGTCAGACTCAGCGCTCAATATTATTGCATCTCCATTATTTTCTAATTCAAAGATAGCTTGTTCAAGATCATTTACATTATCTATATCAAAAACTTTATCATTAATATATATAGATCCATTTTTGATTATTACAATCTCATTAGAATTTTGGACAGTTTTATATTGAAATGATTCAGTTTTTGGTAGCTCTAAAGAGAGGAATTGGGAATCTCCTACTTTTGAAGTAACTACAAAAAATATTACCAATAAAAATACAATATCTATCAAAGGAGTGATTTCTATTGAAAATGACGATTTATTTTCTGAAATAAATTTCATTTGTTAATAACATCAATAAAGCCAGAAACTTCTTTTTGAAGATTTATCAATAGATATTTGATTTTTTGTTCAAAATATTTGTGAAGCACAAGCCCTGGTACTGCAATTAATAATCCAAACGCAGTGGTAATTAATGCTTGTGAGATACCCGCAGCAAGTAAATCAGGATTAGCTCCAGAAGTTTCTGTTAAGCCAGTAAATGCTGTAATCATTCCTACTACAGTACCCAGCAATCCTAAAAGAGGACTTATCGTTGCCAGTGTTCCTAACATTGTAAGATTCCTTTCTAAACTATATTTAACCTCAATAGCCTTCTCTTCTATTTTAGATTCCAGATTTTCACGTTGAAGATCTTTATATTTAAGACAATTTATGAGCAAGAAACCAAGAGATGAAAGATTTGAAATTTCAAGTGATTGTTTTTTTGACATTAAATCATTTTTTACTAAATTCATTATTTGATTAGATAAGCCTTTAGGTGAAACTAATCTGTTTTGAAGAAACCAAGATCTCTCAATTGAAATAGTTATTATTAGTACACTACAAGCCAATAATGGCCACATGAATGGTCCGCCAGCTGAAATAAATTCATTCATTACTAATACTCAATTTAGAATTCTCTAATCTATATACCTTATCAAATAGTTTAATAAACTCATTATCGTGAGTCGCTGTAATTAAAGCAACTCCATATTTTTTTGATATTTCAAAAATTAAGTTCTGAATGTTGTTTGAATTTTCAATATCCAAATTTCCTGTAGGCTCATCTAAAAATAAAAACATTGGATTATTTATAATTGCCCTGGCTAAGGCCGCTCTTTGCTTTTCACCTCCAGATAATTTCCAAGGTAAATGATCTTTTCTTTTGTAAATATCCAATGTTTTCATAAGATCTTTTGCAATGATCTTATTTGAACTGTTTAAGGTGTTTTTTAGCATTAAAGGCATAAAAATATTCTCCTCAACAGATAAATCATCAAGCAAATGATGAAATTGATAAACAAATCCAAAGTTTTCTAATCTAATCTTGCTTAGAGCTTTATTGGAGAGTAATGAAAAATCTTTATCATCTAAAAAAATATTTCCTGAGGAAGGTTTATCTAATCCAGCAAGAATTTGTAGTAAAGATGATTTTCCAGCGCCAGAAACTCCTGTTATTGCAACAGTATCATTTTGTTCAATAGTTAAATTGATATTATTTAATACATTCAAGTTATCTTTACCGATCCTAAAAGATTTGCAAACATCATTACAGATTAATTTATTCATGCCTCAAAATCTCCACAGGATTAAGTCTTACAGCTCTTAAAGATGGAATTAAGGAAGATATAAGGCTAATTAAGAATGAAAAAAAGCATATCAAAAAGATTTGACCAAAATTTATGTAGTACGGAAAATAATTTATAAAATATGCCTCTAGAAGATTTCTATCAAGCATGATTTCAACAACAGAAATAAAATTGTTAAGGTTATATATCAAAAGAAAGCCCAATAATATGCCTACAAAAATACCTATTAAGGTTACTATTAATCCTTGTGTAAAAAATATTAAGACTATTTGTTTATTGCTAGCTCCAAGGGTTAAAAGAATGCCAATCTCTCTTTCTTTTGATTTAACTGTCATTACTACAGTTGATAAGACTAATATTGAGGCGACAGCGATAATTAAAAATAACATTAAACTTATTAATAATTTTTCGAATTTAATTGCTTCAAATAAAGTTCCGTGAGTATTTTTCCAAGATGAATATGTTAAATTATTGGAATCAAGATTATTAATAATGTTCTCAGTAATTATATCTGCACTAAATAAATTATTTGTTTTGAGCCTAATTCCAGTTGTTTGATTTGCCTTAAGATTTTTTATTTTTTGAGATGTTGAATGCGAAATCAATGTAAGATATTGATCAATCTCAGTTTTCAATTCAAATATACCTACTACCTCAAGATTAACAGATCTAGGGTAAGAACCAATAAGAGTTGTTCTAATATTTGAGGTGGTTATATTTACTTCATCACCAATATAGGCACCGATTTGTGCAGCAAGTAACGAGCCAATAATAATCGTATTATCTTCATTAAGATCATTTAAATCTCCAACTAGCATATAGTCTGGAATTATTGACATATTTTTTTCTTTTAATGGATTGATTCCTATTAAAGAAATACCCCTAGTATCATATGAAGATGAAATTATTGCTTGAGTATTAATGTAGGTTGATGCCTCTAATATATTTGCATCTTTTTTTATTTGATTTATTAGGTTTTCATAGTCATCTATTGGTTCATCTGAGCTGATAACTGAATGAGGAATGACACCAAGGATCCTGTCCTCAAGTTCTTTTTCAAAGCCGTTCATGACTGATGTAACAACAATTAAACTTGATATGCCAATTGATAAGCCAATTATTGCCAATATGGTAGTGAATGAAAACGCACCCCCTTTATTAGATCTAAGGTATTTATAACCTAATTTCAGAGATATAGACGACACAACTTATTTCATCAGCTGTTGTAAAACTTTCTCAATATTTCCTTTATATGGTGGTCTTACTGCGTCAAAAAATTTATCTAATTTAAAACTTACGTCCTTAAAGTATGCACGTGGATTTGAGAAATTCTTAAAGCCATCAAATGATTTATATCTGCCCATTCCAGATGGCCCTACACCACCAAAAGATAAATCATTTTGCTGAAGATGACTAATGACATTATTAACTGTTACACCACCAGAAGATGTATTATTTAAAATATTATCTTCCTCTTTTTTATCTGTTCCAAAGTAGTAAAGACCAAGAGGTCTGTCTTTAGAATTTATTAATCTTGTTGCTTCATCAATTTCTTTATATTCCACAATTGGTAAGATAGGTCCAAAAATTTCTTCTTGCATTATTTTCATATCATCAGTTGTATTAGTGACAATTGTGGGTGGCATTTTATAAAACTCTTGCTGAGAAAAATCTTCATTTGATGGATTTATTTCTTCAACATTAGCTCCCTTTTCAACAGCATCATCTAACAAGTCTTTTAGTCTATCGTAGTGCTTTTGATTAATTATTGACGTGTAATCTTCGTTGTTCTTAATATCAGGAAAGTACTCTGTAACTGCATCTTTTGTTTCTTTGATAAAGTCATCTTTTTTATCTTTATGAACAATAACATAATCAGGAGCTAAACAAATTTGTCCCGCATTCAATGTTTTTCCAAACATAATTCTTTTTGCAGAGGTTTTTAAGTCAGCAGATTCACCAATAACAACAGGTGATTTACCTCCAAGCTCAAGAGTACATGGAACAAGATTTTGAGATGCTGCATTCATTACATGTTTAGCTACTTCACCGCCACCTGTGTAAAGAAGATGATTAAAGTTTAATTTCGTAAAAGCTTCACCTACTTCGGGTCCACCCAAGAAAGTGGCAAATTCATTTTGATCATATGTTTTATCACATAGATCTTTCAAAAGCGCTGATGTGACTGGCGTATGTTCACTTGGTTTATGCATTACCTGATTGCCCGCAGCAAAAATGGACACTAGTGGGACAAATGTTAGATTAACAGGAAAGTTCCAAGGCGAAATCATACCAACAGTGCCAAGTGGCTCATATTTTACATATGATTTAGCTCCTAATAAACCGAAGGGAAAATTTGATGATTTTTTTTCTGGTTTACTCCATTTTTTTACATTTTTAATAGCTAAATTAATTGCAGGCATTATTCCATATACGTCTGATAGCATTGATGCATTGTTAGATCTATTCCCAAAATCAGTATTTAATGCGTCAACAAAATCATATCTGTTATCCATTATTAAAGACTTTAATCTTTGCAATCTATCTATGCGCAATTCAATAGAAGGTGATCCATTTTGTATAAAAAAATCTTTTTGTTCATTTAGAACTTTGTTCATTTCTTCAAAACTACTCATAATTAAACTCCTATTAGGCTCTATCTGCCTTATCTTTATTATTTGCTTCTCTTATCAATTTTCTCATATTTTCCCAATCGTCGTCAGATAATTTATCTAATTGGGAGAAAGTTCCTCCACCGGTTAGGTATTGTGCGCCATCTATACCAATAGTTTGACCCGTTAAATAATCACATCCATCTGCCATTAGGAAAGTAGCTAAGTTTTGCAATTCACTCATTTCTCCAACTCTTCCCAAAGGAACTGTACTCATCATGCCATCGTAATTATTATTATCAGGATTTAGCCTCTCCCAAGCACCTTTTGTTGGAAATGGACCAGGAGCAATTCCATTTACTTTAATACCATATTTGCCCCACTCTGCTGCTAAGGATTTCGTCATAGCATTTATTCCAGATTTTGACATTGCTGAGGGAACAACATATGGAGAACCTGTCCAAACCCATGTTGTTAAAATATTAATAATTGAACCTTTTGATGATGATTCGATCCATCGCCTGCCAACTGAATGTGTCATGTAAAAAGTACCATGAAATACAATATTTGCTATTGCATCAAATCCTTTATGAGATAAATCTTTAGTAGGTGAAATAAAATTTCCAGCAGCATTGTTTACTAAACCGTCAAGAGAACCTTCATCAAAAATCGATTGAACATAATCATCTACATCTTTTGAAGCTCTAATATCAAGAGTCTGATAATTTACTTGTACTCCGTATTTCTCAGTAATTTCATCAGCTGTTTCTTTTAGAACATTTTCTCTTCTTCCACATATGTATAAATCAGCACCATGTTCAGCAAAATGGCTAGCCATTTCTTTTCCAAGGCCAGTTCCACCTCCAGTAATCAAAATTCTTTTATTTTGTAATAAATCTTTTTTAAACATCTATCAGTTCCTTATTTAGCAATATCAATGATAGCATCTACCCATAAATCTGAGTAATTTAGTGATTCAACATAATCTAAATTTTCTCCACCAGATTCTTCGAACAATTCTTTATATTCATCGCCAATCTCAATAATCGTCTCTAAACAATCAGCTGTAAATGCAGGTGAAAATACTAAAACATTTTTTTTATCATCTTTAGGAAGTGACTTTAACACCTCATCAGTGAATGGGCTTAACCATTTATTTGTTAAACGAGATTGATACGTAACTATATATTTATCTTCTGGTATATTTAACTTTCTGGCTAAAATCTTTGTTGTTTCATATGTTGTAGCTTTATAGCAAAACTTATTATCTTCAGTGACTTCCATCTTACAATTGTGATCTGCACACATAGAATCTGGATATACATTGTCTACATGGCTGTTTGGGATTCCGTGGTAACTAAATATAATCTTGTCATACGTCTCTATTTGAAACTTAGATGCCTTATCAATCCATGCATCAATAAATTTATCGTTATCATAAAATTGATTTATAAATTTTATTTTGGGTACAACCCAACGCTTAGATAGTATTCTCGAAACTTCTTCATACACAGATCCAGTTGTAGCAGCAGCATAATGAGGAAAAAGCGGTAGAATTATTAGTTCATCTGGATTTTTTCTCAAAATATCATCTAATACTTTTTCAATAGATGGGTTTTGGTATCGCATGGCAAAATGTACATCATATTCAGGTAACTTAGATTTAACTTTTTTTGTAAGTTCTTTCGTATTGTGAAGTAATGGTGAACCAGTTTCTGAATCCCATACCTGTTTGTAAATCTTTGTAGATGAGAATGAGCGAGTTGGACAGATAATAAAATTAACCAAAATATATCTTAATACAGGATTAATATTTATGACCCTTCCATCCATCAGGAACTGTCGAAGATATTTAAAAACACTCAAATAAGTAGGTTTATCAGGTGTTCCTAAATTTATTAATAATAATGATTTACTCATAATCTTTGGTTTTTCTTATTATTGGATTAGATATTATAAATAGTATTAATCCTATACATAAGAATGAACTAAAATAATACAAGTATGATGGATTAATTGCATATATTGGCATTGCAATGAAAGGAGTCGTCATATGACCAATAGGAATAACAGAACCTAGATAACCTGCAGCTGATCCTTGATTTTCAGGAGTTTGTGCTAATGAAAGAGATGAAGATAATGCAGGCCTAGTCATGCCAAATCCAAAACCTAAAACAATTACAGATAAATAGTAAATTGATATTGTTGGATAAAATGCCATTGTAAAGTAAGAAAATATAAGCAATATAGTGCCGATAAGTAAAAGATTATAGTTATTTAAAGGAAAGGCATCTGTAAATATGTATTGACTAAAAATAGTTGATATTGATAACAATCCAAAAGTCATACTTATTAGAGTTGGTAAGTTTTCTAAGTCTCCAAAAAAATCAGTGATATAAAAGCCAATTGATTGAAGTAGTGATGCTTGGCATAAACTTAATACAGCTGCAAAAAATAAAAATGGAAGAACAGATTTTGAATTCCATTTTATCTTCGATGACATTTCAGATTTTATCACAGTGTTTTTTGAAGAATCTAAGTTTTTATATATTCCAATAGCCGCTATCAATGCACAAAAAGAAAATACATAAAAAGGTGTTTCGTTTGTTATCAAAAATAAAAATCCGCCTATTAAAGGTCCAGCAACTGTTCCTAAAAGGAAGCTTGATTCTAATCTTGCAAACTTAACCGTCCTTTTTTCTTTTGGAGTTGTATCAGCAACATATGCAAATGATGCTGGTCTTGTTGCAGATCCAACTAATCCATTAATTAATCTTCCCATGACTAAAGCAGGAAATAAGAAACTTAAATTGAGTAGATTTCGTTCAACTAGAAATAATGGGGTAATTAGTGCAATTAATGAGATCCCATATCCAAGCAATCCTAGAATTGCTATATTTTTTCTTCCATATTTGTCACTTGCTCTCCCCCAAAAAGCACTAGTTAATGCCCACGCAATTGCAGAGATAGCAAAAATTGATGAAGTCTGAATTTCAGTTAAGCCTAAATCTCTTGCCAAAGGTGGCACTAGAACAAAAACAAAGGATTGGCCTAGCCCAACTGTAAATAGGCCAAATTTTAACCATGAGGAACCGGATATAGACATTAAGATATTTTAGTTATGCCTATGACTTCTTTAATTTGAGAAATTTTATTTTTAGCAATATCTCTTGCCTTTTTTGCTCCATCACTCAATAAATCATTAATGTAATCATTATCTTCTTTAAGCTCTTCAAATCTTGATCTTATAGGTTCGAGTTCGATATTTATTGAATTAAATAGCATTTCTTTTGCTTCGCCCCAAGCTATACCATCATCATATGCTTTTTGTATTGATTTAATCTCTGAATCACTAACAAAATTCTTAAACAGGCTAAAAATGGTGCAATCTGATGAATCCTTTGGCTCTCCAGGTTCCAAAGAATTTGTAACAATTTTCATAATTGATTTCTTTAATATCTTTTCACTTTCCAGAAGAGGTATGACATTTCCATAAGATTTGCTCATTTTTCGTCCATCTAATCCAGGGACTACATTTTCTTTATCCTGAATAATAGGATCTGGTAGAGTTAAGATTGGTTTATATAGGTAATTAAATCTTGCAGCAATATCTCTTGTCATTTCTAGATGCTGTACTTGATCCGATCCAACTGGAACATGTGTTGAATCAAACATAAGAATATCTGAAGCCATTAGTACAGGATATGAGAATAATCCCATTGTGATTCCTTTGTCAGGATCATTTTCATTTACAGACGTTGCTGCTTTGTAAGCATGAGCCCTATTCATTAACCCTTTTGCAGTTACGCAGTTTAGAATCCAGCACAACTCAATTATTTCTGGAACATCAGACTGTTTATAAAAAAAAGACTTATTTGGATCTAATCCAGATGATAGCCATGCTAAAGCAACATTTTTTACAGAATTTTTAATAGAGTCTGCGTCCTGATTTTTAATAATTGAGTGGTAATCAGCCAAAAAAAAGAATGATTCATCAGAATCTTTTGTCATCTCGATTGCAGGACGGATAGCACCGATGTAGTTTCCAATGTGTGGTGTGCCAGTTGTAGTAATTCCTGTTAGAATTCGTTTTTTCATTTAGTATAATTATAAACATCATATATAAATATTGTGGAAACTAATCAACATTTATTTAAAGAATTGGAAGCAGCTGAAAAATTATTTTCTGACGGCTCAATAAAGAATGCGCAAAAGAGACTAAGAAACGTTCTTAAAAAATCTAAAACTTTAGACAAAATACCTAATAAATTAAGACATAAAATTAATGCAGCTCTAAGTAAATCAAGATATTTTGATGAAATATCGTCTTTTGCAACAAATCCAAAAAGAAATGAGCTAATCAATAAGCTGGATGATTTGATTAAAAATCCAGATCAGAATCTAAGAAAACATGCTCATAAAATTCATGAAATACAAACTCAATGGCAAGTATTAGATCTATCTAGTAAGCCTGCATCAAAATCACAATGGCTTAATTTTAACGATCTTACTAAAAAAGCATGGGAGCCCTGCAAAGAGTATTTTGATGAGATAAGACAGATAAAAGTTAAAAATGCTTTAAGTAGAAAAGAGATTATTAAAAATATTAATAATTTCGTTAATGATAATTCTAATAAATGGCCTAATTCTAAAAATCTAATTATATTTCTTCAAAAAACTTTTAAAGAGTGGCAAAAATACGCTCCAGTCTTAGATGAGGATCTTGATAAGCTCAAAAAATTATATTTTGATGCAAGAAAACCAATAAATGATGAGATAAAGCGTCAAGAAGAAGAAAATAAAGAGAAAAAATCATTACTTATAAAGAAAGTTGCTGAAATTTCAAATGATGACAATGAAAAAAATATTAATGAATTTATAAAACTTAAAGATGAATGGTCAAATATTGGGCCAGTTGGAAAGAAAAATGAAAAGAAGATGTGGGATGAGTTTAATAAAAATGCTGATAGATTCTTTGTTGAGAGAAAGCAAAAATTAATAGATGAAATAAATAAGATATGTGATTTAAATAAAAAATTAAATAATGATGAAATTTCTATTTCTGAGGTCAAATTAGCTTTAAATGAAATTGCAGATGCAAAAAATACTAAAGAATTTAAAAGCATCAATAAAGACATCAAATTGAAAATTAATGACATTAATTTAGCCAAAAAGAAAGATAAGCTTTTTGCCTACGCTAACATATATGATGTTCTATTGGGTAAAATTGAAATTGATAAAGCTCCATTAAATTTCATAGCTACCATTCAAAAATCGCGTGATAACACTAAATCTAATATCGACGAATTAAATTATGCATGTGTAAAACTAGAAATTTTGGCTGGAATTGATTCTTTGAAAAAAGATCAAGCTATTAGAAATAATATTCAGTTAGAGATTTTAAGTAATAAATTTAATAAAAATAATAATTTAACAAAAAATGACATGGATTCATTAATAAATCATTTCATAGTTAATTTTTCAAAAAATGATTCAAAAACTATGCACGCAAATATTTGGAAAAGAATAACAAAATGTATTGATAAATTAATTTCTTGATTTGAGTGATTTAATAATCTCCTTATGCCGAATAGCAGATAAAGAATAAAAACTAAATATAATTAATGGAACTATCATTAATAGTGTCGTTATAGGTCCTTGAACAAATGCAAGTGTATAAGCCTGCTCAGCTGTGTGATTTGTTCTATCAAAATTAATGAAGTTTAAAACCTGGCCCGCAAAAAATGATCCTAGACCAGTATTTAATTTTTGCATAAATCCAACAGTTGCAAATAATATCCCTTCTTGTCTTTTTCCACTATACAATTCAACTTCATCAGCTATATCTCCAACCATAGAGTCACGAACCATATTTCCAATAATATTAGAAGTTATAAGAATTATTAAAAATGAACTTATAAACATAACTAACTCATAAGAACCTTTTGAAGGAGTTAAACCGAGGTTATAAAAAATAAATGCTGCAGGAGCAAAAATTCCAACAACAGATATTGAGATCATAACAATAGTTCTCTTATCAAATAACTTAACCAGCTTTGGAGTAAAATATAAAGCCAATAAAGTTCCTAAAAGATAGATAGGTAAAAAATATTTGATCTGAGTGGCTTCAAATTGCCAAAAATATGTATTTACAAAAAGAGTTAAAGTATTTGCTAAGCCCCAAGATAAAGATAAAAATAAATTACCAAAGAAAAATATCAAAAAAGATTTATTTCCAATAGCTATTCTTAGTTCCTTAAAAATATCAGTTAAAGTAATATTTCCTGTCCATTTTGATAAAGACTTTATTTCATCTTTAGTGCTATATGAAGAGTAAAGGACGCTTATAATCATCACAATTGCACCAGTTAATGCAAATGGAAACCAGGCATCTGGATTTAACTGTCCTTGAGGATATTCGGGAGTTGAAGCAAAAAAGATACCATATCCCAAAAAGGCATTACTTAATCCAGCAACCCAACCAAACGCCTCCCTCCAAGACATTAGAATAGTTCGTTCTTGATAATCTTTTGTAACTTCTCCTCCAAATGCACGATGAGGTATATCAAATAAAGTCATTCCAAGCCTTGTTAATACTGTAAATATTGTCATCCATAAGAAAAGGTCAGTTTGTGACATATCCCAACCTTGTCTGGGAGCAAACAAAAATATATATCCTAAAGACATAGGTATGAATGAAATGAACATATAAGGATGTCTTCGTCCTAATGATGAATTTGTTCTATCTGATATTGTTCCCATTAGCGGATCAGTAACAGCATCAATACATAAAGCAATAAATATTGCTGAGCCAGCTAAACCAGGCTTCAACCCAATAATATTGCTATAAAAGAATAGTAAGAAAAAAGTAAAAGTATCAGTTTTAACACCATTTGCAACAGCACCAATAGAATAATTAATTTTAAATTTATTTGATAGCATTATTTAAAAGTATTAATTTTTTAAATGATTTAAAAGGTCTTGTTTGAATTGATCAAATACAGGTGGTTCTATTAAATGTCTCATATCAGGTATTACTATTAATTTACTATCTTTTATGAGTTTGTTTGTCCTATAGGCGTTTTTAACTTTAATTAATGGATCATCTTTGCCATGAACGATTAAAGTTGGTGCATTAATTGACCTAACCTTATCAAGTCTATTCTTTGAACCAAGAATTGCTGTGAGCTGTCTACCAAAACCAGTATCATCATTTCCACCTCTTTTAATTGAACTTGCAATATCTTCATAAAATTCATCGGTATTCAAATCTATTCCCTGATATCCTATTTCAGAAAAGATTTTTCTAGTTCTATCAACTCTTTGATCGATAGTCGAATTTGGATTTTTTGTCCTGTCCATTAATAATTTTCTAACTTTTCTTGTTGGTCCATTTAACGGAGATGGGGTTGAGGCAGTTGATGCTATTAATGTAAATGTTTTTGTTCTATCTGGATGAGTTGATGCAATTATTTGTGCAATCATTCCTCCCATTGATATACCCAATACATGTGCCTTTGAAATATTAAGTTCATTTAATACTGCAATTGCGTCATTTGCCATATCGTCAATCGTATATTCAGATTCAATAGGAAGTCTTAAATAATATCTAATGTAACTCCTAACAATCGTATCACTTCTTTTCTCGTCACTAAATGAATCACTATCAACTCTAGTTGAAAGGCCGGTATCTCTGTTATCAAAAACAATTGGTCTAAAATTATTTTCAATCAAAAATTCAATTAGGTGTTGTGGCCAATTAACTAACTGTCCCCCTAATCCTTGAACAAGTAATATGGGTTCTGCATCAATAGGTCCATAATCACGATAATATATTTCAATATCTTGATTTAGGGCCTTACCCTCCTCATACGAAAATAAATTCGAGTTTGTAAACATAGTAATTATCAGTAAAAATTTAAATGAATGCATCAATTCTATCTTTAATATTTTGCCTTAATGTACCCCAAAAAAGCATCATATCAAGCGAGTGAAGATCACCATTGAAGAATTTCATCTTTTGAATATTTTCTATCAAAGGGCCATTAGTTTCAAGAAGTCCTGATTCATTGTTAAGCATTGCATTAAGGCCCTGAATTCTTGTAAGTCCAATCGATTTCTTGGTTCCAGTATGCTCTTTACGAAAACGGTCTAAAAAATCATAATCTCGAGCTTTATTAATTATAGATTTGTTAATTTCATTTGAATGCCATTTATTATCATTAGTCCATGAGAGTGGATTTGTAGAAATAATTTTTTGTTTCATAGGTTCAATAGACCAACCATCAGGTTTCCAAAAAAGAGTCTTTTCTCTATTTCTTTTATATCCTTCAACAACAGTAGACCAAGAAATTATGCAATTTGTATCATTATAGTTTTCTGATTTTTTAATGTTTGGAAAAACATCGTCATAAAATTTTTCAGGGATGATATACCCCACTACGTAAGCACAAATAAATTGATTTTGGATTTGTGTGTTATTTATTCGTTTATTTAATAGTCTATGAGCTAGAAGCGCTCCTTGACTGTGAGCAGCGATAATGAAAGGCTTACCATTATTAAAAAATTCTAAAAAATAATTAAAAGCATTTTCAATGTCTTTATAAGCTAAATTTAAAGCTTTTTTACCATTATCTTCTTTATCAAAAAATGAAAAATATGTAGCTTGTCTATATTCTGGTGCATATATATTACAACTTTCATTAAAGGCAGAAGCTTGATTACCCAGCATGATTTCTGTTCTTTCATATGCTGATTTAGTCTTATCCATGTCAGAATTCCAAGATGTTTCATAAAAACCTGTAGGATGGATATAAAAGACATCTACATCATTGTTTTTCTTAATTTCATATCCTGAATCAGGAACATAAAATTGTTGTCCATCAATATCAGGGGTTGCAGCCCAATTATATTTGTCTGAATAATCTGGATCTGAAGGATGAATTGATTCTTCGAATGAAAGCTTTGGTTGAATAAGTTTTAAAAACTCAGAAAAATCATTCGACATTTAAGACTGTAAATATATTGATCTTTTCGGTTTCTTAAATAACTTTTTAACCATCGGTATGAAAAATTCGAGCTCGAGAGTATCGTAGTCAGGATCAAAACTATTTTGATCATACTTTTCACAAAATTCTTTACAACTTTCATAATAAGGATTATCTATAAATTGCTCTCTCATATTCTTATCTAATCCTAAAAATTCAAAAAAATAATAACCTTGAAAAATTCCATGGTGTTTTACAATCCAATAATTTTCTTCGGAAACAAATGGTTGAAGAATTGTAGCTGCGAATTCTGCATGATTGGCTGGAGCCAGATTGTCACCAATATCATGGATTAATGCACAAACAACATATTCCTCATCTCTACCGTCTCTATATGCTCTAGTTGCTGTCTGAAGTGAGTGGGTTAGTCTATCTACTTGAAAGCCACCATAATCATCTTTGAGCATCTGAAGATGTGTTAGTACTTTATCTGCTAAATAATCATAGTCTTTAGCATTACTGGCAGCAATGATGGAGTAATCTTCAGCATCTCCATCCTTCATTTGAGTAAATTTAGCTCTATTTTCAGTCATTTAAAAATTATATCTTAAAATCTATAAAACTATAATCTTATTTGAAGCTGTAGCGATAGCAATTAATTGTTCGTCTTGATAAATTTCACCAGAGGTAAAAACAACTGATTTTCCTTTTCTGACTATTTTTCCAGTTGCTTTTACTAAAACATTTGGAACACATGGTTTTAAAAATTTAACATCCAGATCTAATGTAAGCGGTAACTCTTTTCCTTTAGATAAATATATTAGGAACTGGGACATTGCTGAGTCAACCATTCCAGAAACAAATCCGCCTTGAACAACTGTTCCATTTGAATGAGTAAGATTTTCAGATGGCAAGTATTCAACTACCCATTGATCAAGATCTTTATCATGATAACAATCTTTAAATCCTAAAATTGATAAAAATTTAGGTACATCGTTAAATATTTTATAAAGATTCTTTTCCATATTTAATTTAGTGGCGGAGGGAGTGGGATTCGAACCCACGGTGCCGATGAAGGCACGACGGTTTTCAAGACCGCTACAATAAACCAGACTCTGCCATCCCTCCTGCAGTAAAGCGCTATTTTAAAGTGTTTTTAAAAGTTATCAAATATTAATAATTTATTAGCTGTCAATATTCTCCATAGTCTTAGTTGCTTTTTAAAAGGCTTTAAATATACTAAATTTAAATTATTTTTTTACAAAAGGAGAAATAAAATGGAAATAAACAATCCTAGTGGTACTGGAAATCTAACTATAAGTAAAATGTCAATTGAGTCGGATTCTGTTTCATTTGATTTTGAAGGTAAAGTTGAAGGTTATGGATCCGTATTTTGTTCTCATGTAATGTCAGCAGTTGATGGTGATAGGACTCGAGGAGTTATGAGTGGAGAGGCTAGAACTTTCTTAGAAGATGGAACTTTTATTACTAGCCCTCATAGAGGAACATTTAAAAGAGATGGATCTAATATAAAATTATTTTTTACTGATGCCGTCAATAATGGAGCTGTTAATTTTGTTATTTGGGATATAGATATTTTGTCTAAATCTGTGGAAGTTAGATATTGGGAAATAGATAAAGCTGAATAGAGCTAAACGATAATATATTTTCATACGAAGAATTAGTTGATTTAATTTTTAGTTAAAATGTTATTAGATGAATTGATTTGGTTGTTTGTATAATTGTTATATGAACAATTGGGTTAATTGGGTAATCTTTGGATGTTTGGCAGTTGTCTTATTTATATATGTTGTAAGACTTGCTTATAGCTAGAGAAGTTCTTATAAAATGAAGATTATTAAAGCTGACAATTATCAAACTTGGTACTTAGAAAATAATAATAATGCTATTTTAATTGATCCATGGTTAACAAATACTCTTCAACCAGAAGGAAGTTTCTTTATTCAAAGAAAAAAAAATAATTCATCGTGTTTATCTAAAGTTGAAATTGATAAGGTAAATGGGATTATCATTACTGCTCCATTTGAAGATCATTTACATATGGAATCAATTAATATGTTATCGGGCATACCTATATACACTTCAAATATTGTTAAAAAGCAATTAATTAAAAACAACATTCAAAATAAGATATATATTCTTTCTGAGCAAGCCACAAATGTAAATGATTTAAATATTAAAGCTCTTCCAACAAGCTACCCTTACTTTAGCACTACATTTTCTTTGCTTATAAAAGACGATAAAGAAAATAGTCTTTTCCATGAGGGCCATAGAGTAAATTTCAAATACTTAATTAAGAATAATATCAAAGCAGATATTGCTATCCTTACAGCAGAGGAATCTAAATTATTTGGATTTATTCAGCTAGGCATGAATTATAAAAATACTTTAAAAGCTGTAAATTTGTTAGGATCAAATCAATTATTTATAACAGGAAACGATCCTGATCAAACTCAGGGTTTTATTAAAAAATTTTTAATGACTAAATCTTTTAATATTAATGATTTATCTAGACAAATTAATGTTTATAAAAATGAAGGAGATTTTTATGAATTTTAAATTACTTCTGCAAGAGAATTTAAACAATATTCAATATTCTTCTTATTGGAAGATTGTCCCATAAGTCCAATTCGCCATACTTTTCCTGCAAGCACTCCAAGACCAGCTCCGATTTCGAGATTAAATTCATTTAAAAGTTTTTGTCTTGATTCTAGATCATTAACACCATCAGGAATATAGATAGCATTTAATTGAGGTAATCTATCCTCTTCTTTAACTAAAAATTCAATATTTAATTTCTCTAGACCTTCCCTAAGTTGCATATGATTTTCTTTATGTCTTTTCCATGAATTTTCTAGACCTTCTTCACATAACATTACCAAAGCTTCATGTAATCCATATAATGCATTTATTGGAGCAGTATGATGATATGATCGGCCTCCTTCTCCCTCCCAATATGACATAATTAAATTTAAGTCAAGAAACCAGCTTTTTACTTTTGATTTTCTATTCTTGATCTTTTCCTTTGCAGCATTGCTAAAACTAATTGGCGATAAACCAGGGGATGCTGACAAACATTTTTGTGTACCAGAATAAATTGCATCAATTCCCCACTCATCTACTTTTAAAGGAACTCCAACCAAACCAGTTACTGTATCTACAATTGATAAACATCCGTGAGCATGTGCTAATTGTGTAATTGATTCTGGATCCGTAAGAGCTCCAGTAGAAGTTTCAGCATGTACTGAAGCAACAATTTTTGCATCCTTATGTTCATTTAAAGCTGATTCAATTTTATTTAGATCTACTTTTGTTCCCCATTCATCATCAATAACTATTGGTATTCCACCAAATCGCTCTACATTCTCTTTCATTCTTTCACCAAAGAAGCCGTTTTTAGCAATAATTACCTTATCATCAGGTTCAACAAGATTTGCGAAGCAACATTCCATACCTGCCATACCAGGGGCCGATACAGCAAAAGTTAACTCATTCTGTGTTTGAAATGCATATTGAAGTAACTGCTTTGTTTCGTCCATCATTTTTATAAAAATAGGATCAAGATGGCCAATAGTTGGTCTAGCCATGGCGTCTAAAACTCTATCACAAACATCAGATGGGCCTGGACCCATTAAAATCCTATTTGGTGGTATAAATGAATTTGCTTTCATATCGATATGATACTAGATAAACATCTTTTAATTAATACCCTGATGCATGACCATCCTTTCTGCTTTCTGATGCTCCGTACAATACACCTTCTTTGATCATTATTGCTTGATAACCTCCAAATGCTCCTTTCATATAATCATCTTCATTTTGATTAACAACTTTATGTCCAATTTCTTTAATTTTAGAAATTTCATTTTGATCAAAACCATTCTCAAAAATTAAGAATCCTCCATCGGTCATTTTCTCACCAGTTGGCTGAGATGATCCTATATGCCTAAACCTAGGCGCATCACCTGCTTCCTGGAGATTCATATCAAAATCAATCAGGTTTATTACTATTTGTGCATGTCCTAAAGGCTGCATAGCTCCTCCCATCACACCAAAACTTACAAATGGATCACCGTTTTTTGTGATAAAGGCTGGGATAATTGTGTGAAAAGGTCTTTTTCCTCCCACTAAAGAGTTTCTATGAGTTGGATCAAGATTGAACATCTCGCCCCTATCTTGAAGCATAAATCCAGAATCATTTGGAATTACTCCTGATCCCATGCCTCTATAATTGCTTTGAATAAGTGAAACCATATTCCCAAATTTATCCGCCACAGTTAAATAAATTGTATCCCCATCCTCAAGATTATTTGAATCAATTGATTTTAAAACCTTATCAAAACTAATGAGATTATTTCTCTTCTTTGCATATTCTTTTGATATCAAATAGTCGACTGGCACTTTAGCAAAACTCATATCTGCGTAATATTTAGCTCTGTCTTCAAAAGCTAATTTTTTAGCCTCGGTAAAAAGATGGATATATTCTGCACTATTGAAGCCTAATTTTTTAATGTCATAATTTTCTAATACATTTAAAATTTGTAATGCAGCAATTCCTTGTCCATTAGGAGGGAGTTCCCATACATCATATCCTCTATAATTTGAAGAAACAGGATTTATCCATTCAGGTTTATATTCTGAAAGATCACTTAAAGTGAAATATCCACCTTGTGAGTTAACTGACTCTATAATATTTTTTGCTATCTTGCCTTGATAAAAATCTTTACCATAAGAATTCGCTATTAGTCTGTAATCATTTGCTAATAATTTATTTTTAAAGATCTCTCCTTTTTGGGGGGTTTTACCATTTGGCATCCAAATAGTCTTAAAATTTGGATAATCTTTAAATACTTCTGAAGATCTATTTAAGTAATAAGCAATTAATTCAGAAACTGGAAATCCATTTTCAGCATAACTAATTGCATCATCAAATAATAATTTAAAATCTAAATTTCCAAATTTTGAATGAAGAGCATTCCATCCGGCAACAGCCCCAGGAACAGTTACAGGTAGCGCTCCATAAGGAGGTATCTTATCAATACCTTTCTCTCTTAGCTTATCAATAGATATATTTTTTGGTGCAGGGCCAGAAGAATTTAAACCATAAAGCTTTTTATCTTCCGCGCTCCAAACTATTGCAAATAAATCCCCTCCAATTCCACAACCGGTTGGCTCTACAAGTCCTAAAACAGCATTTGCTGCAATTGCAGCATCAATCGCATTACCTCCAGCTTTAAGTATTGAAATAGCAGTTTGTGTCGCAAGTGGATGGCTTGTTGCTGCCATTCCATTAGTTGCAATTACTTCTGATCGGCTAGCAAATTCAAGACCAGTTATCCTGTCATATCCATTTATAGGAATTGTTATTATTAATATGATTGAGATATATAAGAATTTCATTATTTATTAATATATACTCATGTCATGAAGATGTTAATAGCTATTTTTGTTATGTTTTTCAGCTTTAATCTTTCAGCTGAATTTGATAATAAATGTTCTATTCTTATTACGTTAAGATTCCAAAATAATGAAAATGCTTACGCTGATGCATTAGATAAAATTAATCAGTGTAATAAATATGATATTTTATCAGTCACAAGTTTTTTGGAACTATCAATAAGTAAAGTATATATTACAGACATTATTCAAACATATTGCATGTTTAATCATGAAATAGTTACACTTTTAGATAACAAAACCTCTAATTTAAGTTGTGTTCATAGAGGTAAAGCACGAACTGAAAGAAAACTAAGCTAATTAACTAACGTATATATTTAATCCCATCATTACCAGAACTACAATAGATGGTAGCCATATAATTGGTCTTATATGAGGAAATCTATATAAATCTATAATATGGCCAAACAAATAAACAATTCTAAGGCCAAACCAAATTTTTGCTAGCATGAGGTTGTCAACATTTAACACTGCTGACATCACTGCAAAAGGAATAAAAATAAACAAAGATTGCCTTAAATTATCCCCTGCAACTCCCATTCTTTCAGATAAAGCAGTCATACCGCTTAAATCACCATCTCTTAAAGTAAAATTAACGTATGGAACTTTATGTAATGAAAAAGTCATTTTAAAGAATAAATGCGCAGCATAAAAAAATAAAACACAAATAATTAGATTTACCATAATATCTCCTCAAATATAATCCTTATTAATATATTACTCTACGAATTGATTAATGCAATATCTTCAGATTTTATCAAACTATTATCTATATTATCTATTAATGGTCCAAGGTTTTTGGCATAAGGTTTCCAACGTCCTTGTCCTGATCTATTTACTGGCTTTCTTACTTGCTCTGAACTAGCGGTTCTTACTGACCTTTCTGTTTCATAAAATGTTATACAAGATTCTTCAAATGGTAATTCAAGAAAATCTAGCATTATTTTAACCTGTCCCTCTAAATCGTCAATTACGTCTTCATTATTTACTCTAAGTATTTTATTTGGAAGGATTTTATCCCAATGATCCATTAGCTTTACATAACTGTTATAGTAACTTCCAGCCTCTGCGAGGCCATATGTAAATTCTTGTCCTTGAGCAAATAATTGTTTAAACATACTAAAACAACAATCTAATGGATATCTTCTTGCATCAATTATTTTTGCATTTGGAAGAATTAAATGTATAAGTCCAATATGACGAAAGTTATTGGGCATTTTATCAGTAAACCTTGGAGCATCTTTTCTATGCATTCTAGTATCATCAATAAATAATTTACCTAATTCGCCTCTCTTTTCTAGAGTCAAAGATTCCATGCTTTTAGGATAATTTCCTTCATTACCATAAATATCATCTCCTCTTAATCCTTGAGCCATAGATAAAATATTTGGCAGTTCAAGAGTTCCATCAACCATAGAATGAGATGCAAGTATTTGCTCTATTAAGGTTGATCCAGCTCTAGGAAGGCCTAAAATAAAAATTGGATCTTTTGAATCATATCCGCCGTTTCCTAAATTTTTAAAAAAATTTTCGTCACAAACATTTATTTGAGCTTGCAGTTCTTTATCCATTTTCTCAATAGTGTATTTACTTTGTTCGTTTTTTATCTTATTTCCCTTTTCAAGATTTTTAAATGCCTCATCATATTCTTCAATTGCTTCACAAGCTTGTGCTAAAGCAAAATGAAAATAAGCTTTATCTTTTAAAGTTAGGTCTACTCTATTTAACTGAGTTCTCATCATATTTATCTCATCATTAGTAAATTTATAAGTTTTTAAGTTTGAAAGAGAAAAATAGGCTTCACCGTGATCATTTTTTATCATGTATGAAGATTTATAACTATTTATTGCATCTTTAGTCTTACCAAGAGTTTTTTCTGCATGACCTTTTGATGTAAGAGCACTAAAATTGTACGGATTTTTTTCTATTATGTTTTCAAATAAATCTATTGCATCAGCATGTTGACCATTCTGCATGATTTCACTAGCTTTTTGTGCCTGATAAGAAAGGTTATCAGGAAATTGTTCGCACAAGATATTTACTTGTTCCATGGTTTTTGCAAACTTCTGTTTTACCCTAAGAATTAGGGCATATTTCATTCTAACATCGCCATCATTTGGACTAAACTTTACAGCATTTTCCAATAGAAGTTCTGCATCATCAAAATATCCAAATTTCTTTGCAATATCAGACAACAATGTCATTGCATATACGTTTGTTGGATTTTTCTTAAGAAACTCTCTACATTTTTGTTCAGCAATTGCAAGCCTTCCCTCATTCAAAATTTGACTTATGTATAGGAGAATACTTGGAAGTGATTCAAGTTTTTTTATTTGTTCATGTGCGTGATCTGCAGCTGGTTTATTATTTTTTTTAACGAAATAATTAAACAAAGATTTCCATGAAGAGATTAATGCTGGATTTAATTCGCATGCTTGTCTGTAATAAGAAATAGATTCTTCCTCTTTACCAGTTGCCTTGTTAAGGTGTCCTAATTCTTGATATGCTCTTCCCATATCAGGTGCTTGTGACAATAAGTTATTAAGATAATTTTGAGAATCCTCATAATTTTTTAGATATCTGGAGCAGACAGCAGCAAAATACAAACTGTCAATATGATAAGGATCTTTTGCTAAATTAGACTCTAAAAAACTTAATGCTTCAACAAATCTACTATCTCTAATAGCTTTTGAGGCTCTTTCTATGTCTAATTTAAATTGATCCATTAGATTAATATAAAATTATAATTAGATATCTTAAAAATAAAAAGGGAGTATAAACTCCCTTTTTACTACTTAGTTTAATTAATGTTAAAAGTTCTTTTTAACTCTAATACCGATAGTAGTTGGTCTAATATAAGCTACACGTTGTCTATCAAATACAAACGTGTTACTTATTTCAGCTCTCTCATCAGTAGCATTATCGACATAAAGCTCAGCAGTTAAATCATCATTTGTGATTCCTGCTCTTAAGTCAACATAACTATAACTAGCCTGTCTTGCTTTATTTGGCTCCATAATGTCTGAATAACTATCGTCAGAATATGTAAACTGAACTTGGAAATGACCTAGGTTACCGCCAGCCATGCCAAATTCTTGTCTTACTCTAATGTTACCTTGCATTCCAGGTGCAAAAGCCAGTTCTTCACCTACAATAACGTCACCTGTTGGTACTAGTTTTTCTGTAATTTCAGTATCTAAGAAAGAGAAAGCACCAGCAATAGATAAACCTTCATAATTAGTGTAATAAGTAAAGTCACCTTCTACACCTTTGATGGTTGCATCAGCTGCATTGTCTGAAAAGAATAAGTTAACAATACTTGGATCAAAGATCGTACTCTGAAGTCCTGTAACATCAACATAGAATGCACTACCATTAAATCTTAGTTGACCATCTTTAGTGATAGTTTTCCAACCAAATTCATAGTTAGTTATTTCATCAGTATCAACTTCTGGTTTAACAGTATAAGATCCATCCGCATTGGATGATCCAACTGGTCTATTAAGAAGTCCAGGTCTAAAACCTTCTGACCAAGTTACGTAGTACATAACATCTTCTTGAGGATTCCATGACACTGTAGCTTTACCAATGAGACCATCAGTTTCTGCTTTATCAGGATAACCATTTGCATTACCTGGCGCATATTGAACAGATAAGTTAGAACCAAATCTCTGTTCGTCTGGATTTCCAAAACCGTTACCGAAGGATGAGTTTGCACTTCCTTCAAAATCAACAGCAATGTCATACCATCTTGCACCTAGTGTAAGTTCAGCTGTATCAGATAAAGCATAATTAACCTCACCAAATACACCTTTTTGCTCATCAGTCCTTCTTATGTCATTAAAGAATATTACTGGTTCAGAGAAAGGTCCAGCAGAGAACCAACCAGCTCCAGCTCTTACAGAAGATTTACCACTGTCTGATCTATCTCCTGTAACTGAGATATCTGTTAATGCATAGTTAGCTGCATAATTAATATCATTAGCCAGTGATCCAGGATATGTAAATAAGTTAAGTTCTGTGAGCTCTGTGTCACTCATAAATACACCAGCTGTTATAGACATTTTATCATTTATAGGTGCGTTAATTCTAAATTCGTGACTTTCAACTTTAGTATTTGTTGTTGAATCAACAAATAAGTCAGAAGTTCCACAACTTCCTGTTGGAACGCCTCCAGGAGCATAAGTTGTATAAGTTACGTAATAATCACAAATATAGTATGGAAGATATTGTCCAACAAATAAGTAGTCAGTGTAATCAACTATCTGATTTGTTTCTCTATCTGTGTAAGCACCAGCATAAACAGCCTCAAGCTCACCTAGCGAACCTTCTAATGTGAGACTCATATTCTCATACTCATCACTGATATGATCATCACTATATCTTTGAATTTCTAAATCGCCTAAATTAGGATCGGCGAAAAAGACACCATCAGATTCAATTGTTTGCTCAGCATATACTAATGTAGCATTCCAATTTTCACCAATTTCTTGACCAATTGAAGATCTGAAACCTTCGTACTCTGTTCCGTTTACATTATCTTCAATCAATGCATTAGTCCTTGCGAATGTAACTCCAGACAGATCAGCTCCAGCTTGGAAACCAGCTCTTCCAGATGAAACAGGCAAACCATTTTCTCTTACAGTACCAGCTGTTCTAAAACGAGCTGACATGCTTGGGTCAACAGAACCAGCGACTTGATCAATATATCCACCTTTTCTATCTCTGTATGCTACAAATCTCCATGCTGTTGTATCAGTAAGAGGAACGTTAGTCATAACTTCAAGCTTTGTTCCAGTATCTCCTTCTGGCATAAATCTTGATTCAATTTCAACGTTGCTTTCTGAAACACCTTGTTTAGGTTTGTTTGTAATCATTCTTACAACACCAGCTTGAGAGCTAGCTCCAAAAAGTGTTCCTTGTGGACCTGCAAGTACCTCAATACGAGCCACGTCGGCAGCATAAACATCTAAGTTTCTTCCAGGTTGAGCTAATGGTTGCTCATCAAGGTAGAATGATACATTAGGTGCCAATCCAGCAACACCAGCAGTTGTAAGGTTTGGTGTAGTAGATGCAAGACCTCTTATATAAATTGTACTTTGCCCTGGGCCTGAGCCACCAGCAGTAACTCCGGGAAGTTGCATGAGGTAATCTTCAAAGACATTGATTCCTCTTTCTTCCAAAGTTTCTTCTGCGAGAGCATTAACTGAAAGTGGAACATCTTGTAAGCTTTCAGTCTTTTTACGCGCTGTAACAACAACTTCTTCAATTGTTGCATTTTGAGCAGCAATATAACCACTGAATACAGATGCATTAATTACAGCAAAAGTAGACAAAGATGGTAATACCGCTGGTATTAAGGAAGGTACAACTTCCTTCCGTATTTTGTTTAATTTTTTTAACATAGCTTCCCCTAATTAAGAAATTAATAACACAAGGTTAACAAATTACTAAAAACTATACAAATTTAGTTAAGCGAATATACCTATTTTTTTATATAACTCCTTTCATAGTGGAAATTTGACATTAATTATGTTTCACTAAGTCTAATCTATAACTCTAATGAATAATTTAAGTAAACCAAGGTTTCTGACTTCAATATTACTTTTGTCATTAATAACCGCTATAGTATCTATTAACTCTGACATCTCAGAGTCATTTTTCCTTGATTTACAAGCCTTTTTATCAAAGTATCTAGGGTGGATGATAATATTAATAGCAAATGGATTTGTCATATTTGCTTTTTTCCTTATTTTTACAAAATACAAAGATATAAGGCTTGGTGGTGTTGATGCGAAACCTGCTTATTCTTACATAAATTGGATTGCTATGCTGTTTAGCGCTGGATTAGGTATTGGATTGCTGTTTTATGGAGTAGCTGAACCAATAATGCACCTTAATTCGTATCCAGGAATGATTGAAGGAGATCCATCATTTAATGCTGGTAAAGCTATTGGTTTAGCAAACCTGCATTGGGGTTTGCATGGTTGGGCTATATACTCTCTTTTAGGTCTTTGTTTTGCCTTTGCCTCATATAACAAAAAACTTCCGTTTAGAGTTAGTTCTTTGCTAGGGTATAAAATCTCCAACAATAAACCATTAGCAATTTCAATAGATATTATTGCTATACTTACAACAGTGCTTGGTGTAACAACGTCTTTAGGATTAGGCACTATTCAGATTAGTTCAGGATTAGAATATGTTTTTTCTATACCTCAAAGCTTTTCTAATCAAATTATTATTATTTCTTTAATTACTTTAATTGGTTTAACAAGTGTTTGTTTAGGGCTAGATAAAGGTATTAAAAGATTATCTCAAGTAAATATGATTCTTGCCTCATCGCTAATGGTTTTTATATTTATATTTGGACCAACCGTCTTTATATTAAATGCATTAATTCAAAATTTTGGTTCTTATGTAAACACCCTCATAGAGTCAGCAACATGGACAGAAGTATATTCTTCATCATCATGGCAAGATGGATGGACTCTTTTCTTTTACACATGGTGGTTTGCATGGGCACCATTTGTTTCTTTATTTATTGCAAGAATATCTTATGGAAGATCAATTAAAGAATTTATTATAGGTGTTCTTTTTGTTCCGTCACTAATTGTTTTCTTATGGATGGGAATTTTTGGTAATGCAGGTATATATCAAGTAATAAATGAAACAAGTCAACTAAATGAAATAGTTAATAATAACTATACAGTCGCGTTATTTGCTCTATTTGATGTTTATCCAATACCTACATTAATATCAGTTTTGGCATTAACTATAATTGTCACATTTTTTGTTACATCATCTGACTCAGGTGCGCTTGTTGCATCAATGCTCTCTTCTAAAAGTCATGTAGGCATTCATGATGATTCCCCTATCCTCTCAAGGGTAACATGGGCAATATTACTAGGCATTATTGCTGCTGTACTCTTATATAAAGGAGGTCTTACTGCACTTCAAACTTCAGTAGTAATATGCGGGGTTCCATTCTCCATTATTGTTGTATTTGCCATTAGACATTTTTACAACTCTCTCGAATCAGAGTTAGATAAGTACTAGTTTATATCATCATCTAATTTTTTTAGCTCATCTTCTTCCATCTCATCTTCATAAATTAAATCTTCATTTTGATTAAATCTTTTAGAAATAATTATGGCTGCAACGATAATGATTAGTATGATTCCTATTTGATATAACATTGATTGAATTATTATAATTAAGACATACCTATATATTAACTCATAAAATGTAAATTAATGGATGCACTTGAAAATATTTTGAATCGAGTCTCTGCAAGAACTCTCGCAGAGCCTTTTCCATCAAAAGATGAAATGAATACGGTATATAAGGCTGCATTAAGAGCACCTGATCATGCATGGTTGAGAACAAGCAGTTTTATTGAAGTTAAAGGTAGAGGTTTAGACAAATTATCAGACATATTTGTAAATTATGGTAAATCTATTACAGATATATCAGATGAAGTTTTAGATAAGTATAAAAATGCTCCCTATAGGGCCCCAATGATTATAATTTTAATTAACTCTCATAAAGAACACCCAAAAGTACCTGCAATAGAACAAAAATTATCAACCGCAGCAGCTGCACAAAACATTATGCTAGCTTTAAATGCCATGAAATATTCTTGTATCTGGAGAACTGGAAAAATGGCATTCAATAATATTATTCAAAAAGAACTTGGCCTAGAAAAAAATCAAGAAATTCTAGGTTATCTTTATGTCGGAACTGAGGTTGGTAAAAAGAAAGAAATTCCAAATTTAGATATAGATAACTTTGTAAGTTATTTATAAGTTATTCTTATATCTAAAAGCTGCTGTAAATGCCATTGAAGCAAAAACAATTTCTGCAATTAATGATGTGACACCCAAAGGAGCATCATGATTAATGCTTGCCAAGATATTAAAAGTTCCAGCAATTAAGTAAATCAATCCACAACAAAATATGTATTCATATTTCTTTGATGATAATGATAAAAAACACATAATAGATGAAGCTAAAAAGAAAGCAGTAAAGTCTCTTATCTGTGTATTTCTTCCATCACCTTCAAGATATGACATACCTAGTGACTCAGCTGCAGATGCAGGCATGAAAATCCATTGCAATGCTATCAATAGTAAAACTGCTCCAAGAACTGATGATAATATATTTGCAATTTTCATAATTTTATTAATTCCGTATTTTCAATTTGGTTATTGCATATTATAGAGTCTTTTTTATTTACTAAAAAACAATTTTTATTGTCACCAAAACTAACCGAATACTTTGGTAAATCATTAACTAGATGTAATGCACAGAAACCCTCAACAGCTATACACTCTGATATAAGTTCATCGTTAAGAATTTTATTCACAAAAGGTATTCTCTCAGGTTCTTCGTCATAATGAGGGCAACATATACCTTTAACAAATCCAAGACATGGGAGAATGGCTTGATGATCTTTCCATGAATCAGTAATACCTTTTTCAAACCAGCAAATTGCACCAGCACTAACACCACTCATGATAGTTCCTTTTATATAAGCTTTATGTAATATTTTATCTAATTTCCATTCTCTCCAAACAGCCAACATACTTTTGGTGTTCCCACCACCAACAAAAATTATGTCTTGATCATCAATGTGCTTTTCAAGATTAATCGTTCTTTTAAAGAAATCTATATGTGATGTTTTACAACCCAGTGAATCAAAAGCCTTATAGAAGTTTTCTATATATTGTGAGTCATCTCCAGTTGCTGTAGGAATAAAGCATATTGAAGGATTTTTCTTATTTGACTGATCTACAATATACTTTTCAATTTTTAATTCTTTTATTTCTCTTCCAAAACCCCCGCCACCAATTGCAATAATTTGTTTCATGTTAATTTTCTAATTGTAATGTTTTTTTAAGATCTCCAAGCCAAGGCTCAAAGTTTTGCCATTGTCCAATGCCTTTTTTATATATGGGTTGTCGAACCTGTTCAGAGCTTGGAGTTCTTACTGTTCTTTTGGTTTTATAAAAATTTAAACAATTTTCTTCAAATTCTAAATCACAATATTTTAATAATTCTCTAATTTGATTCTCAGTATCTTCAATCATATTTTCGTATAAAATCCTGTGTACTTTACCTGGAAGAACACTATCCCAATGCTCCATTATTTTAAGGTAATCTAAATAATAATTTCCTATTCTGTTTTGTGAATAAGTGAATCCTTGGCCAGAGCCAAATAGTTGTTTGTAGCAGCTGAAACAGCAGTCCATTGGATTTCTTCTAGCATCAATTATTTTTGCATTTGGAAGAATTAAATGAATTAATCCTATATGAATAAAATTATTAGGCATTTTATCAATAAAATAAGGTTTATCCGTAACTCGTTGGTCTAAAGTGTTTTGTATGTATGCTTCTCCCATTTTTCTGAATTCACCTTTATTGATTTTAGATAATGCTGAAGGATACTCAGACTTGCTTCGGGAGTCTGTTTTATTAGCAATTTTTCTTGATAAAGCAATTATGTTTTGAAGTTCAGTTGTTCCCTCTACCAAAGAATGTGATGAAAGAATTTGTTCAATGAGCGTTGAACCTGATCTTGGAAGTCCAACAACAAATATTGGATCTGAGTTTTGATCTCCTACATCAACATATTTATCGAAAAATTCTTTAGTAAAGAAACTTATTAATTCATCGCATTCATGACTGAATTTCTTGGAATCCCATGGAACCTGTTTACTTTTTAATGTATTTCCTTTTACATATGCAGCTATAGAATTTTCGTAATTTTTGTTATCTTCTTCCGCCTTGCCTAATGCAAATAATAAATGAAAATAATCTTCCATTTTAGTATGCTGGCTACTCAAAAGATTCTTAAGATCTTTAATATCATCAGCTGTAAATTGATAAGTCTTTAGATTTGCTAAACTCCAATATGCTTCTCCAAAACCAGTTTTAGATGTAATTGCATTTTTATATGCTTCAATAGATTCATCCAGCCTTCCAATTGCCCTCAATGTATGACCATAACTCAAATATAATTGATTATTTTCAATCTTTTTATTGTTGATAATAATTTCAAAAATTTTAAGAGCTTCATCATGTTGATTAGCTAGTGCTAAATTTACAGCTTTCATAGTAAGATACTGTGGATTATTTTTGTCTTTTTCTAATAAAATTTCAATTTGCTCTAATGCCTGAAAAGGTAACTGTCTTTTATAAAGCAAATTAGCATAACTCAGTCTTGCCTCATCATAATCTGGTGATAAATCCAAAGCTCTAACTAGTAAATATCCTGCATCCTTATATGCTCTAAATTTTACTCCGATGTCACCAAGCAATTTCATTGCATTAACATCTAATGGGTAATCTTTGAGATAATTTCTTAGAATAGGTTCAGCTTTTTTTAATTTATTTTCAGAAATTAATCTTGCTGCATCAAGTAATTCTTGTGGTATGTTGTTTTTTGTATACACTCGATTTCAATAAAAAAGGCTGTATCAAGGATACAGCCTTTTTTTTGTTACTTTAAAATTTAATTCATTTTCCAACTGTACTTAATACCAAAAGTTCTTGGTCTATTGACAGTCGTTAGTCTTTGAATATCTTCACTATTGATGTAAAGTTCAGCTACTTCATCAAATACATTATCAAAATATAGTTGTATTGAAGCTTGGTCACTTACATCCATAGTATAAGAAAGATTTCCAATTCCATATGAATCTTGAAATTCTCTATCATCAAAGAACAGATCGTTATACATTCCTGCAACAAATGCATAATTAAAATCTATACTTGAAGTATCAGATATTTTAGCAGTAAGTCCTATATTACCCTTTGTATCTGGGGTAAAAGGCAGATCTTGATCTTTATATGCCTCAGTATTGCCTCTCAAGACATAATTTTCAGTAAGAACTGCATCATTTTTTGCAAAAGCAAATGTTGCTGAAAGTCTATCACTTAAAATAATTTGAGAATCAATTTCAAAACCCATACT
>CACMIG010000006.1:0-74445 GCA_902613705.1 uncultured SAR86 cluster bacterium | reverse complement strand
CAATTTGCCTAGCTTCAACAAAAAGTTTCATAAACATTTTTTTATCATCTTCATCCATGTCTAATAAATCTTCAATATAATCTTCCATGGCAGCTAAGCCGAATTCAATAACTAAACCTAAGGCAATAGCAGACTTCATCTCAGGTGTTGGTTCATCTAAATTTTTAGAAGCGGCTAATTGAGACAATAATTCTTTAGACATTGATAAATTTGATTCTACTTGAAGTTTTGCAAGATCTAACTCACCATCTAGAACTGCTCTAATAATTGCTTGATAATAATTATTTATAAGTCCAGAGGATAATGGCTGGTTACCAAGATTATTAATACTTATATTCTTATTCTTAAATTGTTCTACATGTTCTATGGCGAGCTGTTTATATGTTTCTTCTAACAATTTAGCTTTTCCACCAAAATAATGATGGATCTGAGCATGATTTACACCCGCACAATTAGCTATTTCTCTAGTTGAAATTTTTTTTGGACCTGTTGAACAAACTAAGTGTTTTGTCGCTTCAATAAGCCTTTGTTCAACATTTTTATTTTTAGTAATATCCACTTTATAGATTTTAATATAATTAAAAGATTTTTATAAATTTGATTATTAAAACAACAAACATATTAAATAAGTAAGAACATCATAATCTAATAGTGTAGAATACGACCATGTCAAAAGAAGATCAGTTAGAATTTGAAGGAGAAGTTATTGAAACGCTTCCTAATACTAAATTTAAAGTTAAATTAGAAAATGGTCATATTATCACTGCTCATATCTCTGGAAAAATGAGAAAACACTATATTAGAATTCTTACTGGTGACAAAGTAAAAGTTGAAATGACGCCTTATGATTTAACTGTTGGAAGAATAACTTTTAGAGGCAGATAATTTAGGCTTTTACCTTTGTCTTAGCATCGGTAAATTTTAACTTACCCTTTTCAATATCTAATTTAATTAACCCACCACTTTTTAGATTTCCAAATAATAATTTATCTACAAGAGGTTTTTTAATGTTTTGAGATATAAATCTCTCCATAGGTCTTGCACCCATTTCTTTGTCATATCCATTGTCAGCAATCCATTCAATAACTTTTTTTGAAACTTGTATTTCAACATTTCTTTTATCGAGTTGTGCTTGAAGTTTGGTAAGAAACTTATCAACAATTGATAAGATAACGTTCTTATCTAAGTAATTAAATTGAATTGTTTCATCTAGTCTATTTCTAAATTCAGGTGAAAATAACCTTTTAAGTGAATTCATGGCATCTGATTCATTAGATGATTCAGCAAAACCAATATTTCTCTTACTTAATAGTTCAGCACCAATATTTGTCGTCATTATTAATATTACATTTCTAAAATCTGATTTACGGCCATTGTTATCAGTTAATTGGCCAGCATCCATTACTTGAAGAAGTATATTGAAAATATCTGGATGAGCTTTCTCAATTTCATCTAACAACAGAACACAATGAGGTGATTTAACTATTGCTTCAGTTAAAAGCCCACCTTGATCAAAGCCGACATAGCCTGGAGGAGCTCCTATTAATCGAGATACAGTATGTCTTTCCATATATTCACTCATATCAAATCTAACAAGATCAATACCAAGTATTTCTGATAATTGTTTAGATATTTCTGTTTTACCTACTCCAGTTGGGCCTGTAAACAAAAATGAACCAATAGTCTTATTTTCATCTCTGAGACCTACCCTTGATAACTTTATAGCATTAGATAATGTCTCAACTGCCTTATCTTGACCAAAAATAACTCGTTTTAAATTTTCTTCTAAATTCTTAAGATCTTTTTTATCGCTGGTTGTGATTGTTTGTTCTGGAATTTTAGTAATTTTTGATATGGTCATTTCAATATCGTTTTTTGAGACTTTAATTGTTTTATCATTTTTTCTATTGATATTTAATAATGCACCTGTTTCATCAATTACATCTATTGCTTTATCTGGTAAGAATCTATCATTTATATATTTTGAAGAGAGTTCGATAGATGACTTGATAGCTTCATCAGTATATTTAACGTCATGATATTCTTCATAAACATCCTTAATTCCATTTAGAATTTCTTCACATTCATCAAAATTGGGTTCGACAATATCAATTTTTTGAAATCTTCGAGATAAAGCCTGATTTTGATTAAATATTCCTCTATATTCTTGAAAAGTTGTTGAGCCAATACATCTAATTTCACCCTTTCCTAGTGCAGGCTTAAGCAAATTTGATACATCTAATGAGCCACCTGATGCGGATCCCGCTCCGATAATGGTATGTATTTCATCAATAAATAATATTGGATTATCTTGTTTAGATAAAAACGATAAAACTTGTTTTAAACGTTTTTCAAAATCACCTCTATATTTAGTTCCAGCTATTAAAGCTGCTATATCTAATGAATAAACAATAGTATTTTCCATTATTGATGGCACTTCTTTTTTTGAAATTAAATATGCCAAACCCTCTGCAATAGCTGTTTTTCCAACACCAGATTCACCAACTAGTAATGGATTATTTTTATTTCTTCTTGATAATATTTGTACTAACCTTTCAATTTCTTTTTTTCTACCAATAATTTTATCTATTTTATTATTTGATACTAAATTATTTAGGTTAATTAAAAATTCATTTTCAGAAGATAATTCTTTTTCATCCGATTGATCATTTTCAACAGTCTTGTCATCTACTGATGAAGTTTTAGGACCATGTGATAAATAAGTAACCACATCAAGTCTGCTCAATTTATATTTGTTGAGCAAAAAGACAGAATGTGATTCTTTTTCAGAAAAAATAGCAACTAGAATATTAATTGGTTTAACAACTCCTTTGCCTGATGACTGGATATGGAATACAGCTCTTTGAAGAACTCTTTGAAAACCAAGTGTTGGTTGTACAGGTTTTTGTTGGTCAATTTTTGATACAACATTTTTATTTAAGTGATTATTTAAATCATCTTTCAATGAGTCAATACTAATTCCTTTAGATTTAAAAAACTCTTTAACATCAAAATCGCTTATTATCATTAATAACAAATGTTCAACAGTAATATATTGAATATTAGCCTCGTGAGCTTTATCAAATAACGCGGCTATAGATAGTTCTAATTCTTTACTAAACATTTATTAATCTGTTAAAGGTTCTATTTCACTTAAAAGAGGATGTCCATGATCTTTTGCCATAGTGTTGACTTCATATGACATCATTTCAGCGATCTCTTTAGAGAATATACCACAAACACCCTTACCTTTTGTATGAACTGTCATCATTATTTCTGTAGATTTTTCATGAGTATGTCCAAATACAGTTTGAAGAACAAAAACAACAAACTCCATAGGAGTATAGTCATCATTAATTAGGACTACTTGATATGATGGTGGTTCTTTGACTTCAGGTTCTTTTTCAAGAACAACTGCCCCAAGATCTGATGAAGTTGAGTCATTGTCATTATCCTGAGATAACTTAAACATTACATTCTTTTGATCATCTCATCTGCAAATCCTGATGAAGAAACAAGATCTGCATCACTCATCATTCTTGCAAAATCATAGGTTACCTTTTTTGCACCAATTGCTCTGTCCATTGATGACATAATTAAATCTGCTGCTTCTATCCAACCCATATGTCTTAGCATCATCTCTGCAGAAAGAATAAGACTTCCTGGATTCACTTTATTTTGTCCAGCATATTTTGGTGCGGTTCCATGAGTGGCTTCAAAAACTGCATATTCATCAGATATATTTGCTCCTGGCGCTATACCAATTCCACCTACCATTGCAGCCAAAGCATCAGATATATAGTCACCATTAAGATTCATTGTTGCTATGACATCATATTCCGTAGGTCTTAATAATATTTGCTGAAGAAATGCATCACAAATTACATCTTTAATTACGATTTTTTTACCATTATTTGGATTAACAATCTCCTGCCATGGCCCATCGTCAATTTCAATGCCACCGTATTCATTTTTTGCTAATTCATATCCCCAATCTCTGAATGCACCTTCGGTGTATTTCATAATATTACCTTTGTGAACTAGGGTTACTGATGAGCGATTATTATCAATAGCATAGTCTATTGCTTTTTTTACAAGTCTTGAGGTTCCACTTTTCGATATTGGTTTAACACCTATGCCCACATTCTCATCAAATCTAATTTTTGAAACATCAAATCTTGTTTTAAGTGTTTTAACCAAACTCTTTGCTTCTTTTGAATTTCCCTCAAACTCTACACCACAATATATATCTTCTGAATTTTCTCTAAATATAACCATATTTACGTCTTGAGGTCTTTTTACTGGCGAAGGAACACCGTCAAAATATCTAATTGGTCTTAAACACACATATAAATCTAATATTTGTCTTAATGAAACGTTTAATGATCTTATTCCACCACCTACTGGAGTTGTTAAAGGACCTTTGATGCTTACAACAAATTCTTTTAATGCATCTATAGTCTCATCAGGCAACCATGTGTCTTTTGAATAAACTTGAGTAGCTTTCTCTCCACAATATACCTCCATCCATTCGATTTTCTTTTCATCTTTATAAGCTATTTTTACAGCTTCATTAACAACATTTATCATTGGCGGTGTTATATCAACACCAATTCCATCACCCTCAATATAAGGAATGATTGGATTGTCTGGGATGTTAATCTTCCCATTTTCGAAGGTAATTTTGGAGCCTTTTTTTGGGACTTTTATTTTCTTGTAAGGCATAGAATAATAGCTCTCTTAATTCGTTATTTGCAGTTAAAATCGGTGATAATTATACTCCTAAAATATTAATTTATGAATTCATTTAGAGATATGAATAATAGTAAAAAAACAATTGTAGTTGGAATGTCAGGTGGCGTTGATTCATCTGTATCGGCTTATTTATTAAAAGAGCAAGGATATAAAGTGGTCGGGTTATTTATGCAAAACTGGCAAAGCGAGCCTGGTGAAGTTTGTACTTCAGAAATTGATTTTGAGGATGCTTCAAAGGTCTGTGATATGTTAGACATACCCCTACACAAAGCTAACTTTTCAGATGAATATTGGGATAGAGTATTTGAAGAGTTTTTAAATGAACATAAGAAAGGTAGAACACCCAATCCTGATATTTTATGTAATCGTGAAATTAAATTTAAGTCCTTTCTTGATTATGCATTTAATATTGGTGCGGATTACATTGCTACGGGGCATTATGCATCACTAAATGATGTTGATGGTATGAAGCTACTCGTAAGATCAAAAGACCTGGAAAAGGATCAAACATATTTTCTCCATGAGGTTAAAGAAAAAGAATTTGAAAAATGTATCTTTCCACTAGAGAATCTTCTTAAAATAGAAGTAAGAGAAATTGCAAAAAAAATAAATTTACCAGTATCTTCAAAAAAAGATTCTGTAGGCATATGTTTTGTTGGTGAAAGAAATCTAAAAGATTTTTTAGGTAGATTTATAAAATTAGAAAAAGGAATAATTTATGATGAGTTTGGAACTGAAGTTGGAACACATAATGGTGCTACCCTCTTCACCAAAGGACAAAGACAAGGTTTAAATATCGGTGGTGTTAGAGGTAGAGAAGATTTGCCTTGGTATGTTTTTGACAAAGATATCGATAAAAATGAAGTCTTCGTGTGTCAGGGTATAAATAATGAGTTACTTTTTAGTAAGCGTTTGGAATGTGAAAATATTTCCTGGATTAATAATATCGATCATTCTTTTCCAAAAAACTGTAGTGTTCAGGTTAGACATCAACATACACCAATAGATTGTAAAATATCCATAAAAGATAAAATTTTTAATGTTGAATTTTCTGAGCCAATTAGAGGAGTTGCATTAGGTCAATCAGCTGTTTTTTATGATAAGAATATATGTTTAGGTGGAGGAATTATTTCTAAAAGCGCATAATAGCCATAGCAAATTAAGATTAATCCATGAAATTTGATCATAATAATATTTCTCCACTTGATAATAGGTACCTGTCTAAAATTGAAGACTTAAGAAGTATTTTTTCTGAACATAGTTTATTAAAAACAAGATTTCTCATAGAAATTAATTGGTTGTTATATTTATGTCAAAAATATCCTAATTATTTTTCTAAATTATCAAATCAATCAAAAAATAAAATTATTAAATTTCGAGATTCTTTTGATGATAAAAGTGTATTAGAAATAAAAAAAATTGAAAAAGTAACAAATCATGATGTTAAAGCAGTTGAGTACTATATTAAAAATTTCTTCAAAAAAGATAAGATTTTAAATAAATATATCCATTTAATTCATTTCGGTTTAACAAGTGAAGATATTAATTCTTTGTCATATGCAATTATGATTAATGATGGTTTAAAGGTTTATGAAAAAGATTTAAAAAATCTTAATACAAACTTAAAAAAACTTTCATCAAAATGGTCAAATATCCCGCTTCTCTCTCGAACTCATGGTCAAGCCGCTTCCCCTACAACAATAGGTAAAGAAATAAAAGTATTTCAAACGAGAATTGACAGAGAGATTAAAAAATTAAATTCAATGGTCCCACTAGCAAAATTTAGTGGAGCTGTAGGCAACTATCATGCTTTTGATATTGCTGAGAGTCGAATTAATTGGATTGCATTTACAAATAAATTTATTAAAACATTCAATGTTGCTCAAAATCCTGTAACAACTCAGATAGAACCACATGATTGGATTGCTGAGTTATTACAAACTATGACAAGAGCAAACAATATCTGCATTGATTTGTCACAGGATATGTGGATATATATTTCAAACGAAATTTTCAAACTTAAACTTAACAAGAATGAAGTAGGTTCATCAACTATGCCTCATAAGGTAAATCCGATAGATTTTGAAAACTCAGAAGGTAATTTTGGAATATCTAACTCCTTAAATGATTATTTTATTAATAAGCTACCCAGATCTAGACTTCAAAGAGATCTATCAGATAGCACTGTTTTAAGAAATATTGGAATGTCGTTTGGTTATACAAAAATTGGAATAACATCATTACAAAATGGATTGCAGAAAATTTCACCAAATAAAGAATTTATTTTTAGTGAGCTTGAAAATAATTGGGAAGTTTTGACTGAGGCTGTCCAAACAGTAATGCGTTATGAAGGTATTGATGATGCATATGAGCAATTAAAAAATTTATCAAGAGGTAAAAAGCTTGATAAAAGTTCATATAAGAACTTTGTAATTTCACTAGATATATCAGATAGATCCAAAGAAAAACTTCTTTCTTTAAGTCCAGCTAAATATATTGGCCTAGCAAAAAAAGTGTAAATTAATAGTTATTTGTAGTAAAACTACTCAAATATTCCTTGAATAAAGGCATTTTTTAATTATATTGACACAATCTACATAATATTATCTACTTCACTACAAAACAGGGGAAATTAAATGTCAAAATACAAAAATTCATTAGAAGAAGCTTTGTCTATATCTGATATCGATACATCTAATTGGGATTCAATAAATCCAAATTATGTTGCTCGAATGAGACTCCAAAATCAATTTAAAACTGGTATTGATATTGCTAAATATACTGCATCAATAATGCGTAAAGATATGGATGATTATGATAAGGACCCTTCTGCTTATACTCAATCACTTGGTTGTTGGCATGGTTTTATAGGACAACAAAAATTAATTTCTATAAAAAAACACTTTGGTACAAATAATAAAAAATATTTATATCTATCTGGTTGGATGATTGCTGCTCTTAGATCACAATTTGGACCATTGCCTGATCAATCAATGCATGAAAAAACCTCAGTAGCAAGTCTTATAAATGAACTATATACATTTTTAAAACAGGCTGACGCTAGAGAATTAGGAGGCTTATTTAGAGAATTAGATAGTGCATCTGATAAGGATAAGCCTGCTATCCAAGAACAAATAGATAACTTTGAAACACATATAGTTCCAATAATTGCCGATATTGATGCTGGTTTTGGAAATGAAGAAGCAACATATTTGATGGCTAAGCAGATGATTGAAGCTGGCGCATGTGCAATTCAAATAGAAAACCAAGTATCTGATGAAAAACAATGTGGACATCAAGATGGTAAGGTAACTGTCCCCCATGCAGACTTTTTAGCAAAAATAAATGCTGTCAGATATGCCTTCTTAGAACTAGGAGTCGATGATGGAATTATTGTTGCTAGAACAGACTCTTTAGGTGCTGGGTTAACAAAACAAATAGCAATTACAAATGAAGAAGGTGATTTAGGTGATCAATATAATTCATTCTTAGATGTCGAAGAAATAAATGATAAAAATATGAATCATGGTGATGTAATGATTAGCCAAAATGGAAAAATTGTTCGTCCAAAAAGATTACCTTCAAATTTATATCAATTTAGAAAAGGAACTGGTGAAGCTAGATGTATTCTTGATTCTATTACAAGTCTACAAAATGGCGCTGACTTAATTTGGATTGAAACAGAAAAACCTCATATTGGCCAGATTGCTGCGATGATGAATGAAATTAAAAAAGTTATACCTAATGCTAAATTAGTATATAACAATAGTCCGTCCTTTAATTGGACATTAAATTTCAGACAACAAGTGTTTGATACTATGAGTGAATCTGGTGATGATGTTTCACAGTATGAAAGAGAAGACTTAATGAATGAAAAATATGATGAAACTGAGTTAGCAAAACTGGCTGATGATAAAATTAGAACTTTCCAAGCTGATGCTTCTAAAGAAGCTGGTATATTTCATCATTTAATAACATTGCCTACGTATCATACTGCTGCACTTTCTACTGACAATTTAGCAAAAGAATATTTTGGATCTGAAGGGATGCTTGGATATGTTGCAAATGTTCAAAGAAAAGAAATTCGTCAAGGTATTGCATGTGTAAAACATCAAAATATGTCTGGTTCTGATATGGGTGATGACCATAAAGAATACTTTGCTGGTGAAGCTGCTTTAAAAGCTGCTGGTAAAGATAATACTATGAATCAATTTTAACTAATTGCATCATATAGTGCTTTTGTAAGCATATTAGATGTCTTATAAAGACTAGAAGATTTTTGCTGTTTATTACATACAAAACTGTATCCTAATTGATTATTTTTATCTCCAAAGGCAACTGAACCACCTATTCCAGCATGTCCAAAAGTACCTTTATAAAATATTGGAGCAAAATTTATACTGGACTTCTTGTTACCATCTAACATAAAGCAATATCCAAATTTAAGTTTTACTCCAAATAGAACAGAGTCAGGACCGCTTGAATATACTCTTGTTGCTTGATCTAAGGTTCTATCATCCATTATTTTAATATTATCTCTATTGCATCCTGATGCAAGAATACCAAATAGTTTTGCAAGACCAGCTGCTGTTCCATGACCATTACCAGCTGGGAGTTCAGCCGACCTGAAGTCAATTGAATTTACATCATTCTCTTGAAAAGGTTCTGACATAAATGCCTTTAAGAAATGTTTTGATTTAAGAGATTTTTTAAGATTAATCAATTCATCATTAAGAACAAAATTAGGTATAAATTTTATAAAATCAATGGGCGGTTTAATTGAGTCCAATCTATCAAATGATGTAATTGATGCACATCTATTAATTTGATCTTCATTTAAACCAATATGAAAATCAATATCTAAAGGTTCAGCTATTTCTTCTTTAAAGTATCTTCCAATAGTTCTACCCTCAACTCTCTTGAATAATTCGCCTACTAACCATGCAAATGTAACTGCGTGGTATCCTTGAGATGAACCTGGAGTTACAAATGGTTTTTGCTTTTCTAAAGCTTTTACATAAACATCCCAATCATTCCAGCTAGCTTGTGGAATATCATTTTGAAATCCAAACATACCTGCTCTATGGGTAAGAAAATCAATAACTTTTGTATTTTCTTTACCATTACAAGCATATTCAGGCCAGTAATGGCCAACATTTTTATTTACATCTAATAAACCTTCATCAATTAGTCTTGTAATACAAATTCCTGAAATAGCTTTAGTTACTGAAAATACATTAACAATAGTATTTTCATTCCATTTTGAATTTTTATTTTCATCTTTGTAGCCACCGTAAAGATTAACAACCTCTTCGCCTTTCCATTCAACAGCAACTGATGCACCTAATTCAAAATCAGAATTTAGTTGTTGCTCTAAGATTTTTTTAAGTACAGAGAATTTTTCTTCGCAATGACCGTTAATCATAAATGTTAGGATCTAATCTCTACAATTTTCTGGATCTGATCTTCCACATATTTCACAAGTGGAACCATCCTTAAGATTAGCCATTCCTCCACAAGAACCTTTAATTGGTTGATTTTTAAAAATAAGGCCAACAGCTAAGCCTGTAAATGCAAAAGCTATTATTAAAAATGACAGTATTAACTCATTCATACAAACAAATCATACCATTTATCTGAAAAAACAATATCTATAACTTCATTATCATTTCTATAAATAATCATGGCAGCGATTTCATTTTTATTAGCTATTTCAATTGCTTTGTTCATTCCCATTGCATTAAAAGCGGTTGCGTAAGCATCTGAATATGTTGCAGAGTATTCATTTATTACAGTTACCGACAAAATATCATTATCGATAGATGAAAGAGTAAGTGGATTGATGGTGTGAGTAATTTTATTTCCATCTTTGTCTAATTTAAAATTTCTATATTCTCCTGAAGTTGCAATAGCAAGAAAATCATTATTTTCATTATTTATAGTTGTGGTTGAGCTATCTATATTTGATAAAGGATTTTGTATACCAACATTCCATGGTCTACCATTTTTACTCCCACTTATTATTATTTCCCCTCCTATATCAATAAGATGATTATTAAGGCTCGATGATGATAGATATTCATGTATCTTTTGTACCGCATATCCTTTAGCAATCGATGACAAGTCAAACCAATTCTCAGAGTATCTAATTAGTGATCTATTTGTTTCATCTAATTCATATGTAGACAATTTTTTTTGGAGTGGATTTTTTCCAAAATCCGGTGCAAATCCTAAGCTACTAGAAATTTTGCCCAACATTATGTTGTAATATCCTTCTGAAATAGCTTCTACACTTTTAGCAATTTTTAAAATATCGAATAATTCATCTGAAACAAATTGAAATTCTTTGAAATTCATATTTATTTTTGAAATTTCCGATTCTGATTTGTAGTTTGAAGCTACATAATCTATATCATTAATAATATTTTTAATAGCTTCTTTATGATTATCTGCGATATATTGTGGCGATGAAACAGACCAAGTAGTTCCATATGCGTTTCCTGATATTACATATAAAGAATTTGCATTATGATTATAAGCAATTACTAATAGAACAATTCCAGCAAAAAGAGCTATTACTTTAGAAAAAAAATATCTAGACACTTTATTAAGATTTATTAACCACCAAAGTCATCTAAAGCAATGTTTTCTGGCTCTACACCTAAATTAATTAACATATCAATTACTGCTTTATTCATCATTGGAGGGCCACACATATAATATTCACAATCTTCTGGTGCATCATGAGTTTTAAGATAATTTTCATACAAAACATTATGTATGAAGCCCGTTTCACCATCCCAGTCATCTTCAGGCAATGGATCAGATAATGCTACATGCCATTCAAAGTTATCATATTTCTTTGCTAATTCGTCAAATTCATTTACATAAAACATTTCTTTAAGACTTCTAGCTCCATACCAAAAGGTTATTTTCCTATTAGTGTTTATTCTAAGTAATTGATCGAATATATGAGATCTCATTGGCGCCATACCCGCGCCACCGCCAACAAAAACCATTTCTGCATCTGTTTCTTTAGCAAAAAACTCTCCAAATGGTCCAAACACTTTAACTTTATCACCTGGTTTAAGACCAAAAGTCCATGACGACATTAATCCTGGTGGAACATCTTGTCCTGGAGGTGGTGATGCAATTCTTATATTAAATTTAATAATACCCTTTTCTTCAGGATAATTAGCCATAGAGTATGCTCTAATAACTGGTTCGTTAGTAGATGACTTATTGTCCCAAATTTTAAATCTATCCCAATCTTCATGATATTCTTTTTGAACATCAAAATCTTTATAATCAAGATCATAAGCAGGTGCTTCAAGTTGTACATAGCCACCAGCTCTAAAATCTACATTTTCACCTTCTGGTAATTTAAGAATCAGTTCTTTAATAAATGTCGCAACATTTTCATTAGATATAACTTCGCATTCCCATTCTTTAACGCCAAAAACATCCTCAGGAACTGCAATTTTTAAATCATTCTTTACTGGCACCTGACATGACAATCTCCAACCATCTTTTTGTTGTGTTGAATTAAAATGTGACTCTTCTGCAGCTAATATAGAACCTCCACCTTCAAATACCTGACATTTACATTGACTACAGGTACCACCGCCACCGCAAGCAGAAGCAAGAAATATATTATTGTCAGCTAATGTTTGTAATAGCTTGGCTCCAGCTGGTACAACTATTGGATTGGAAGCATCACCATTAATTTCAATAGAAACATTTCCTGTTGATACAAGCTTTGATCTTGCAAATATTATTACAAGAACAAGCAGAAGAATAATTCCACTAAAAGCGGTAACACCTAAAATTAAATCTATACTCATATTAAAGTGAAATACCTCCAAATGACATAAAACCAAAACTCATTAGTCCTACAATAATAAATGTTGTGCCAAGACCCTTTAATCCATCTGGTATATCAGAATATTTAAGTTTTTCTCGAATACCAGCTAAAACTACAATTGCCAAAGCCCATCCAAAACCTGCTCCAAATCCATAAACAATACTTTCTACAAACATTAAATCTTTTTCGACCATAAATAAAGAAGCACCTAAAATTGCACAATTAACTGTAATTAGTGGTAAAAATTGACCAAGAGCGTTGTATAAAGCAGGTACATATTTATCTAAGAACATTTCTAATATTTGAACACTTGCTGCAATGACACCTATGTAACTAATCAATTCAACAAATTCTAGATTTGTGCCTTCAATACCAATCCAAGTTAAAGCGTCTTCTCTTAATATATAGTTATAAATTAAGTTATTTAAAGGCACCGTGATCAAACAAACAACAATTACAGCAATTCCAAGTCCAAAAGCAGCATCAATTTTTTTAGATATAGCTATAAATGTGCACATTCCAAGAAAAAGAGACAATGCAATATTTTCAATAAATACTGTTGTTATAAAAATATTTAAATAATGTTCAAACATTTATTTCTCTTTTTGATAAATCAGGACTGGTTGAGTGTTTGGAGACAAAGAAATCATCCTCTTCAACCTGATCAGATTTTAGTGATCTTATTAACCAAATAAATAAGCCTATAATAATAAATGAGCTTGGGGGTAATAGTAATAAATTATTACCCATATACCAGCCACCATTAGATATGAGTGGAAGAATTTCATAACCAAATAAAGTCCCTGCTCCAAATAGCTCTCTTATTGTTGCTACTGCAATCAAAATTAGACTGTATCCAAGACCGTTTCCAAGTCCATCTAAAAAGCTTAATAATGGTTTCTCTTTCATTGCAAAAGCTTCAGCACGACCCATTACAATACAATTCGTAATTATTAATCCAACAAAAACAGACAGCTTTTTGCTAGTTTCATAATCGTATGCTTTTAATAATTCATCCACAACAATTACAAGTGATGCAATTATTGTCATTTGAACAATAATTCTAATACTCGAAGGAATATAGTTCCTGATTAATGATATAAATAGGTTTGAAAAGGAAATTACACTTATTACAGCTACACACATTACCATTGTAACTGACAGATTATTCGTAACTGCTAACGCAGAACAAATACCAAGAATTTGTAATGTAATAGGATTCTCATCTATTAGAGGCTTAACAATTACATCTTGATACTTTTTAAGATTCATAGTCCAGTTCTCTTAATAATGACGAATATCCTGACTCACCAAACCAATAAGCAACCATGTTTGTAACACCCCTGCTTGTTATAGTGGCGCCCGATAAACCATCAATTTTGTAAGTTGATTCAGAATCACCTGCTTCGACCTTTCCTTTAATTACTGCTAAATTTACTTTATTGTCTTTATATATTTTTTTTCCTTTCCATTGAGCTTTCCATTTTGGATTATCAACTTCTGCACCTAAACCAGGTGTTTCTTTATGATCATAAAATTCTATTCCAGAAACAGTATTAAAATCATCTTCAATTGAAATATAACCATATAAAGTTCCCCAAAGTCCGTATCCTCTTATGGGAAGCACTAATTTATCAATAGCACCTATTTGATCTCTCAATATATAAATTTTTCCAACATTTTCTCTATTTTTTATAATAGCAATATCTTCTGATGTTGGAACTTTGGATGATAAATTAGGATCTTTTGTAACAATGATTTGATCATAGTCATCTATACTAAAATTATTGTATTCATCCATCAATAATCCAGTATTAAAATCGATAAACTTAGACTCTAACTCAGAAAATTGTTCAGCAATAGAAATGCTTGGATCATATATATCTGCAACTTGAAGTATTTTTATTCTTTTATCATTGAGTTTATTCTCTTTTTGAAGATCCCTAAGACTAACTGCTGATGCAGAAACAACCAATGAGCAAATTAAACAAACTGCAAATGCAACTCCAATTGTTTTAACTATTGATTCATTCATTATATAAAGCCTTTCTTCTTTTTATATTAGACATAACAACCATATGGTCAATAACAGGTGCTAATAAATTTGCAAATAAAATTGCTAACATCATTCCTTCTGGAAACGCTGGGTTAATAACACGTATTAATATCACTGTAACTCCAATTACAATTCCATATATCCATCTTCCAGTATTTGTTCCTGATCCAGAAACTGGCTCTGTTGCCATAAACACCAAACCAAAAGCAAAACTTCCAATAACAGCATGCCAATACCAAGGAATAGCAAACATTGGGTTTGAATCAGATCCAACTATATTTAATAGAGATGACATCAATATCATTCCAACAAAAGTTCCTAATACAATTCTATAAGATGCAACTTTGGTAATTAATAAAACTGCTAATCCGATTAATATAGCAATAATGGATGTTTCACCAACTGAACCAGGAATGTTCCCAAGAAATGCATCCATCCATGTATAGGAGTTAGTTATTCCAGCCATACCACTTTCAGCAGCTACTCCCAAGGCTGTTGCTCCACTATAACCCTCAGGAATTATGTTGTAATCGGAAATGCCTGCAACCCATACCTTGTCACCGGATATCTGTGCAGGATAAGCAAAGTATAAAAATGCTCGGCCAGTAAGTGCAGGATTTAAGAAATTTTTACCAGTTCCACCAAATATTTCTTTTCCTATAACAAGTCCAAATGAAATACCCATAGCAGCTTGCCAAAGAGGAATATCAGGCGGACAACTAAGAGCAAAAAGAACTGTAGAAACAAAAGCTCCTTCATTTATTTCATGTTTTCTAACAATTGCAAATAAAGCTTCCCAAGCAATCCCAACTGTAAAAACAACAAAGTATATTGGCAGAAAATAACACGCACCAAACCAAAGCTTGCTAAGAAAACTGCTTGAATCATATCCAACTATACTGACAAAATAATGATGCCAATCTCCAGTATTTTGTTGGTTGATTGATTCTAAATATTCAAGAGAGTTAGCACCAAGATTATACATACCAAAAAACATAGCTGGAAATGTTGCTAACCAAACAGTAACCATTACTTTTTGAATATCAACAGCATCTCTTACATGTATTGGATTTTTTGTTTTTTTACCATAGGAGAAAAATAAATTTTCAATAGCATCGAATAACGGGAACCACTTGACGTGTTTACCATCACTTACAAAATTTGGTTTTATATTATCAAGATAATTTCTTAAAATTTTCATGATTCTAAATAAAGTTTGTTGAGGTTATCCATTAATATTGATGAATAATCGTATTTACTAGGGCATACATATGAACATAATGCCAAATCTTCTGGCACTAGCTCTAACATACCTAAATCTATAGCCATATCTATATCTGAGACGACTAGTGCTTTCAAAAGTTGTGTTACTAAAATATCCATTGGAATTACTTCTTCGTATGATGAAATTGGAACTATGGCCCTATTACCGCCACCAATAGAAGTATTGAAAGTAAATGTTTCCGGTTTTATAAATGATGATAAAAAAACATTTAATTTTGAATGTAAAGATGAACCTGGCATAAGCCAATTCATAAAAATATTATTTACTTCATCTGCAATAACAGATATTAGAGAATCGTAATATCCAAGATAGTTCATGACTCCTTCAGATTGATGACCATGAAGAACAGAACCAGATATAATCCTTGAATTCGGTTCAATTTTACCTGCAGTTATTTCCTCAATATTTCCTCCGATTCTTACCTTTATTAAAGATGGCTCATAAACTGAAGGACCAGCTAAAGAAATATATTTTGAAGTTCTAATTTCTTTATTTTGCTTAATGTATCCAATTGAAATAATGTCTTGATAATTAATTGTCCAAACTTTTCTGTTTAAATTCACTGGATAAATTTTAGAAATATGAGTGCTTGATAGTCCTGAAGGATGTGGGCCTTTGAATTGATAGTAATTTATATTTTCAATAGATGTATCAAAATTGTCATTTTGATAACAGAGATTAATATTACATCTAAAGAAATCTGTTAAAACATTAAGTCCTTCATCAAACTCGGTTTTGTTAAGCAATATTATTTCATACGGATCTATAGAAAGAGGATTTGAATCACAGCAGTTAATAAAAACAGCATCAGGAATTTCATTTATACCAGGTGTCCTATTGAAAGGCCGAGTTCTAAAAGCATTCCATAGACCAGAATCAATAAGACAATCTTTAATTTGATCAACTGAGTCATCCATATCAAAATTAACAAATTCTTCAGTATCTTTTATATCTATTTCGATTGATAAAAATCTTCTCTTATCTCCTCTATTTATATCCTTAACAATACCACCAGCTGGAGAAGTAAAATAAACTCCATTATTTTTTTTATCTTCAAAAATTTTTTGACCAGCTTTAACAGTTTCTCCTTGTTTTACTAGCATGGTTGGCTTCATGCCAATAAAATCATTAGACAATAAAGCTACAGACGAAACTTTAGGTTCGTCAGAGATTGTATTTATAGGCGAGCCTGATATTGGTAAATCAAGACCTTTTGATATTTTTATCACTTTTTGTGTGCCTTTATAAAGTTACGTTTGAAACAATAAAAAACAATAGAATTATAAGGCTAAAGCGCCTAGGATTCTATGTTTTTAGCTAATTGGTTTAGGTAATCTAGGTAGATTAATTTTGGCTACTTTCTTTGCTAAGTTTATAACTTGTTTAGTATAGCCATATTCATTATCGTACCAACAATAAAGAGTTACTCTTTTGTCATTAGTTATAGTAGCCTGAGAATCGATTACAGTAGCAAATGGTGACGAATAAAAATCAGTAGAAACGACCTCAGATGAGTTAACAAATCCAATTATTTCTCTATATTCAGAGTGAAAAGCCATCGATCTAAGATAATCATTAACTATTTCAACGCTAACTTTTTTATCTAATTCCATAGATAATATTGCAAGACTAACATTAGGAGTCGGCACACGAATAGCATTACCAGTAAGTTTCCCTTTAAGTTCTGGTAAAGCTTTTGCTACTGCATTTACAGCTCCAGTTGATGTTATAACCATGTTAAGTGGAGCGCCTCTTCCTCGTCTGTCTTTCTTATGAAAATTATCGATTAGATTTTGATCATTTGTATATGCGTGAACAGTTTCAATATGGCCTCCAATAATTTTAAACTCATCATTAATGGTTTTTAGCACAGGAACAATCGCATTTGTTGTACATGATGCAGCAGATATAAGCTGATCATTTTCTTCAAGAATTGAATCATTTATTCCGTACACAATATTTTTGATATCTCCTTTTGCAGGAGCAGTTAAGATCACCTTTATGGCTCCTGATTTAATATGGACAGATAATGCTTCTTCATCTCTCCAAATACCAGTGTTATCAATTACAACTGGATCATTAATGCCATAATCTGAATATTTGACTTTATCAGGACCTGAAGCGTAAATAACCTTAACAGGATTTCCATTGATTACTAAACTTGAGTTTTCTTCATCAACTCTTACTGTTCCATCAAAAGGCCCATGAACAGAATCTTTCGTTAACAAGCTTGCTCGTTTAAATATATCATCATCTGTAGCTTTTCTAATGACAATAGCTCTTAGTTTAAAATAATTACCTGGTCCTGTAGTTTGTGTCATCATTCTTGCAACAAGTCTTCCAATCCTTCCAAATCCATATAAAACTATATTTGCAGGTTCAGATGGCCTATTTGATTTCTTATTTATTACAGATTCAAGTTCAGCATCAATAAACTCCCCTATTTTAGTATCGTCATTTTTAATATCTTCAAAAAATGGACATTTAACAGCTATTTCGCCTACATCAATTTCGCAGTCAGCTAAATCTAAAGTTTCTATATATTTCAGAATTGGATAGGTTTCTAATTCACTGAGTTCGTTATTATCAGACTGTCTAGCAAAGCGATGTGCTTTCATTATTGCAACTGGAGATTCATTTACCAGAGATTTTCCATAAATAAGTATATTAGTGCCATTTCGATATAGAGAACCGATAATTGGCACCATAAGCTCTGCAAGACCTTCTCTCCATTTCCAATCACCAAAAGAATCTTCAGGTAAGATCCTTTTTTGTCTTTTAGTAGACTGAAGATTGATATCCCTGTTATCACTCATGATCTGATTATAAATCGTTTAATGAAATACCTAAATAAAGTATCAGGAAAAAGTTTTAAGATGATAGTCAGCATTTCCAAATAATGCATCAATTGAAATCATTTTTTTAAGATAATGTCCAATCATCATTTCCTCACTAACTCCCATACCTCCATGAAGTTGAACAGCTTCTTTAGCTGAAAGTTTTCCAGATTTACCAACATACGATTTAAGTGCAGAAACATGTTTATACATTTCATCAGACCTATTATTAACTTCCAACATTGCTTTGATTAATAGTGATTTTGCTAGCTCTGACTCAATAAACATATCGACCATTCTATGCTGTAAAACTTGGAAACCAGATATGGGTTGACCAAATTGCTCTCTACCTTTTGTATATTCTAATGTCTTATGATAACAAGACTCCATACAACCAACAGCCTCTGCGCATATACATAAAGTAGCAAGATTGATTGTTTCTTTTAATAAGTTTTCAGCATCATTACCAGTAGCAATGATATTTGATTTATCTAATTTAACATTTTCAAAAGAAATTTCTGAGCATGATTGACCGTCTACTGTTGAGAATGAATTAATTGAAACGCCAGGTGTGTTTGCATCTAGTACAACAATATTTAAAGTATCATAATTAGTGCAAGTTACAATAATTTTTTCAGCGTTAGATCCGTTAAGAACTAATGTTTTAGTACCATTTAAAACAAATTTTGAATCTAAAGTTGTGCTTGGACTTAAATAGTCATATCCATTATCAACTTCAGCATAAGCGAGTGAAATATGTATAGATCCTGCACAAATTTTTTCAATCAAGTCATTCTTTTCAGAAAATGTTGATTTATCTAACAATGTTCCAGAAAGAACAACAGTTGAAAGATATGGCTCTATTACAAGTGCTTTTCCAAATTCTTCAAACAAAATTGATAATTCAATTGGACCAAAACCAAGGCCACCAGACTGTTCTGAAAACGGCATTGACAACCATCCCTGTTCAGCAAACAAATTCCATACATTTTCATCAAAATCATTTGATGATTTAACTATCTCTTCTCGTTTATAAAAATCATATTCAGATTCACAAAATTTTTGAATCTGCTCTCGCAGCATATTTTGTTCATCGTTATAATCGAGATTCATTAATTAAACACCCAATACAAACTTGGACAAGATATTTTTTTGAATTTCATTACTACCACCATATATTGATGTTTTTCTAAGATTTAAAAATCCAGACAAACCTTCAGCAGCATAATCTGGACCTGCAGGTTTATCATTATTTTCATACCCATGTGGTCCTGGATACATTAAAGCATATTCTCCAGAAGCTTCTACAAATAGTTCTGATAAGGCTTGTTGCATCTCAGTTCCTTTTATTTTTAATATTGATGATTCAGCTCCAGGATGGCCACCGTTTTCAAGAGCAGATAGAAGTCTCAATTCTGTGATTTCAATTGCTGATAATGCAACCTCAAGTTCATTAACCTTTTTTTGGAGATCAGAATTATCAAGTTTGGAGATTATCTCTTTTAATCTATTTAGCTGTCTCATAGAAGCTCCTACCCCAGCAATACCAAATCTTTCATGCGCTAGTAAGAATTTAGCGTAAGTCCATCCTTTTCCCTCTTCACCTATAAGATTTTTTGCTGGCACCTTCACGTCAGTAAAAAATACTGAGTTAACTTCATGATCACCGTCAATAGTTATTATTGGTTTAACCTCAATTCCTGGTGATTTCATATCGATAAGTAGAAATGAAATTCCTTCTTGCTTAATGCCACTGTTGTCTGTTCTAACTAAACAGAATATCCAGTCAGCATTCTGAGCTAATGTTGTCCATGTCTTAGATCCATTTACTACATAGTAATCTTCATCAAGATCATTTCTTAGAACTGCTTTTGTTTTTAATGAAGCTAAATCTGAACCTGAACCTGGCTCAGAGTAACCCTGACACCACCATGTATTAAAGTTAAGTATATCAGGCAGAAATCTTTCTTTTTGTTCATCATTACCAAATGTGTAAATTACAGGGCCAACCATACCGACACCAAAAGGGAGAATTGGTGGACATCCAGCTAAACCAAGCTCTTTATTAAAAATATATAGTTTCGAAGCTGACCAACCAGTTCCACCATACTCAACAGGCCAGTTATAGCCCATCCAGCCTTTCTTTGATAATGCCTTATGAAAATCTATTAAATCTTCTTTACTAATAGTAATACCAGCATCAGTTTTTTCTTTTACATGCTTTGGATAATCGTTAGCTAACCAATCTCTAACTTCATCTCTAAAAGCAATATCTTCTTTACTAAAGTTTATATCCATATTTTTTTTCTTTATATATTAAATTTGATTGATAGAATAAGGTCCTCATTATACACAACTAGATGACTAAAAATAAACAAAATAAATATCAAAATTATGCATATTCTATTATGAAATATTTTGATAAATCTTCGAAATCTTTATGTCTTATTACAAAGGACAATATTGAATCAAAGTATATTTTTAATGAGCTTTCAATTTTAATTGAAAATAAGCCAATTCAACTCTTTCCTGAGAACGATATTCTTCCGTATGATCATTTTTCAATTCCAGAAGAAATAACTAAACAAAGATTTCAATTAATAAACAGTAGAAATAAAGAAAAGCATATTTTAATTAGCTCGGTAAGAAATTTATTTGAAATATTCCCAGATAGATATTTTTTTAAGTCTGAAGAGACATTTTCCCTAAACGACAAGCTATCTATTGATAGTATTATAAAAATTGTTGAATCCTTGAATTATCAAAAGAAAACAAATGTAGAGAATATTAATGAGTATGCAATAAGAGGAGGTATTATTGATGTTTTTTCACCAATTTATAAGAATCCGTTAAGAATTGAAATATTTGATGATCAAATTGAATCTATAAGACTATTTGAAATTGAATCACAATTATCAATAAAAAATATTGAGCAATTTTCAATTTCTAAAGGAAGTTTATTTAGTCTAGACGATTCGAAGGTTTCGTCATTCATTAATAAATGGCGAGAATATTTTACAGATATAGATGAAAGATATTGTCCTATATTTCAAAAAATAAAAAATAATGAAGTGGTAGAAGGTATTGAGATATATTTTCCGTTCTTTTTTGAAAAAACATCAACTTTTTTAGAGATATTTAATAACTATAACTACATTAAATATCATGACTTGAATAACAGAATAAATAAATACAATCATCTTATTGAAAATAGGTACGAGGATGAATCTCATGACTCTACCAGACCATTAATTAAGCCCTCAGATTTATTCTTAAATTGTGAGGATGTAATAAATTTCACTGAATCAATCAAAAAAATTGATGCTAATGAAATTAATTATTCATTTGAATCATTTAAAAAGGTTGAAGAAGCAATCCAAAAACATAAATTCACTGGTAAGAAAATAGTATTAATGTCATCTTTACCTTCAGAAATTGAGAAACTAAAAGAAAAATATAAAACCGAAACAATAAGAATTGAAAATATTGGTGAGATCAAAAAAGATGTTTCATTAATAAATGGTGATATTGTAAGACCAATCAATATTGCAGATAAAAATATACTTATTTTTCATAAAGAATATATTGATAAATCAGAATTTAAAATAGATTCATCAAACGCTAAGTCACTAAAAAAAGATGCTTTATCAAAACTTTTTCAGAGTGGAGACTTAGTAGTTCATGAGGATTATGGTTTGGGTATATATAAAGGATTGGAAGTTGTAGAAGCTAATAAAAAATTAAGTGAATATATAAAAATAATATATGACAAGAATGAAGTTTTATATGTTCCACTGAAAAATATTAATAAGATTTCAAATTATCATAAAAATAATAATATCAATATTAAAATTGATTCACTGTCATCAAATAAATGGTCTATTAAAAGATCAAAAGCTTATAAAAGAGTTATTGATCACGCAGCTGAAATATTAGATATTGAATCAAGAAGGAATAATGCAAATTCATCAAGTTTAAAGGCAGATGAAGATTTATTTTTAAATTTTGAAAAAGAATTTCCTTATAACGAAACACTAGATCAAATTGAATCTATTCTATCTATAAAAAAAGATCTTTCTCTTATAAAACCAATGAATCGTGTTTTATGTGGAGATGTAGGATTTGGAAAAACAGAAGTTGCAATGCGAGCAGCATTTATTGCAGTATCATCTAACAAACAAGTAATTATTATTACACCGAGTACAGTACTTTCCGATCAACATTATGATTCATTTATTAAAAGATTTGAGAATTTTCCAGTATCTATAAATAAGTTAAATAGACATACATCAAATAAAAATAAAGAACATATAATTAATAGTTTTAATTCAAACAAAACTGATATCTTAATTGCTACTCATATTGTTTTTAATAATAGTATTAATTATGAGAATACCGGTCTATTAATAATTGATGAAGAACATAAATTTGGTATTAAACAAAAAAACTTCATTAAAGATAAGCAATCAAATGTTCATGTGCTTTACTTATCAGCGACCCCTATCCCAAGAACAATGAATCTTGTGTTTTCGGGCTTAAAAGATTTTTCTTTTCTGCAAACTCCACCAACAAATAGAATTAACATTAAATCATTTTTAAAAATACAAACCTCACAACTTCTTAAAGAGGCTCTAACAAGAGAAAAAGTTAGGGGTGGTCAATGTTTTATTGTTCAAAATGACATAGATAAAATGGAAGGCATAAAAAAAGAAATTAATAATTTGTTACCTGATTTTAACGTATCGATTGCTCACGGAAGACTTTCAAAAAAAGAAATAAAAAAAGTGATGCATGAATTTAAAAATGGTGAGATAGATGGATTAATTTGTACAACTATTATCGAGATGGGTCTTGATATACCTAATGCTAATACAATAGTAATTATCAACTCGCATAATTTTGGACTATCACAACTACACCAACTAAGAGGAAGAGTTGGGAGGTCAGAGAAACAGGGTTATTGCTATTTTTTAATACCAACATTGGAAATACCAAAGCTTTCCAGAAATAGATTGGATTCAATTATTAGACACTCTAATCTTGGAGAAGGATTCTTAATAGCAGAAGAAGATCTTGAACTTAGAGGTGGAGGAGAAATGTTAGGAGATAAACAAAGTGGTCACATAGACAATATTGGATTATCTTTGTATTTGTCGATGCTAAAAGACGCTATAAATTCTCAGAAAGATACTAAGGAATCAATTAAGAAGGATATAGAGATAAATTTCTATGACTCTGCATATATTAGTGAAGATTATTTGCCCTCACCTCTTGAGCGTTTAAAAATTTATAAAAAACTTGATGAACTTTCTACTTATAAAGATTTAAAAACCTTAAATACTAACCTTAGAGACAGATGCGGAAAGATACCAATTGAAACCAAAAATTTAATAGATAACAAAAGGTTTTATTTGAAAGTATTCAATACTGGAATTAAGTGTATTAAGTCAAATGAAAAAAATACAAATTTTGAAATAACAAATGATATAAAAGACGAACATTTAAATAAATTAATAAGCCTTGCTCAAGATGAGCCTCAAAAATATCAAATTAATTCAAATAATAAATTTATTTATAAGTATCATGAATTAAACTCTGCAGTTAGAAGACAAAATATAAATGAGCTATTAGATGAAATTTTTTAAAAAAAGATCTTTATTATTAATATTATTAACAAATATTTCTTTTGCTCAAGAAGATGCTACTGAATATAAAATAGAATTAATCATATTTAAGTATATGGATTTTGAAACTAATGAAACCTTCAATACAAAATTAAAAGTGCCTAATAAAGACTTAATTTATTTATATGATGAAGTCTCCTTATCTAACAAAACCGAACATAGTAACTTTTCGAATATGTCAGAATTTTATAAAAACTTATTTAATAATGTTGATGAAATAGATATTAAGGAATTACCAAAACCTTTATATAGAGATAATGATAATTTAACTGTTTTAAATAAGCTAAAAAGTAAAATTGCTAGTGATAACAACTATATTTTACTTGATGCAAAATCTTGGATCCAAACTATTCCAGATAATGAATCATCAAATTTTTTGTCATATCAAAGCCAAAATAATTATGGCTTTCTTATAAGGTTCTATAAAAAGAGATTCATGCATATTGATCTTAAAGCATACTTAGGAAATTCATATACTAGAAACTCGAATATAAAAATCTTCATCGATATTGAAAAAAGAATATTTAATGAAGAAATTCACTTTTTCGATCATCCATATTTTGGAGTGGTAGTTTCTGTAAGTGAAATTTAGTTATTTATAATAAGCGTTGTCATTTATTGAATGATCAGTAAGATCTTTGACCGATTTTACTTCTGGAATTTGATCGATGAGAGTCTTCTCAATTCCATCTTTAAGTGTTACATCTACCATCCCACAGCCCTGACAACCTCCTCCAAATTGAAGAACTGCAATGTTTTTGTCATTAAATTCAACGAGAGAAACTTCACCTCCATGAGATTCAAGCATGGGATTAATTTCGTTATAAATTACATAATTAATTCTGTCTTCAACCGGGCTATCAGGAGATATATTTGGAAGTCTTGCATTAGGAGCTTTAATGGTAAGTTGACCACCAAAAGTATCATTATCAAAATTTACCTCACAATCTTTTAAAAATGGAATACTTCTTTTTTCGATATTAACGTTTATTAAATCAAGATTTAATATCATATCATCAGGCATGGCTTCATCTGGTTTACAATATGCTAGACAAGTTTCAGCTTTTGGAGTGCCGGGATCAGAAATGAAAATTCTAATAGATAAGTCTGTTTCATTCTTATCTTGAATTAATTTTGCCAAGTATTCTTCAGCAGATTTTGTGATATTAATTATTTCATTCATATTTATATGTGGTTATTTAGGATTATAAGTTCTTTTTTAGGAATTAGAAAAAAAGAACAACTTTCAGATGATCTAAATAATATTTCATTTGGAAAAGTTATTTTTTTATTCATTAGTATTAATGTGGTATTTATAGGTTTAGTTTTAATTGTTACAACTCTTTTAATATGAATAAATTTGATAAATTTCAAGACGACATTAAAAACAATTATGACGATAAAGTAGTAATTAACCTCAGTCCCTCATCATCATTTAGAAGTCGTTGTGAATTTTCTTATGGAAAAAATCATTATGTTATGCATGATATTAATGAAAAAATTTACATCAAAACTTTTAAAGACGCATCATTAGATATTCAGAACTTAATGCCAGTACTTTTAAAGAGAATAAATGAGAATAACGAAATAAACCATAAGTTATTTCAAGTTAATTTTAGATCAAATCTACACAATAAAATTATGGTCACAATGATTTATCACAAAATAATAGATGAATCCCTAATAAATCTTGTGAATCAAATATCTGAAGATCTAAAAGTAAATATAATCATTCGATCTAAAAACTATAAATATGAAACAAAAGGTTTATATTTAGACGATTCACTCATTTATAAAAATTTAAAAATTTATCAGACTGATAATACTTTTACACAATCAAATAAATATTTAGTTGATAAAATGATATTTAAAGTTATTGATTTCATAGAAAATCCAGATGACTTATTAGAGTTATATTGTGGGATAGGCACTTTTACTATTCCGTTATCATTTATATTCAACAAAGTACTAGCAACAGAAAATAATAGAAACTCTATTAAATGCCTTAACAAATCTTTAAAAGAAAATAATATTTCAAACATTTATAATGCTCGTCTTTCATCTGATGAGGTATCAGAATTATTTAAAGGAAAAATTTTCAATCGAATGAATTCAAAAAGTATATCTGACTTTAATTTTTCACATATTCTTTTAGATCCTCCACGGTCTGGATTAACAGAGGATGTAATTAATTTAGCCTCTAATTTTAAAAATATTATTTATGTTTCTTGTAGTACTGAAACTTATATTAGAGATATAAATTTAATTAGGTCACATAAAATTATAAACATAGAATTGTTTGATCAATTTCCAAATAAAAATCATCTAGAGATAGTGTCTGTATTAAAAATGATTGAATAATTTATTTTATGTCAAAATTATCTGAAAGAGATTTCATTTCCTTTCTAAGAACAAACATTGCAATTAAATTCGGGATTGATACAAGCGCTACAACAACATAAGCAATGTTCCAAACTACAGTTGTATCAATAACTGCAGCCAAAACAAAACATAAAACGTAGAAATTTCTATACCAAACAACGCCCTTTTCTCCAAATATATACGCAGTTGATCTATCCCCATAATAACACCAGGTTATTGATGTAGAAAATGCAAATAATAATAAGGCTATAGCTACTAATTTACCGCCATATTGACCAAGTATTCCCTGCGAGAATGCTTTTGCTGTTAATTCTGCTGAGCTAACAAGTGATTTACCACTTATAGAAACTTGTTCTGATATTTTTCCATTTTTAACATCAAGTTTTCCTGAAAATAAAGTATCCTTAATTGAATTGGAAATTGTTATGTCTTCTGCAATTGATCTGGAATGAATTACGGTTATATTTTCTGATAATATTTTTCCATCTTTTATATCTAGTGAGCCTGAAAATTCATTTACATTTGAATCAATAGATTGAACATATTTTGTTAAATCGTTTATATGATCTGGATAAATATATTCACCATCTACATTTTTTTCATCAGAATAAATTCCTTCAAGAATTACCATATCTGTCTTTGAGAAAGTTGTATCAAATTTTTGAGTCCATACTCCACTTGATAAAATTACCAACGCTGTAACACTACAAACAACAATAGTATCGATAAAAGGTTCGAGTATAGAAACAACACCTTGATCAATTGATTTATTTTTTGATGAAGCATGAGCAATTGGAGATGATCCCTGACCAGCCTCATTTGAATATAGCCCACGAGCAACACCATATTTTAAACTCATTGCAAAACTAGCACCAAGAAATCCGCCAACTGCGGCAGATCCAGTAAAGACTTGTGCAAATATTGCATTAAATGAAGGTATTATATTTTGATAATTTTCTGCCAATATTATTAATGCGCCGCCAAAGTAAATAAGACCCATTATTGGAATAATTCTACTAGCAACAGATGCGATTCTTTTTATACCTCCAATAATAATTATCCAAAGCAAAGCTCCCAAAAATAATCCAGTAAATAATTTAGGTACAGCAAATTCAGTGTTCATTACCAAAGCGATATTATTAATTTGAGGCATATTTCCAGAACCGATAGCTGTAATCATCATTAGGAATGCAAATAGAATAGCAACCCATTTCATATTTAAACCTTGTTCAATGTAATACATTGGTCCACCAGATATTGAGCCGTCGTTTAGAGTTGTTCTGTATTTATGACCTAAAGTTACTTCAACATATTTTGTTGTCATTCCAAAAATTGCTGTAATCCACATCCAAAATATTGCTGCAGGCCCGCCTGTCCAAATTGCTAAAGCAACTCCACCAATATTACCTGTACCCACAGCGCCTGACATAGCTGTTGTAAGTGCTTGAAATCCAGTTGTTTCTCCATCTGATTCAGAGTTCTTTGTCTTTCCAGATACTATTTTTAATGCGCTATTAAAATACTTAAATTGTGGAAATCCTAGATAAATAGTAAAAAATATCCCCGTTCCAATTAATAAAGCTGGAAACCACCAAGATCCACTTAAATTACTATCAAGCAATACCAAAAAAGCATTAAATTGTTCCATATAGTTATTCCGAATAATTTTCGACTAAGTCAGTATATCCACCAATCAACTTATCATCTATAAAAATTTGAGGAACTGTTCTAGCTTGAGGATTTCGCTCTAACATCTCTTCAAAAACTTTTGGATCATCAGCACTATAGACATCATATTTTATTCCTTTTGAATCAAAGAATTTCATTGCCATAACGCAATATGAGCAATTTGACCTGGAATATATTTCAACTTTTTTAGTCATAATTTCATTATAATAAAAATATGTCATTATTTAACCTAAAAGATAAATCAATTTTAATTACAGGATCTTCAAGAGGTATAGGAAAAAGTATTGCACATCATTGTGCTTTACATGGTGCCAGGGTAATTATCTCTAGTAGGAAACTTGATGCTTGTGAAGCTACTGCTAGTGAAATTAATAAAACCGTTGGTACAGAAGCTGCCTTCCCTATTCCAGCAAATATAAGTGATGAAAATCAACTAAATGATTTAGTGTCATTAACTAAAGAAAAACTAGGAAGAATTGATACTCTCATTTGCAATGCTGCAACAAATCCATTTATGGGGTCAATGCTTGATATGCCATCAGAAAAGTTTGACAAGGTTATGAATAATAATATTAAGTCTAATCAAATTTTATGCAACTTAGTATTACCAGATATGATTGATCGTGAGGATGGTTCAATTATTATTATATCTAGTATCGCTGCTATTAAAGGTAGTCCAATACTTGGTGCTTATAACATAAGTAAAGCTGCCGATGTTATGATTGTTAAAAATATAGCTGCTGAATTTGGTCATAAAAATATTAGAGCAAATTCAATTGCACCAGGTCTTATAAAAACAGATTTTGCAAAGGCATTATGGGAAAATCCTGATATTTTAAATTCAGTGTTATCTTCAACGCCTATGAGAAGGATCGGTGAGCCAGATGAAATTGCTGGTGTTGCTATTATGCTTGCTTCTGATGCTGGTAATTATATTAACGGACAAACAATAGTTGTTGATGGTGGTACAACTATATCTTGATAGAATTTTTTAATTCGCTAAAAAAATAATTTAAAACATGAGTTTCATTGATTTGTGGGACTTTAAAATAATCATATCGAAAATCATTTAAATCATTTATAAGATTTGAAATCTTTAAATTATTAAATTTAAATGTATTAAATTTTACATAAGAGCCCGATAATTTTTCAGATAATAATCTTGATTTTAAGAGTATCTTAAGAAATTCAATTAAATAATTTGTCTTTGTAATTAAATCAATTTCTAGATTTGCAACATTTTTTAAGGCTGAATTAGCATCAATTTTATTTTCTATAAAGTCAGAAATAATTTCAAGGAACTCCCTAAAATTTAAATGTTTGTTGTTTTGAATATCCTCAATAATTTCTAATGGAGATATAAAACTTGGGAAATATGTAGAGTTAATATCTGATATACCATTTTTACTTAGCCAATCATTAATAGTTGATTCATTTAAATTAGGTACATTAATAATTTGACACCTACTATATATTGTATCGAGTAATGATTTGTTTCTATCAGTAACGATAATAATGAAAGTATTTGTAGCTGGTTCCTCAAGAGATTTTAATAATGCATTTTGACATTCGGCATTCATAGTTTGAGCATTCAATATTAAAGCTACCTTATTATTTGAAATTGACGGAGTTACCGATAAAAAATCATTAACATTTCTTTGGCCCTTTTCATCATCCCATTTATCTTTTCTATAAGTGATATGGTGGAGAAGTATTTTTTCTTTATCTAGTTTAAAAAAATCAGGATGGTTATTAGACTTGATAAGTGCTAGTTCATTTGAATCTAATTTTTTTGAAAGAATTTTTGTAGCAATCTCATTTGCAAGAAGTCTTTTACCAAGACCTTTAGACCCAGAAATTATTATTCCATGTGGTAACTTGTCAAAATCAATATTTTTATAAATTTCTTTTAGCCAACCATAGTTATCAATACTCAACTTTATAACCCAATATGTTTAATTATTTTTTGATGAATTTGATCAATATCCAAAGAGGCATTAATTTTTATAAATCTATCCTTATTATCTTTTGCAATCTTGATGTAACCTTTTCTTACTCTTTCAAAAAATGCTTTGCTTGATGATTCAATTCTATCAATATCATCATTAGTTTTACGTGCAAAACCCTCATCAACTGAGATATCAAGCAAAATACTATAATTAGGTACTGGACAATTTATAAAAGTTATAAGAGATTCAATTAAAGTAATTGAAAGCTTTCTGCCATAACCTTGATATGCAATAGAGGCATCATAGAATCTATCTAATAGTAAATAGTCTGATTTACATTTATTTATCTTGTGTTTTATAAGCTCAGATCTTGATGCAAACATTAAAAGAAGTTCAGCTTCATTTGATAATTCATTTGATGAATTTAATAGAATATCTCTTATTTTTTCACCAGTATTTGTTGATCCAGGTTCTCTATATACATCTACTAAAAATTTTTTTGATTCAAGATAATCTTTTAGAAGTCTTAACTGAGTAGATTTACCAACACCTTCAATTCCCTCAAATGATATTATTTTCATTTATTAAGTCCTAACTCATTAATTTTATTAAGATGCTCTTCATAAGTCTTTGAAAAGTAATGTGAAGTTTTTGAATCAGCAACAAAAAATAAATAGTCTCCTGGAAGTGAATCAATTGATGCATTTATAGATGATATAGAAGATATTGAAATAGGAGTTGGAGGTAAGCCATTAATCATATATGTATTATATTTATTATTTTTGTCTAGAATATCAGATTTTTTTATGTCTCCATCAAAATTTGGTAATAAACCATAAATGATTGTTGGGTCAGCTTGAAGTCTCATGCCTATGGATAATCTTTTTAGAAAAACACTAGCAATTTTACTTTTCTCATTATCATTACCAGCTTCTTTCTCAATGATTGATGCAAGAATTAAAACTTCTTCTTTATTTAATGAGGTATAAGTACTTTTATTTTTTAATTTATTATTTAAATAGTTTTCTAATCTTGCGTGACTTTCGTTTAATATTTCAGACGCATTCATACCTTTTTTATAAAAATAAGTATCAGGATAAAGAATGCCCTCTCTAAATGAAAGATTGGTGTTGATACATTTTAGAAAACTACAGTCATTTATTAAGTATGAATCATTAATTAAGTTTTCAATATCATAAATATTCAATCCCTCAATAATTTTTAATTTATGGGTAATTGTTTCGCCTGATTTTATTAAGTTAATAATATCTAAAATAGATTTATTACCAATTTGATATTCGCCGTATTGTATTAAATTAATATCATTTCTTAGAGAATAAATCTTTAAAAAAAGTTTATTAGCAAAATTTATTGGTAAAAATAATGAAAAAACTTCATAAATAGTATCGCCCCTTTCAATATTTATAACTAAGTTTTTATTTTGAGGAATATGATCAAAAAATGCTTTGTAAGGAGCATATATTGATAATGATATTAGTAAACTACAAATTATTAGGGATCTTATTAAATGCATAATAAATGTTTAAATAACAATAGTTATTGTAAACATTTAAAAAGATTTAAAAAATTAAATTTTTATGAATTTGAATTTATATATTCAACAGCTTCATTTACTGTAGAAATTTTTTCAGCGTCTTCATCAGCAATTTCAAGATCAAATTCTTCTTCAAGCGCCATTACAAGCTCAACAGTATCTAATGAATCAGCTCCAAGATCATCAACGAAGGATGAATCACTTTGAATTTCTTCAACAGATTTACCTAATTGATCACTTACAATTTTTTTGACTCTATCTTCAACACTCATAATATCTCCATTACCCTATATTGAAATTTGACACATTTTACATGTAATAGTTCAAAGTTGCACATTTTTATTGGTACATAAGCAAACCACCATCAATTGATATGGTTTGACCTGTAATATATGAGGCCTCATCAGAAGCCAGAAATGCTACCAATTTAGATATATCTTCACCACTACCCAAACGACCGAGAGGAATAGATTTTTCTATTTGTTTTTTTGAATCTTCATCTAAAAAAGATGTCATATCTGTATCTATATATCCTGGAGCAACGCAGTTTACAGTTATGTTTCTTGAACCCAATTCCTTTGCAAGTGACTTAGTAAAACCATTAAGTGCAGACTTTGATGAAGAATAGTTGACTTGTCCAGGATTGCCCATTAATCCAGATATAGATGATATGTTTATTATTCTACCTTTTTTATTTTTGATCATATTTTTTACAAAAATCTTTGAAAGGTTAAAAACTCCATTAAGATTAGTATCAATAACGTTATCCCATTCTTCATCTTTCATTCTTAAAAAAATCTGGTCTGAGGTAATGCCTGCATTATTGATAAGAATGTCTGGTAGCAAATTCTTTGTTTTCAAATCATTAAAACAATTTTGAATATCTTCTCTAGAGGTAACATCAAGTTTTGCAGGAATAAGATTTTTAATTTTTTTATCAAACTCGAATTCATTTCTGGATGTTCCAACAACTACATAATCATTTTCGGCAAAATGATAAGCAATTGAATTACCAATTCCTCTAGATGCGCCAGAAATAAAAACATTACCATTACTCATAGTTCTTCCTTAATTTTATCAAAAAAATCTTCAGATGAAGTCGAGTACACATTTTCAATACCATTAGCTTTAGCTAAACCAGATAAAACCTTATTTGGACCACATTCGATAACAATACCATCATATTTTTTAATCTGTTCCATAGTATTAATCCACTGGACAGGCATGACTAATTGACTTAATAAATTTTCCTTTAAATTATCAATATTATTAGGAATTTTGTTATTTACATTTTGAATTATTGAATACTCTGGTAAAGAAAAATTAATTTTATTTAACTCATTTTTAAATTGATCTAGAGTATTGGTCATTACTTTAGAATGAGCAGCAACACTTACTTTAAGTTTAATGCACTTTTTATAGCCACAATCCTTTAAACGATTAATAACTTCATCAACTCCTTCTTCGGTGCCAGAAACAACAATTTGTTTAGGAGAATTAAGGTTTGCTGGTGTAACTATTGTCTTGATTTCATCTTCAACTTTAGAACATATCTCATTAATCACATCAATATCAACATTAAGAACGGCGCACATTGACCCCTTTGGACACTTTTCCATAAGTTTTCCTCTTTTGTGAACCAGCGATAGGCCTTCTTGCAAAGAAATAGCATTTGATGCAACCAAAGCACTATATTCTCCAAGTGAATGTCCACATAAAATATCAGGAATTAATCCTAGTTTATTTGAAATATTTTTAAAATCTAAAATTGATGCTAGAAGAATTGCTGGTTGAGTTATAGATGTCTTGTTTAAATCTTCAATGGGTCCATTATTAATAACATCTATGATATTGAAACCAAGTAAATTGTTTATTTCCTCTTCATATGACTTAAGTAAGTCTGTTGAATGATGATTGAGCATTCCAAGAGACTGTGAGCTTTGTCCTGGAAAAAGAATACTTATATGCCTAGGCATAACTATGATGTTACTTCTTCTGACTCTTCTTTGATAGGTTTTCTTAGATCTTTAATCAATCTGCCTTTATAAAAACCATCTTTCGTCATTTGATGACGAAGATGTTTCTCACCAGAAACAGGATCAATTGATATAGTTTTAGAGTTTAAAGCATCATGAGATCTTCTTTGACCCCTTCTAGACCTTGTAACTTTGCTTTTTTGTACCGCCATAATATGCCCTAAAAAACGCTATCCTAACAAAATTTTATTGATAATAACAGGAAATTTATTCAAGACTTAAAATCAAATTATTAAATTCCTCTGAAAGTTTAGATTTAACTCTTATTATTTTATTGTTTAAATCTGGAAAGATAATTTCTTTAGCATGAAGTGCCATTTGATGATTTCCAATATTTAGCGATTTATCAAAATCTTTATCACCATATTTTTTATCAAAAATAATATGATGGTTTAACTTAGATGCATGTATTCTTATTTGATGAGTTCTCCCAGTATCAATTTCAACATCTACAAGTGATGTATTTTTAAGCTTCTTTTTTAAAATAAATTTAGAAAATGCTGCTTTAGATTTCAAAGTAGAATTTTTATATATAGGTATATCAATAATAATATTTTTCTTTATCTTTCCTTTAAGAATTGTTGAATAAGTTTTCTTAACGTCTTTATTCTTTAAGCATTTGCTAAAGTGTTTTGCAGCTTTTTTGTTTTTTGCAAAGACAATGCAGCCTGATGTTGACTTATCTAGTCTATGACACAAATCCAGGTTATTTCCATATCTTTTCCTAAATATATCAATCAATCCATAGGAGTTCTTTGATCCTCCATGAACAGCTATATCATTTCTTTTATTAGCAACTATAAAATTATCATTCTCATAAATTATATTTTTAGTGTGTTTTGAAATTTGATCTGATTTTATTATCTTTATTTTCTTATCTAAGATTTCAAGATTCGGTGGTATTCTAATTAAGTCATTTAATTTAAGTTTATAGTTAGGTTTTTTTCTTGAAGAATTAACTCTAACTTCACCCTTTCTTATAATGTTATAAATTTTACTTTTAGGAACTGTACTAAATATCGATATTAAAAAATTATCTATCCTTCTACCTTCATTATCTTCATTGATTAGTATTTTTTTGACAGTCATGATACAAATCTATAGGATATACACTTAAATAACTAGGTTTTCCTAGAAAATTAACAAGAAAGATAAATACAACAGTTATATATCAAAAAGCTCCTAATAGAGCTGATCATGTAAGCACTAAAGAGTAAGACTTACTGATAAACGCTTAGTAATAGCACGCTGCTGAATTATCTTCCTATATAGGGAGAAAAAATGAAAAGAATATTAATAAATTCATCCTATGGTGATGAACTTCGAGTGGCACTTGTTGATGGTGCCAAATTATACGATTTTGATACAGAATCACCAGAAAAAGTACTTTTAAAAGGAAGTGTGTTTAGGGCAACTGTATCTAGAATTGAATCTAGTTTGGATGCTGCGTTTGTAAATTTTGGTTCAGAAAGGCATGGGTTTTTACCATTAAAGGATCTTTCAAGTGAATTTTATAAAAAGGACAAAAAAGGTAAATCAATATGTACGTTAGAAGAAGGTCAAGAAATTGTTGTTCAAGTAACAAAAGAAGAAAGAGGAACTAAAGGAGCCGCTCTTACAACTCAGATTGGCTTGGCTGGGAGATTTTTAGTACTAATTCCAAATTCTTCTCGATCTGGTGGAATTTCTAGAAGAATTAGTGGGGATGAAAGAGATCAAATAAAAAATATACTTGATAAGCTAAATATTCCTGAGAATATGAGTGCAATTGTTAGGACAAATGGTTTAGGCAGATCTGTTGAGGAGTTAAGCTTAGATTTAGCCTATCTACTTGCTTTATGGGATGAAATTAACAACACAATTCCAAATGCAACATCACCATCTTTAATATACAGAGACGATAAATTAATTGTAAGAGTTGTTAGAGATTATTTTAAAGAAGATATTGAAGAAATATTAATTGATGATAAAGAAATTTTTAATGAAGCTAAAGAATTTATTGAGGCTGTTATTCCAGATCATTCTGAAAAAGTTAAGTTTTATGATGAGGAGATACCTCTATTCAATAGATATCAGATTGAATCTCAAATAGAGTTAGCATTTCAAAGAGAAATATCATTAAACTCAGGTGGGTCCATTGTTATTGATCCCACTGAGGCTATGACAACAATTGACGTTAATTCTGCAAGATCTACAAAAGGTAAAGACATTGAAGAAACAGCTTTTAGAACAAACATAGAAGCAGCAACAGAAGTTGCAAGGCAATTAAGACTTAGAGATGTCGGTGGTCTAGTTGTAATAGATTTCATAGACATGACGAATGAAGATAATCAAAATAAAGTGGAGTCTGCATTTAGAAAGGCTATATTCTCTGATAGGGCCAGAGTACAAGTATCAAATATATCTAGATTTGGTCTTTTAGAGATATCGAGACAAAGATTGCGACCTTCATTAAATGAATCTTACGATATTGAACACGTTTTGGTAAGAGGTCCAAGATCTCTTGGTCTTTCAATTCTTAGAATTGTTGGCGAAGATGCAGCAAAAGAAAATACTGGTGAAATACATGTTTATGTTCCATCAGATGTTGCTAGCTATCTTTTGAATGAAAAAAGATATGACATTATAAGTATCGAAAAAACAAATAAAGTTAGAGTTCTAGTAATTGCTGATCCATATAAATCAAGGCCATATTACAAAGTCTTAAGAATAAAGAGCTCAGATGTTAAAAATACAGATTCTTATAAATTGACACCAGATAGTCCAGAACCTGATATTAACTGGAGAGATTCTAATAATCAGTCAAAAACAATGAAACCATTAGTTGATGGTGTTAAGCCACCAAAAATGCCTAAATCAAGAAAATCTGGCTTAATGAAATGGTTAAAGTCAATCACTGGTATAGAGGTTGAAGAGACCAAAAAAAAGAAAAGACCACAAAGAAAATATAGAAGAAAAAATAATACACAACGTGGTAAGTCTAATAAAAACTTTAAAAATAAGCCTAATAATAAGATAAATAAAAATAATAAAGCTTCATCTAGTAATAAGAATAAAAATACAAGCAAAAAAAATAATGATAAAAGAAGCTTTAAAGCTAAAGAATCAAAAAAACATGAACCTAAAAAAGAATTACAAAATAAAACTAAAGAACCTGCAATAAAGGAAATCGTTAAAGAAAAAAAACCAAAAAAAGATATTCCTCTTAGAGCTAAGAATGATCCTCGACAAAAGAATTAATTAATAAACCAGATAAACTCGTTGTTGGTGGAACATAAGGCAAATCATTGTATTTATACCAATTAGCTTCAACGATCTCAGTTTCGTCAACTTTTATTTCACCAGAATCGTATTCACAAGAAAATCCTAACATCAATTGAGAGGGAAATGGCCATGGTTGACTTCCATAATATTTAAGATTTTTAACTTTAATATTTACTTCTTCTAAAACTTCTCGTTTTACTGTTTCTTCCGCGGATTCTGATACTTCTACAAAACCTGCCAAAACACTGTACAAACCTTCTGGAAATAAATTATTTCTGGCTAATAAGATTTCGTCACCCCTTGTTACCATAGCTAATACGCATGGTGCTATTGATGGATATATCATTGAAGATGTTGTTGGACAAACTAATGATTCTTCGTTTGTATCAAATTTATTTAATTCACCAGAATATCCTGAATATTTATTACTTCTTATCCAGTGTAATAATTGATTTGCCCTACCCATTAAAACAATATCTTCAGGTTCAGAAATTGCTAACAGATGTCTAACATCATATTCAACAAGTGATTTATAACCAATATTTATATTATTTTCACAATTAGAAATATCAACAGCATAAATTTTGTTTTCTGATTCAGCTATTCCAATGACAATAGAATTATCAATATCAATATCTAAATAGTTGCTATCGAGTAAAAAAGTTCTTATTTCAGTTTCGTAAAATATTTTATTATTCTTAAAGATAATAAATTTATTATTTTCTTTATCATTTATTTCTAAAAATCTTTTAAAATGCATGTCAAATAAGTTTAAAATATCCTAATGTTCAATGAGGTCCAAAAATTATTTCTAGGTAATGCCCCAGGATGGTACAAGTCTACCATAATAGCCTTTCTTATAATTAACCCGCCATTATTATTGATACTTAATTCCATGGGATTAGATGGAAATTTTATAATTGGATGGGTTTTTTTATTACAGTTTATCTTTACATTGGCTTTAGCTTTAAAGTGTTATCCACTCCAACCAGGAGGCCTGCTTGCATTGGAAGCAATTGTCATGGGCTTAACCTCAACAAAGTCTGTATTTCATGAAATCGAAAATAACTTAGAAGTAATACTACTACTGGTTTTCATGGTAGCGGGCATATATTTTATGAAGAACTTAATGTTAACAATATTTACTAAATTGTTATTAAGCATTCGTTCAAAAACATTATTATCACTTTTATTTTGTATTTCTGCTGCAGTTTTATCTGCTTTTTTAGATGCACTAACAGTAACAGCAGTATTAATTGGAGTAACAATAGGCTTTTACAGAATTTATCATGCCGTAGCATCAGGTAGCTCATTTTCTGATGAATCGCATGATTACCATGCTAACTCGTCAATAAATACTTTGAAGCTAGAAGAATTAGAGGACTTCAAAGCTTTTCTTAGAGATCTAGTTATGCATGGTGCAGTTGGAACTGCTTTGGGTGGTGTTTGTACATTAGTTGGAGAACCACAAAATTTACTGATCGCCACCATTGCTGGTTGGGAGTTTGTTGAGTTCTTCCTAAGAATGGCTCCGATAACGATGCCTGTTTTTGTAGCAGGTATTTTTACGTGTTTTATTATTGAGAAATTTTCTATCGCTGGTTTTGGTAACCAGCTACCACCCAACATAAGAGAAATCTTTAATGATTATTCAGTATACAGAGAGGAAAATATTACAGCTAAAGATAGAGCAGAACTTCTCGTAGAGTCTTTGGTTGCGGTTTTTCTTGTAATTGCTCTTGGTTTACATTTGGCTGCTGTCGGTCTAATTGGATTAAGTGTGATAATTTTGTTAACTGCATTTAAAGGTATTACGGAAGAACATCATTTAGGCGAGGCATTTCACGAGGCCCTCCCTTTTACAGCATTACTTGCGGTGTTTTTTGCAATTGTAAGTGTTATTCATGATCAAAATCTTTTTTCTCCAGTAATTGATTATGTCCTATCGCAGGATCCTTCAACTCAACCCTCACTATTCTTTGTTGCAAATGGTTTTCTTTCTGCAATAAGTGACAATGTATTTGTTGCAACAATTTATATTAATGAAGTCAAAAGTGCTTTCGATAGTGGAGTTATTACTGAAACACAGTTTAATAATCTTGCTATTGCAATTAATACTGGTACAAATATTCCTAGTGTTGCAACACCAAATGGTCAAGCTGCCTTTTTATTTTTATTAACATCTTCACTTGCGCCACTAATTAATCTCTCCTATTTGAGAATGGTATATATGGCACTACCATACACAATAGTTTTATCAATCGTCGGATACACAGCAATTAATTTATTTCTTTAATGAAAGCTTTGGATAGAAAGTTTTGCATCGCTCCGATGATGCAATACACAGATATGCATGATCGTTTTTTATTGCGTTTAATATCAAAAAAAGTTTTTTTATATACCGAAATGATTGCAACAGGTTCATTGATATATGGTAAATGTTTTGATCAGTTAGAATTCAATGAAGAAGAACATCCTGTAGGTATTCAATTGGGTGGCTCAGACGTTTCGGATCTTATTGAATGCTCAAAAAAATGTGAACAATTCGGTTATGACGAAATAAATCTTAATGTAGGATGTCCATCTGATAGAGTTCAAAAAGGAAAGTTTGGAGCATGTTTAATGCTTGAGCCAAATTTAGTAGCTGAATGCTTATCAAATATGCAAAATTCCGTAAGTATTCCAGTTTCTATTAAATGTAGGCTTGGAATTGATGATAATGAGGATTATGAATTTCTTCATAACTTTGTTTCAATCGTTAAACAATCAGGAATTAAAGTTTTTATAATACATGCCAGAAATGGAATTTTAAAAGGACTTAGCCCTCGTCAAAACAGAAACATACCTCCTTTAAAGTATGATTATGTATATAGGTTAAAAAAAGACTTTCCTGATCTTGAAATAATAATAAATGGTGGAATTAGGAATCTTGATGATTCTTCGCATCATTTAGATAAAGTTGATGGGGTTATGATTGGAAGAGCTGCGTACGATAATCCATTTATGTTAAAAGATATTGAGCCAAGGTTTTATAATCTTGATTCATCAATAAATTCAAAAAAAGAAGTACTTAATCTATATTTAGAATATGTTGAGAGACAAATTCAAAATGGCCACAATCTAAGCAGGATGATGAAGCATTTGTTTGGTTTATCTAGAGGAGACAAATATGCTAAGTCTTTTAGAGTAAAAATTTTGGAAGTCATTAGAGATAATAGTTTGAAAAATCATAAAAATGAACTTGAAGATCTTTTAGTCTATTAAAAAATCTTCCATGTCATCGATAAAATCATCTTGAACATCAATACCATCTGCAATTTCATAATTCATTGATTGAATATAGGCGTCTTTTACAAATGAATATTTGTCACCAGACAGTAACGATTCTACATCCAACAACCTCTCTCTTGTTTCAATTGCATCAATAGTTTTTAGGGCAATGTTTACATCGGTATCGGTCATATGAAATGTAACTGATGAAAAAGATGATACGGGCCTACTTAATGTATCCCTTAAAGTTGATGGTCCTAATCCAGGTAACATTATGTAAGGACCCTGTCCTACACCCCATACAGCTAGAGTTTGACCGAAGTCTTCTTCATTCCTTTCAAGTCCAATTTTTGAGGCAACGTCAATAAACCCACCCAATCCAATTGTTGAATTTATTAAAAATCTTGAAAAATCATTTATAGATTTTTTTGGTTTGCCTTGAAGAAATTGATTAATAGATGTTTCAACATCCTCAAGATTGTTGAAAAAATTTGATACACCGATCTTAATTTTGGGCGGAAATTTTGAATATGTCCTAGCAATTGGCTTTAAAATATTTTCATCTAGCTTTTCATTAAATTCAAAAGTTTTTCTATTGAAGTTTTCATATGGATCTCTTACCTCATCCGCTATTAAATAATTAAATGAAATGACAAGAGTAAATAAATATAAATATTTCACAATTAACTAAGTATCTGACAAAATTCTTTTAGATATCTCCTCTGTTATTTCAGAATTATAATCTAAATTAAAATCATGTAGGTTTTTATCAAATTTATACGTACCAAGATGATTAATATTATCAGAAATTAATATGCTACTATTTTGATCTTCTACATTAAAAATATTGTTAGAAATATATCCAAAAATTTTTATATTTAGTTTTTTTAACATTGTAATAGTTTTTTGAAGATCTGAATTTGCTAATATATTAGGTGTTGTAATCAAAATAAATTCATCTATTGAAAGTTCATTAAAAATAGTTAGATATACATCGCCAGTGCCAGGAGGCATATCAATCAATAGATAATCCAATTCACCCCATTTTGTATCATGAACTAGCTTCTTAATAGCGCCACTTAACATAGGACCTCTCCATACAGCTGCATCTTCATAATTTATGATATTTCCCATAGATATAATCTTTATACCTTTCTTTGTAATCGGTATGATTTGTTTATCTACAATTTCATTTTTTGTATCCAGATTAAATAATATATTTTGATTAGGTCCATAAACATCTGCATCCAATATACCAATTTTTTTATGCTTAGATAGGCTAAGTGCTACAGATGCTGTAATTGAACTTTTGCCAACTCCGCCTTTAGCAGAACCGAATGCAATTATTTTTTTTATAGGCATATTAAGTAATATTTTCACATATAATACAGATAATAAATGGACAATTCTAAAAAAACTAAAAGAAAAATACTTGTCACTCAAGCTTTGCCTTATGCAAATGCACCACTGCACTTAGGACATATTCTTGAAGCTGTTCAAACAGATATTTGGACTAGATTTCAAAACTTTAATGGTAACGAGTGCTTATTCTTTTGTGCTGATGATACTCATGGAACACCAGTTATGTTGAAAGCTAATGAAATGGGTATAAAACCAGAAGAATTAATTTCTGATGTTTATGAAGACCATAAATCCTCATATGAACTTTATGGAATAAATTTTGCAAATTTTTACTCAACACATAGTGATGAAAATAGAAAATATTCAGAATATATATATGAATGCGCCAAAAATAATAATTTAATTTCTAAAGCAAATATTGAACAATACTATGACGAAAAAGAAGAAATGTTTCTTTCCGATAGGTTTATTAAAGGAACATGCCCAAAATGTGGTGCTGAAGATCAGAATGGTGACAATTGTGGTGTATGTGGAGCCTCTTACAACGTACTTGATGTTAAAAAACCAATATCGATTATCTCAAATACAGTTCCAATTAAGAAAGAAAGTGAGCATATATTTTTTGATCTACCTCAAAAGAATAAAATGCTTAAAGATTTTTTAAATAATGTGGATCTTCAAGAATCAATTAAAAATAAGTTAAACGAATGGCTAAATGATGACTTAAAAAAATGGGATATTTCTCGAGATGCACCCTATTTTGGTTTTGAAATACCTGGAGAAGAGAATAAATACTTTTATGTGTGGGTAGATGCACCTATAGGTTATTTAGCATCAATCTCTAACTGGGCAGAAAAAAATAAATTGAATATGCAAGATTTATGGTCAGAAAATTCTAAGTATGAGATTTATCATTTTATTGGAAAAGATATTGCTTATTTTCATGGATTATTTTGGCCAGCGTTATTGAGTGCAGCAAACCTCAAATTACCAAGTGGAATCAATGTTCATGGTTTTTTAACCATAAATGGTGAAAAAATGTCTAAGTCAAAAGGTACAGGTATATTAGCAAAAGAATTTGCTGAGATTACAAATCCTGAAACTTTGAGATATTACTTTGCTGCTAAACTTAATAACAAAGTTGAGGATATAGATTTAAACTTTGATGATTATGTTCAAAGGATAAATTCTGATTTGGTTGGCAAGTACTTAAACATTGCATCAAGATCTGCGTCATTCTTAAAGAAAAATAATAATATCTTATCAACAAATATTGATAAAAATATTCTTGACAATTTAGTCTCTAAAAAAGATGAGGTTGTGTCCTTGTATGAATCTAGAGAATACTCAAAGTTAGTTAGAATTATTATGGATTTGGCTGATAATGTTAATAAATATATAAATGAGAAAACTCCATGGAAAAAAGAAATAGATAAAGCAGTTGATATAAGTTCAACTGCAATAAAAGCTTTTTATATTTTATCTTTATATCTTTATCCAATCATACCCAGTATTACCAATGAAGCATTTAAATTCTTAAATATTAAGAAAGTTTCAATTAATAATGTTAACGAAGTAATAACAAAAATAAATGATTACAAACCATTGCTAAATAGACTTGAAAAAATAATAATTCCTGAGGAAGAAAATATGGATAATGTAAATTTAATTAATATTGATCAATTTTCAGCTGTTGATTTAAGAGTTGCTAAAATTATCAAGGCAGATGACGTTGAAGGAGCTGATAAGCTACTTCAATTAACTTTAGATGTTGGAGATTTAGGAACAAGAAATGTATTTGCTGGAATTAAAAGTGCCTACAAACCTGAAGATCTTACTGATAAGTATATTGTTTTAGTCAATAATTTAGAGCCGAGAAAAATGAAATTTGGAATATCTGAGGGAATGGTTCTTGCCTCTAGTAATGATGAAGGTATTTATTTAGTTTCGCCAGATCAAGGTGCAAAACCTGGGATGAAAGTAAGATAATGATTAAAACTGACATAATTATAATTGGCGCAGGTCCAGTTGGTTTATTTACAGTCTTTGAAGCTGGATTACTTGGATTAAATTGTACGCTTATTGATAATCTTGATAAACCTGGGGGTCAATGTGCTGAGTTATATCCTGAAAAACCAATATACGATATTCCAGGTGTTCCATTTCAAACTGCTCAAGAACATGTTGACGCCCTTTTAGAACAAATTAAGCCTTTTGACTATGAATTACATCTTTCAGAAAGGGTTGATTCAATTGAAGAAATTAAACTTGAAGATGATAATTTTTGGAAGGTTAAAACAACTGAAGAAAAAGAATTTTTTTCAAAAAATATTTTTATTGCAGCTGGAGCTGGATCTTTTGAGCCAAGGAGACCTCCAAATATTGAGGATCCGGATAAGTTTCTTACAAATGGTGTTGAATATGCAGTTAGGTCTGTTGACAAATATAAAGATAAAAATATTTTTATATTTGGCGGCGGTGATTCAGCACTTGATTGGACAGTTGAATTATCTAAGATTGCAAAATCTACAAGCCTAGTGCACAGAAGAGATGCATTTAGAGGTGCACAACATACTGAAGAGCTCATGAGAAATTTAGTGAAAGAAAATAAGGTTAATTTACTTACTCCATATCTTATTGATTCAATTATTGGAGATAAAAAAGTAGGTTCTATAACTTTAAAAAACTTTGAAACTAATGAAATTGAGTCTTATGAAGCAGATGAATTATTATTTCTTTTTGGTCTCAATAAAAAACTTGGTCCAATACTTGATTGGAATATTGATTTAAACGGAAAAAAAATACAAGTAAATACAGAAAACTATCAAACTTCAAAAGAAGGAATATTTGCTGTTGGAGATATCAATGACTATCCTGGAAAACTTGATTTAATTTTATCTGGATTTCATGAAACTACATTAGCTGTTCAAGAGGCCTACAAAAGGATCTATCCTGGAGAAAGAGTCCCTTTTGGTTACACAACTTCAAATTCAAAATTACAAGAAAAACTTGGTGTTAAAAAATAGATTTAGAAAATATCTTCCTGTAGTTGTAGATATTGAAACTGGGGGTTTTGATCCGGAAGTGAATGCAATTTTAGAGATTGCCATTACCCTCATTGAAGAAAAAGAGAATAAATTCATACCTGGCGAAACATTTAGACATCATATTCAGCCTTTTGAAGGATCTATTGTTGAAAAGGAATCACTTGAATTTACAAAAATTAAGTTAGATCATCCATTAAGGAAAGCTGTTCTTGAAAAAGATGCTCTTCAAGATTTATTTAAAACTATTAACAAATCGAGAAATAAATATGAATGCTCAAGAGCTATATTAGTTGGTCATAATGCACATTTTGACAAATCTTTTCTAGATGCATCTGTAATAAGGAATAACATAAAAAAAACGCCATTTCATAAATTTTCTGTAATAGACACTGTTTCTTTAGGTGTCCTTGCAACAGGCCAAACTGTTCTTGCTAGAATATGCGAAAAGTTGTCAATTGAATATGATAATGATGAAGCTCATTCTGCTGCATATGATACTAAAGTGACAGCTGAAGTTTTCTGTAAAATTATAAATAATTTTGATTTTTAAGACTCTACTGAATCTATGAGTTTTTTTAACTCACCATTTTCATGCATTTGAGCAATAATATCAGCACCTCCTACAAGATTTCCTTTAATAAATACCTGTGGGAAAGTTGGCCAATCTGAAACTTTGGGCAATGCTAATCTGACGTCATCATTTTCTAATACATCTACATAACTAAATTGTGATTCACATTCAATCAATGTTTGAACAGTTCTTGCTGAAAAACCACATCTTGGTTCATATGGAGTACCTTTCATATAAATCAATATGTCATTATCTTTAATTTGTTCTTTAAGTTTTTCTTCTATACCCATTTTATTTCCTAATAATTTTTAAATATTTAGATATTGTTTCCTCAAAACCATAATGAAGAGAATCTACTATAATTGCATGTCCAATAGATACCTCATTAATATTACCCATTTCAACTAAATAATGTAAGTTATTTAGATTTAAATCATGACCTGCATTGATTTTTAAATCTAAACTTATAGCATGATCAATAATTTTTTTTATTTCATCTATTATAGATAAATTTTCATCATTTATAGATTTAGCAAAAGCACCGGTATGAATTTCTATCAAATTAGCACCCATTTCAGCCGCGTAGTCTACACCTTCAATATTATCAATAAATAGACTAATTTGGGCATCATTTGTGTTTTCTTTTAGTAAAAGTATCAAGTTTTTTAATTCTGAGTCATGCGAACCAGAAGACCATCCATGATCAGAAGTAATTTGATCAATAGCATCTGGAACTAAGGTTATTTGTTCAGGCTTTATGATTTCAGTCAATTCACAAAAACCAATGAATTCTTTATTTGGTTTCGAGAATGGATTTCCTTCAATATTGAATTCAACACCCCTAGCCTTTGTTAATTTAGAAATATTAATGACGTCATCACTAGTTGCATGTCTATGATCAGGTCTTGGATGAAGTGTTAACCCATCAACTCCAAGATCAATAGCCCTATTGGCAAAGTATTCTATTTGAGGATAATTCTCGCCACGTGCGTTTCTTAGAAGAGCAATTTTATTAAGGTTTACGCTTAATTTCATTTGTTAATTATATATTTCAAATATTATCTGTATAGATCTTCTTTTTCACTGACAATCAAATCAAATGCATCGTTTGTTTCAGAGTAATCTTGTTTGAAACCTTTGATTAAAACAACAGGCTTTTTTTCATTACTTTGACCCATTAATAAACCTGCTGCAGATGCCAGTTCATCAGCAACAGCTACTTCAGTTCCTTTAAGTTTTTTTCCATAAATATCTTTGTTGCCTTTGAGATCGACAAGACTCTGGATGTTATGACTTGCTAATGCAAAATTGATTACACCTGATCTATAAGGTCTAGTCATTGAGTCAGTAATTATTATTGATATTTTTTTATTTAATTTTTTTGATAAATTGTTTTGAATATCTTTTGCACTATTTTTTGGATTTTTAGGTAATAATAGAGCAAGATTTTCATCAGGTACATTTGAAAGGTCTATACCTGCATTAATATTTATAAATCCTAATTTATGCTCAACAATTATCACACTTTTTTTTGTAGAAATTATTCTATTTGATTCATTTATTATGGCTTGAACTAATCCTTCGTCTTTATTCAGTTTTTTTGATAAATCTTTTGCTTCCTCAGATATTTCTATTGTTTTCAAATTTACATATCTATTTTCAGCTTTTGATACTATTTTTTGAGCAATAACAATAATGTCGTTGTCATTAATTATCAATTTATTGTTTTTAATGGAATCAAATATAATTGATGGCAAGTCATCACCTGGCCCAACTAAAGGAAAATGATTTAAAGCCAATAATTCAAGAGAATTCATAATATTTAGAATATATTTTGGTTAAAGATAACATATATAAACAAAAATTCATTGATCATGTATACTTTCATGCAATGACAACCATAGATAAAACATTACTTGATATATTAGTTTGTCCAGTTTCAAAAAAAACACTGTCATATGATGAAAGTACAAATGAATTAATTTGTAAAGAATCTGGTTTGGCTTATCCAATAAGAGACGGTATTCCAGTAATGCTTCCAGAAGAGGCACGCAAAGTTTAGTAATCGCGCCCGTAGCTCAGTTGGATTAGAGTGCTTGGCTACGAACCAAGAGGTCGGGAGTTCGAATCTCTCCGGGCGCGCCAATCTTCTATAAAAGTATTGGTATGTAAATTGCATAACATTTTACATGAATGACTACATAGAAAGGTTAATTGAATTCTGTAAAAACGAACCACTATGGGCACTTGCTTTTTTCTTTTGCGGTTTCTTTATTGGTGATACATATTTTATCTTTTAGATTAAACTAATTTTAATTATTTTTAAATTATTACACTTGTGAAAATGCGCTAATATTGGAATAGAATTATTTCTCTTATTAATATTTATAAAATTAGTTAGAAAAAATACCAATCACACGATCTATAAACCAATAGAAACCCATTCCGCCAATACAAATACTTACACCAATTTTTGAGATTTCTGTGACATTAAACTTTTTTGATAAAAATAAAATTAATAATGGTATAGGTATCAATACTATTTGCGCAATTTCAATACCAACATTAAAAAAGAATAATGATAAAAACATTTTGTTATTAGCTATACCAATATCAAGTAAAGCACCAGCAAAACCGAGCCCATGAAGCAAACCAAAACCAAATGCCATTATCCATGGTGTTTTAATTGAATCTTTATTTCGGTTTATCTCAGTTGCTAAATATACAATCGTTAATGCAATTAAGGCTTCGATAGTTCCTTGAGGTAAAGATATTAGTTCAAAAATTGTTAAGCCAAGTGTAATACTATGGGCAATTGTAAAGGCTGTAATAGTCTTGATTATATTTATAAATCCAGATATACAAAAAAGTAATCCAAATATAAATAAAATATGATCTAAACCATCAAACAGATGAGTAAAACCTAGCTGTAAATAGGAGGATGGATAATAATTACTCTCTAAGGGAATATTAAGGACATTATTTTGAACATTTACAAGTCCCTGAAATGTATCATCATTAAAGTTTATTGTTATTAAAGCATCTGTTAATACACTAAGATTAATAATTTCGATAGACGATCCCTTTAGAGTCGACAAACAGTCTAAAAATATGATCTCATTTATATATTTTCCTTGGTAAAAAAGATCATTTGATTCAGTTGAACATTTATCAGGGAAAATTACTTCAGCCCTTCTGCCAATATTTTTATATGGATACATCCATACAGCTTCATATGAAAGATCATCATTTAATTGCTTTATAATTAAATGAGCTGGATTAAATTCATGAGAATTTATATCTAATGATCCTAAAAAAAATAAAGCAAAAAGAAAACTTTTCATTAAATTTGTAAATCTGGATTTATATAAATCTTATATTCAGATCTAATTTGATTTAAGTAATTTTTTATTGCCTCATCCCTTTTAGTCTGTAAAAAGTCAACTTCAACTTGTTTTAAAACATTTGTAATATTTGGAAGATAGCCTTCAGTATAATTTGTTACATATATGATATGGTGACCAAATGGTGACTCTATGGGACCAATCCATTGATTAAGTTCAACATTTATAAAGTGTGAACTAAAATCTTTACCGAATTCACTTTTAATTTTTTTTATACTAACGTCAACAAAATTCTTACCTAAGAAAAAAGGATCAGAATTAATAGAGATCCTATTTGATAAATCTTTAAAAGCTTGTGATGATCTTTTCAAAGAGGCATTTTCAGATGAAAAAAAATAGTGACTAAAAGTATATTTAGAGTCAATAAAGTATTTGTCATTATTTTCATTGAAGTATCTGATTAAATCATCATTTGAAGGTGAATCTGGTATTGATTCTTGTTTTAAAAAAGATATTTTTTGAGCTAGTCTCCTTTTAATGATTCGATCTTCTCTGTCTAAACCTAACTTTAGAGCCTCTCTATACAGGATTTCTTCTTCTACAAGATTATTAATAATACGAGCTATTTCATCGTCATTTGGATTTCTACCAACTTGAGATTTCCATGCAGTTACTAGACTTATAATCTCTTGATCACTTATATATATTTCTTTTTCATCGTAAGAATTTAACCCTATATCAATAAGATATAGAGTTAATCCAATAATAAAAAATATAGATAATTTATACTTCAATTTGATTTAATAGGATAAATCTAGTCAATATTCCTTAATTGAATTGTTCCTCCAAGTGGAACCACTTCAACATCAGACTGTTCAGGAATATACCATATAGGTGAAGACCAGGCCCTTTCTTGTATTGTTTCATGTAAACCTTCTCTAGGTTTATATCCTGCTTTAATTGCATCCCATGTACTCCATCTGCATGTTGGATTTTCTAGTACACGAACGTAATAAAAAGTTTTATCATCAGGAGCAAATTCTGGATCTTTCCAAACAGTCTTTAACTCAGATGAGCCAACATTTGTAGTAATTGAGCAATCATTAATATTTACTCGAGCTCCATTGTCTGGACATCTCTTAGTTATTGGATCAGGCTTCATTCCATCAGAACAGGCCACATCAAAAACCTTTTCTTTTGGCCTTCCACTATTATTATCTATCCAACCTTTTATAATTTGGATTCTTTGAAGTGGAGCTCCATTTTTATCTCTTTGTGCCCAAACAAGAAATTCTGGAATTTTATTATCATTATGTAAGAGGTCAGAACCCATGGTTACACCTTTTTGATAAGCCTCACTAACAAGAGATTCTGAATTTAAATCAATTGATGAAAGATTATACCCACCAAAAAATCTTACAGCTATTCTTGTTCCTGTTGTTGCAAAAGTTTCTTTTCTTCTAAATGCATTAAAAATTGATTCTCTTGTATTTTCTTCAGCCCATGCAGCAGCTAATCCTGAAGCACCCCATTGAGTAAAGCCTGTGTTTGCATACTCTCCCTGTTCTAAACTTACTCTACTGATAGGTTGATTGAAAGCTCTCATATATTCATCTAATCTTTCAACATTCTCTTCTTTTAATGGAACCGAACCTCTATTTTCAGGATCACCATCAAGTAGCCCTACCTTTGACCAAAAATTAGATTCATCAAGCGAGGCTGCAACAACATGAGTATCTGTAGAGCCTATTAAACCAAATTTATAAGGATTGCCTTGTTTAGTGAATTCTAAAGTAAGGCCATTTAAGTATGCTTCTCTTACATATGATCCTGAAGGTTTACTGTATGTTGGAGGTCGACTACCTACCCTTACATCCATAATTTCAAAATCAGCCCATTCATCGTCTGGTGATAATAACGGATGTGTATCTGAAGTACCTTTTACTTGTGTGATCTCAACTAATGGCTCATTTCTCATTCTCTTTTTTGCATACTCTATATCAAGTGCATTACCTTTAAATGATTCCATTTCAAACATTTGGCCATTAGAACCATTTGAATTATGAGGTATAGCAATAGTATCAACACCCTTGTCTCTTAATTTATCTTGCCATGTCCATAGATCTTCCGGATTAATAGAATCAATTCTTGTCCAAGGTCTTATAGATGCTTTCGATGAATTAAAAATAACATTTCTATGTAAATTTCCACCTTCAATATCAGTTGAGGTTGTAAATTCATAGCCAATAAAAGTTGTAAAATGTCCTGGATCATTATGTTCATTTGCTGATCTTGCAACATCAGCCCAAGCGGATTTATGTATATCGTAATCAAATGATTGAAGAGCACCTTGAGTATTTCTAGTTAAATATGCTTTTAATAATTTTGGATGCCAATCAGGATATGGTTGAATAATTGTTGCGCCAAGAACAGAACTAAAAATATTTGATCTTTCTCCCGCTGATTCAACGGTTAAATTATCTAATCTATTTAAATTATGAAAAGGTTCAGCAAATTCATTTTGAGAGATATCTGTTGTAGTATCAGCATATGCCTGAATCATACCCATATAAAAACCGTGATCTGTTACTGCATAGAAATCTAATGGCTCTCTAAGCTTCATTTCATAACCAAGAGGATGTTTAACTCCCTCTCCTTTAGCATATCTATATGCATCATCTGGTGATGCGGTTACACCGAATACATAAGCATCAAAGGAATATTTCGTATGAACGTGTAAATCTCCATAATAAGGATTTCTATTCTTATTAGGTTTTGGTTTTGATTTAGAGATATCTTTTTTCTTTAAAGAAAAATCTACAACTTCAAGAGCAGAATCAGATTGTATATTTTTAAATATGCTAATTATTGGTCTACTATCATACACATCAACATATACTAAACCTAAAGTTAATATATATAGGCCTATTACAGTAAGAAATGCATTTCTAAGATATTTCATTGAATTCCCCCAAAGAAAAATGATGAATAGATTATAAGATTTGAGGCATTTTCTTACAATATTTATCCAGATAAATTTTGATACTTTGATTAGATTGAATTAATCTATGTCAAGCTTAGCGCCTGTAGCTCAGTTGGACAGAGTACTTGGCTTCGAACCAAGGGGTCGGGAGTTCGAATCTTCCCGGGCGCGCCATTTATTAAAATAAAAAAGGAGTTCGTATGAACTCCTTTAGTTAGTAGTGAAATGATTATTAAAACGAATAGTTTAATGTTACTCCATATCTCTTATAAGCATTAGGATATCCAAAAAATGTTGTTTCAGATAAATCAGCTACAGCGACAAAAGCAGAGGTTAAATATTCGTCATCATTGATATTTTTTCCCCAAACACTTATTGATATATCGTCTTTTTGAAATCCTAATGTAAAGTTAAGTGTATCTTGTTTTCTAAAACCATTTCCTCGAGATTCTAGAATTGCCTGATGAGTTGGATTTTCTAATAAAAATGCTTCACTTGAATACAAATGGGAAATCCTCAAGTAAGAATCCCAATTATTCATATTAAAATTATATGTTACTGAAGAAGATATTGTATCTTCAGGGATATTTGATGGAACTGTCCCAGTTAAATCTCCCGCAGCAGCTCCGACATATGAATCATATATTGGATCCATAAATAAACCACTAATTGCTAGATCGATGGAGTCTGTTGGTGACATAACTAAATCAAACTCATATCCATCACTAGATTGAGAACCTGCATTTGCTAAAACAAAACCTGTTCCAACAAAGGTATTTGTTTGAAAATCTTCAATCTCTTGATCAAAAATAGCTATATTTAGATATCCAGACGGCAATCCGATCTTAGCTCCTAGTTCTAATACTTCAGCTTTTTCAGGATTTGCATATCTTGTACCAACAGTTGTATTTGCACCTACTGGCGTACCAGCAGCAGCTAATGCATTAATTTCATTTGCTGTAGGTCTAGAATCTCTTGAAATGTTCCAAGCCGATGCTTTAAATCCAGTTGATACACCGCCATATACTGAAACAAAATCATTTACAGAATATGTAAATTTAATATTATGATCTACATTATCATCTTTACTCTTTCCATTATTTGCAACATTTGGAAAATTTATAAATTGAGGTAAAAGTTGAAGTGCTTGAAAAGCAAGTAACTCATTTTGAGCTGGATCTGATGCTATAGCCTGTGCAGTAGAGGCAGGAAGTCCTTGACCGATTAACTGAGCTGTAACAATACCAACAAAATCAAGTTGAGAGAAAAAATCGGTATTAACTTGATTATATGAAACTGTTTTTTCATCTTCGAGATAACTGACACCTATAAGAATATTTAGTTTATCGGTAATATTATAGTCAGCTTGCATGAAAATTGATGTGCTTGTATTTTCTTGAGTGGCCTCTTCTGTAGTTCCTGCTCCAGTTGCAAATATAGTTCCAGTCGGTAAGCCAAATGCAGCTTCAGTAGCAATAAATGCAGCTTCAGGAGCAGTTGCATCTAAGAATGATCCTATGTAAGGTCTAAATCCAGATCCATAATAAATAGATTCACCATAATCCATTTCTTCTTTGTAATAATGAGCGCCGATTAACCAATTTAAATCATCACCGTCGTCGTTATAAAGTCTGAATTCATGTGTCACTTGTTCAAGATCTTGTGTAATGGGACTTGGAAGGACTATAGGACCCCCATCAAAGTCTACATCTTGAACATTTGTCATATAGGAATTTCTAAAGGAAGTAATACTTTCGAGAACCATATTATTAAAACCATATTCTATATGCGCTGTCAGGCCGGAATTATCACCAGATGTATCTGGATCAAAATCAAAAAAGACTTTCTGAGTATAGGGATCATTTGGTATTACGCCTCCACCCATAGCAGCAGCAATTATATTTGCAACTCCATAAGCCGCACTACCTACAGCACAACAAGTTTCATCATATTCATCATAATCTGCAGTTAATCTAATTGAGAGCTCATCGGAAGGTTGTAATAAAATTTCACCCCTTAAATTAAATCTATCTCTGTTATTTGTATCATTACCAGTTCTCATATTTTCAGACGATCCATCAGACTTATTAAAACTTGCATAAAAACTATATGCAGATGTTTCATTAATTGGTCCTGTAGTATAAATTTTTCCAATCTGAGAATTATAATTACCCATTGTTGTTGTAATAAAACTAGATTTTTCAAATGAAGGTTTCTTTGTTACAACATTAATTACACCTGCTGTTGCATTCTTTCCAAACAATGTACTTTGAGGACCTCTAAGAACCTCAATTCTTTCAATTAAAGGTAGATCTGATATCTGAGATTGCATTTTTGATCTATAAACTCCATCAATAAAAACAGCCACAGATGGTTCAATACCTTGGTTATAATCACCATTTCCGAAACCTCTGATAAAAAAAGTAGATTGTGTAGAAGTGCTTCTTTGACGAGTATCTAATGAGGGTACAACTGCTTTAAGATCCAGAATATCAACTATATTAGCCTTCTCAATAGTTTCAGCAGAAACAACCGATACTGCAACTGGAACTTCTTGAAGTGTCTTTTCAGTTTTTGTAGCTGTAACAATAATTTCTTCTACAGAAATTTCTTGTGAAGAAATATTTTGAAAACTAAATATTAATATTGATAATAGCGTAATTTTTTTCATTTTAACTCCCTAAAAGTATCTCGATTATACAAGAATTAAAGTCCAGGTTGAATCTCTCCGCCGCATTCAACCCATTCTTGAAATCCACCTAGATTATATACATTCTTAAAACCTAGATCTAAAAGAGTTTTTGCTGCTAGAGCCGATCTGTATCCACCTGCACAATATACAAGAATATTTGTATTATTATTAATTAAAATTGGGTTATTTGGAGAATTTGGTGAAAGTTTAAATTCTAATAATCCTCTTGGAATATGAACAGCATTTTTAATGAGACCAAGATTATAGACTTCTGATTCTTCTCGAACATCAATAATTACTGTCTGTGTATTGTTAATTAAGTCAACAGATTCATCATAAGATAAACGTTTAACGAGATCATTTGCTTCGATTAAAAGTGCTTCAAGAGTTTTAGTTTGCATGCATCTCTCCACTTATATTATTTCTTTTATTTGATGTTGCAAAAAATACTCCTATTAATATTGTTGCGCACCCTAATATAATTCCACCAGTTATTACTTCATTTAAAAATATTGCTCCCCAAATAATACCAAAAACCGGAAGAAAATAAGCAACAGTTGAAGTTTTCACTGCTCCAATTTTTTCTATTAAATATACATAACCAAAGAAAGCTAATCCGGTTGATATTGAACCAAGCCACGTTGCTGATAACAATGCATTGGTAGATGGAATCTGCGGGGGAAGATTAAGCAATGTAAAAGGAATCATAATAAAACAACTAAAGATAATAGACCAACCTATAAGAACCATTTTATCTGTTTTTTCTGAATACTTTTGAATGAATACGGTAGAGAATGAATAACAAGCTGCTCCAATTAAACAAAATAATGCAGATATTATTGAAGTTGAAGATGATTCAGGATTGACAAGGATTATCACGCCAATAAATCCCAGAACCAAACCAAATACTTGTTTAAGTGTTACCTTTTCTCCTAACCATAATAGAGCTATTATCATAGTGTTAAATGCAGTTGTAGCATTCAATATTGCAAGAATATTTGAATCTGCCCCAAAACTTCCATAAGAAAATAATGAAAAAGGGATAGCATTGTTAGTTACAGCTAAGACTAATGAATGTTTCCATGCAGGTTTGAGTAAGATAAGATATTTTTTTCTTACCAAAATAGGTATAAAAACCAATGAAGCAATTGTTAATCTGGCTTGAACCAATCCTATAGCACCAAATTCAGGTGCAGCAACTTTTATAAAAATAAAAGCACTACCCCATACTGCTCCAAGAAAAGTTAAAACTACCCAGTACCTTAATTCCATAATCAAATAAAAACCCCCATCGAAATGGGGGTTATAAACTAACTCTCGTTAACTACAATTGTTAGCCGGAAACTAAAAAATTACCCCTGTCAAAAGGTAAATCCTCCGTTTCCTGTTTTTAAATAAATACTAATAGGACCACCTCCATGTTCAGGGTAGTAATAAACATACTTAGCAATCCCCTTAAAAAATCACTAAATAAGACACTTATACAAATTATATACGCAATAGTTGGTAAATAAAGTCTTATTTAATACTAAAAAGAAAACTCTAGTTGGGACTTTGGTTCGGTAAAATCGTTATTATATGAATTGTTAACTGTTTCATATGTATTATCACTAAGATATTCCTCCAAAAGCCCTACATCGCCATTAAAAAATTTAAAAGCTAGCATTTTTTTAGCAGAATTCTTGTCTACAGATGAGTTTAGTTCCATCAAGATTGGATCTTTATTTAAGTAAATTAAATTATTCATTAAAGTATTATACTGTATATTTATACAGTAAACAAGATTTTAATCTTCGACTCTTGGATCAATGATTAAACGAGTATCTATAAGTGTTCTAAAAATTACCCATAATGTTGCTATTACAGCAATTGCTCCAAGAAAATCGCCAACTGCAAACCTGAAAACGGTGACAACACTGATAGCACTAGTTGTATTAATTACAGAAAGAATTAAATTTACCAACAACCCATTTAACAAAGATGAAACTATTATTACAAGATATAGAAATTTGTAGTTTTCAAAATTAACCTCTTTAAAAAAAGAAAAGAAACCTGGCGTTGCTCTTGTCCATTTCACTAGCTCAACTGCTGCAACAACAGAAAATAAAGATCCGACTGCTGCAATTGACCAACCATCCATATAATCATTATGATGTATTAGTGATGGTCCTGTAATTTCTGCTAGATATAATCCAGGTAAAGAGTAATATCTGAAAAAACAGAACATCAAAACTCTTGCCCCATGAGGTAAATAACATAAACTTCCTATCCATTCATCAGGCATTCTCAAGCCTGCAACATCATAATACTGAAGTAAATACCATACTGAATAACAAAACATTGAAAATACGTAAACGGTTATGGTTACTTTGATAGCATGAATCATGATTAAGATTTAAAAGTTTTAATTAGCTAATATTAAATTAAATTCTCTTTTGTCTCCTTCTGATTGTTTAACTATAACAAGATCTGCTAGTTCAAATTTTTTAATAGTTTTATAAACAGTTGATCTTGAAAATCCTGACGAATCAATAACATCACTTATGTTACATGTACCACAATTGGAAAGTTTCCAAGCAATAATATAATAAATTTTCTTTTCAGTTTCGTTATATGAAACTAAATTTAGGTCTTTTTCTATATTCCAAAGCATTTCTAAAATGCTTGTTAGGTTCTTTGAATAATTGCTAGGCATCATAAAATCATACATTTAAAGATATACTGAAACAAGTATAATTATTCTCTAAATTGGAAGGTTGGCAGAGCGGTAATGCAGCACCTTGGAAAGGTGTCGTCGGTAACGGCGCGGGGGTTCGATTCCCTCACCTTCCGCCAAATTTGGCCCCCTTATTTTACAAAGGGGGCTGTTGATTACATTTTAAAATTTACTTGATTAATTCTCTGGTTATCTACCATTCTTCTGATTTCTTCATATCCTTTTGAAATCTTATCAAGTTCTTCTTCGTCATCACCATATCTTTCAGCAAGTACAGCATTAACTGCATCATATTTCTCTTTAGTTTGTTCCATTGCAGCCATATTTTCATATTCAATGGTTAACCAAACATTAGGGCTATTTGCTCCATCAGATACATAAACACCATAATCAACTATATGTCCAAGTTCTTTTTGAACTTCGACAGACCTTACCCATGTTCTCTTTAAATTGACCAAATAATTGTCAAGATAGTTTGCTTGAACATCTATAACAGTTAATTGAATTTGTCTTTCAGATGGCTCATAGTCCTTCCAAATTTCTGCAAATACATTTGATATTGAAAATGTAATGACGAGTAAAAATATTTTCTTCATAGTTTCTCCTTATGTAATAAGTTATTATTGATTAAATTCTCTAAAGTTTACAAATAATTTTTTATTATGCGTTCCTCTTATAGGATTTATATCTATACCTCCCCTTCTTTGAAAACGACCACAAACTTCTAAATGATTAATTGGGAAATCATTTATAAGAGTTTTAAAAATCAGTTCAATACATTGCTCGTGGAATCCACCATGATTTGTAAAAGATATTAAATATTTTTTTAGCCATAAGGTATTTATGGATTTATCAGAATATATATAAATATTTGCAAAGTCTGGTTGAGATGTTACTGGGCATATTGATCTAAAACCATTGAATTTAATAATTTTTTTTGTAGGTATCTTATTGAGCTTAAGACTATTTAAATCAATACATCTAGGTTCTTTATGAAACGAATTAATAAATTTTATTCCTATGTTTATTTTGAGTTTTGATTCAAGATCTTTCTTAATTTTGTTAATTATTTCAGTTTTAGATTTAAAAGATTTGTTATAAAAACTATTTAGATACAATTTCAAAGATTTTGACTCGATTATAAAGTCTGATTTTGATGGTATTGATATTTCTAATACACTTAAAGCAGGTATTTTATTTTTATCTAAGTGCATAAAATCATAAACATTCCAAATGTCTAATCCATAATTTATGTCTTCTTTTACTCTGGCAATACTATCTAGAAGATTTATGCCAGTTTTTTTTATCTTTTTTGAGTTCTTTCCAAGAAACGATGTCTTCATTCTCTAATTCCAATGCCTTTATGTAATAAATATAGAGATAGTGATGTAAAAACAACTATAAAAATGGAAATCATTGTTAACGAAAATGAAATTGATACATCACTTATTCCTAACATCCCTTCTCTGAAAGTATTTACTACATATAACATTGGATTACCCATTGATACTTGTCTCCAAAATTCAGGAAGTATATTTATTGAATAAAAAACACCTCCTAAATAAATTAATGGAGTTAAAACGAAAGTAGGTATTACAGATATGTCATCAAAGCTATCTGCAAAAACTGCATTTATAAAACCCATTAATGAGAATAAAATAGCTGTTAAAACTAACACTAATAAGGTTAAGCCCAAGTTAGCTATCTCAAATTCTGGATAAAATATTAAACTTACACAAAAAACAATTATTCCTACAAGTACTCCCCTGGACACACCTCCTAGAATGAATCCAAGTAATATAACCCAATGAGGCATTGGTGATATCAATAATTCTTCAATAGATTTTTGAAACTTTACTCCATAAAAAGAAGATACAACATTTGCATATGAATTTGTAATAACTGACATCATAATCAAACCAGGTATCATAAATTGGACATAATCAAAGCCATCCATTTCACCAATACGAGGACCAATCAACGAACCAAAAATAACAAAATATAGAGACATTGTTACAGCAGGTGGTACTAATGTTTGAATCCATATTCTCATAAATCGTCTTATTTCCTTTGATGTCAAAGTCCATAAAGTAATTAAAATTGTTTTGTAAGTTATATCATTCATGTTATTTCTTAATCATTTCGATAAATAATTCTTCAAGCCTATTAGACTCATTACGCATAGATTTAATATTAATGCCAATATTAGTAAGTTCGCTGAATAAGTTATTTATAGAACTATTTTTGCTTACTGCCGTAACTAGTGTAAGAGGATCTTCTAATCTTAACTCAAATCCTTCAATCTTTGGTGCTTCGTCTAATGGCTCCTCGAGATCAAGAACAAATCCTTGAACATCTACTCTTCTTAATAAATCCTTCATTGAGGTATCTACGACTATTTCTCCATGATCAATGATTCCAATATTTCTACATAATTGTTCAGCCTCTTCAAGGTAATGAGTCGTTAAAATTATTGTAGTTCCATTATTATTAATTTCTTTTAAGAAATCCCACATCTCTCTTCTTAATTCAATATCGACTCCAGCAGTTGGCTCATCAAGAATTAATAATTTGGGTTCATGAATTAGTGCTTTTGCAATCATTAACCTCCTCTTATAGCCTCCAGATAGAGTTCTAGCTTGATCATCTCTCTTATCCCAAAGACCTAATCTTTTTAACATCGTTTCTACTTTTGGTTTTGCTACAGATTTTGGTATTCCATAAAATCCTGCTTGTGTGGTGACAATATCAATTACTTTTTCAAATTGAGAAAAATTTAATTCTTGAGATACAACTCCCAAAATTGACTTTGCAATAGAAACATTTTGATTAATATCATAGTTAAATATTTTTACAGTTCCGCTCGTTTTTGTAACTAACGTTCCAATAATGCCAATGGTTGTAGACTTTCCTGCACCATTGGGCCCAAGAAGTGCGTAAAAATCACCCTCTTTAACTTTTAGAGAAATACCTTTTAGCGCCTCTGTACCTCCAGAGTATACTTTTCTTAAATCTGATATTTCTAGAGCAAAATTATCCAATCTAGTTCTCTTTTATCTGGTTATCTACAAGCACTAAACTTAAAAAGAGTCCAATTAATAAGCCGATCCATGGAGCTGCAACACCATTAAATTCTCCAAATGCAACAAAAAGAGCAGTTATTATAGATATTGCAATTTCACTATTTTTTTTAACCAGTGAAATAGCGACATAAGAACACGCAAGTCCAGTTAAAACCAATGTAACACCAAGAGCTAATATCATTAGTGGTTTCATTAGTGTAATAAAGGGAAGTACAAAAAATAATAATGGTATTCCCATTAAATAATATGAGCCAATTCCATCAAATAGAGACCTCATTACATCACTGCCTTGCTTCCATCTTTCAACAATAATTACATGAATTCCTGTCCATAAAGTTCCTTGAGTTGGAAAAAAAGGATTTACACATGCACCAATAAAGTTTCTGATTCCCACACTGTTATGTGCCCTATTGATATCTATATTGATTTGTTCATCAGGTCTGTTTTTTTGAGCATCATTAATAATTTCAATACCTGTAACAAAATCTCCAAATAACAATAAATATCCAATTATCACAAGTGGAAAAACTTCAAGATAATAATCAATTGGTGGCATTCCAATTGATAATGGTGAAGTTAACTCAAAAACCTCATTCATAGGTGGCAACAAGAATCCTGTCTGAATATCAAAATTTATTTCTCCAACAAGATATCCAACAAAGGCTGCTATTAAAAATCCTGGTAGTAGTCCCAATGATCCAATTATCTTTAATATCTTATTATGCTGGGCAATTCTTTTGTAGGGTTCTGAAAAAGTAGTAATAGTACAAATTATCAATATTGTTAACATAGCTACTGGAGTTTCTCCAATATATCTTTCAAAATCACTAAAAAAGATTTGATAAAAGGCGGCAAGAGCAGCTCCCAAAATGATTCCTGATTTCAAAGCATTAGGAATTTTTTCAACAATTACTCTACCTAATCCAGTTAAACCTAAAAATAAAATTATAATTGTAAACTCGATACACATTGCAGCCATATAATGAAAAGCTTCTTCCCTATATACTCCATCGAAATATCCTTTTGAGATGAAGAACGCTATTACAAGTGGTAATGCTGGCGTAACCCAACCTGGAGCTAGTGGTTCACCAAATATAATTGGACCTGATGTAATCAAAATACTTGCTATGAAACAGCATGCAACAGCCTGTTCAAAACTTAATCCAAGCGCCATTACTACTGGTGCTCCAGCTAATGCAGTTGCTCCTGCAATTATAAGACCTTGAAGAAATTCACCTGTAAGAAATTTCATGTGAATAAAAGGAATTCTCAGTGTGAATGGGCCCCATTTAATCCCACTTTGTTTTGATAATTCATTATTCACTTTGATAGCTCCGCCATTCCTTCTTCTAAACCTTTCAAGGTTAAAGGATACATTCTGTTTTCAAATAAATCTCTAAGAATGCATATAGATGATGTGTAATCCCAGTGATCATCAGGAACAGGATTTAACCACGCCATATTTTCAAAATGATCAGATAGCCTTTTTATCCAAACATGACTGGGCTCTTCATTCCAATGTTCAATACTTCCCCCTGCATTCGTTATTTCATATGGAGCCATTGTTGCATCTCCAACAACAATAACTTTATAGTCTGATGAAAATTTATTGATAATATCTTGAACCATAAATCGCTCTTGTGATCTTCTTCGATTATCTTTCCAAACAGATTCATATATTGAATTATGAAAATAAAAATATTCTAAGTTTTTAAATTCAGTTTTTATGGCAGAAAATAGTTCCTCACATAGCTTTACGTAAGGATCCATGGAACCACCAACATCAAACATAACTATAACCTTCACTGAATTAAGTCTCTCAGGAACCATTTTAATGTCTAAATAACCAGCATTTTTTGCTGTTGATTTAATAGTGTCATCCATATCAAGCTCAAGATCATTTCCTTGTCTAGCAAATTTTCTTAATCGTCTTAATGCCATTTTGATATCTCTAGTACCTATAATTACTGAATCATCAAGATTTGAATATTGGCGTTGCTCCCAAATTTTTACAGCTTTTTTTTGTCCTCCAGGACCACCAATTCTTATACCTTCAGGATTTTGACCTCCATGACCATATGGTGAGGTACCATTAGTTCCAACCCACTTGTTTCCACCCTCATGTCGCTCATTTTGTTCTTCTAGACGTTTTTTAAATTCCTCTAATAGCTTCTCTAAACCTCCAAGAGACTTAATCTTTTTTAATTCTTCTGGATCAAGTTCTTTTTCAAATGCTTTTCTCAACCAATCTTCAGGTATAAGTGCTTGAAAAACATCTTCCATGCGCTCTATACCTTTAAAATATATTTCAAAGGCTTTATCAAATTTATCATAATATTTTTCGTCTTTAACTAAAGTTGCTCTTGAAAGATAGTAAAAGTCATCGATATTTGCGTAAACTAATTGATTTTCAAGAGCTCCTAATAAATCTAAAAGCTCTCTAACAGTGCAAGGCACTCCAGAAGATCTAATAGTTTGAAATAAGTTAATTAACATCTATTTTGAGTTTGATTCTCTTCTTGACATAAATGCAAGCCTTTCAAGGAGTTGAACATCTTGTTCATTCTTTAAAAGTGCGCCATATAAAGGAGGAATTGCTTTTGATGAATCAGCATTTTTTAGTATTTCATCTGGCATATCATCTGAAAGTAATAATTTAAGCCAATCTATTAATTCAGAAGTTGATGGCTTCTTTTTAAGTCCAGGAATTTTGCGTAAATCAAAAAATATTTCAAGCGCCTCACTTACTAGTTTTTTCTTTATTTTAGGATAATGAACAGAAACAATTTTGTTCATTGTTTCTCTATCAGGAAATTGTATGTAGTGAAAAAAACATCTCCTTAAAAATGCATCAGGTAATTCTTTCTCATTATTTGAAGTCATAATTATTAATGGGCGATGTTTTGCTTTAATAGTTTCGCCAGTCTCATAACAGAAAAATTCCATACGATCTAGTTCTTGAAGCAAATCATTTGGGAATTCAATATCTGCTTTATCGATTTCATCAATCAAAAGAACAACCTGTTTATCAGATGTAAAAGCATCCCACAGTTTCCCTTTCTTAATGTAATTAGATATATCTTTTACTCTCTCATCACCTAATTGAGAGTCTCTAAGTCTTGTTACTGCATCGTATTCATATAATCCCTGAGATGCTTTAGTGGTTGATTTAATGTGCCATTCAATAAGATCCATGCCAAGAGCATTAGCTACCTCAATAGCTAACAAAGTTTTACCTGTTCCTGGTTCACCTTTAACTAATAAAGGCCTCTCCAAAGCCCTGGCTGCGTTTACAGCCATACTCAAATCCTCAGTAGATATGTAGTTCTTTGTACCTTTAAATTGCATTAGATATCCTTTTAATTAATATTTTATGATAATTTTTCTTCTGATTTTAGTATTCTAGTGAGTTGACGGCTCGAAGCAACTAAATTTCCATTTAAATCCCATATATTACAATCTTGTTCAAAATATCCTTTATTGATATCAGTAGCTTTAAAATCAGCATAAACCATTGATGTTAAAGGTAATTGTCTTATATGAGTTGTTAAAGTAATAGTTGGAATCCATCCCAGAGGCCCATATTTATTTGACACCACAGGTGGAAGAATATCTGAATAAAAAGATAAGCAGAATTGATCAGGTGTTCCACCTTCCATTTCAAGGAAAGCGGAACATCTTGCTTCATTATCTTTATCGTTATCTGACTCTCTATTCCACCAAGCATGATCTGGATGAACTAAACATTCCAATTGTTGGATAAATGCTGGTGTAAAACCTTTTGAAATTTTATCGTAATTCATTTTTACATAATCTTTCTTATCTTTGTCTTTAAATATTTCAGGCAAAGGCTTTGATAAACCATCATATCCCTTCATAAATTTAAAATCAGAACAAGTTCCAGTAAAAGTAGTACAAGTTTTACTATTTTGCTTCAACTTAACAATACCTGATGAACTACCTCTGCTAATTTTAAAAGTTTCCACTTCTAACTCAAAAGGAGCTGCGTCAATTCTATCCAAATACTGAACTGATGAACTTATTGCAGTTGAATGAGGCAATATGTTTGTTAATGCTTTGTGCATTACAGCCATTAAATATCCACCATGAGGCGTATTACCAACAAAATAATTAGTATTTGGATTAACTAAAAACTTATTATCTTCAGTCTTCTCTAGGTAAAGAGCATCTTGAAATCTTTCAAATTGATTCATGATGAGTTAATTTTAGTTCATAATTTATATTATTAGAAACTAATATAGACCGATATGCATGAAATTGCTGACATAGCTTGTAATTTTACAAGTGATAGATTTGATAAAGACTTAAATGAAGTTATAGATCGGGCTATTGCTAATAATATTACTAAATTTGGTCTTATCTGCAGCCGATTAAGTGATATGGATAAGATACTACAGATTTACAATCGATATTCTAAAGATATCTTTTTCACAATCGGAGTGCACCCCCATCATGCAAACGAAATCAATGCAGAATATTTAGAAAAACTTAAAGATGCGGTAAAAGTAAATAATCCTCATGCTATTGGTGAGACTGGTTTGGATTTCTTTAGAAACTTATCAACCTATGAAGAACAAATCTATGCATTTGAGGAGCAAATCAAAATAGCAATTGATACAAATAAACCTCTTTTTCTTCATCAGAGAGATTCTCATGAAGACTTTATTAAAATTCTAAGAAAATATTCATCAGATATTAATAAAGCAGTTGTTCATTGTTTTACTGGTACACAAAAGCAATTAGATGATTATTTAGAATTAGATTGTTATATAGGTATTACTGGCTGGATATGTGATGAAAAAAGAAATGTTGAACTTCGTAAAACTATTAAAAATATACCTTTATCAAAATTAATGATAGAAACTGATTGTCCATATTTAATACCTAAGAATCTTCTTGATAAACCTAAAAATAATAGAAATGAACCTAGTTACTTAAACCATATTGTTACAGAGATATCTATACTTCTAGATACTGATGAAAAAGATATTAGAAAAGAATCATTTAAAAATACTTTAAGTTTTTTTCAAAGCGTCAATTGATAAGTTAAATTCTTTACATATGTCATCAAGATCTGCTCCAACTTGTTTTGCATTATGTTTGATTTCTTGTTTGGTTACCGAATACCTTGGCGATGCATTAGGTTGATTAAATCCATCAATGTTAACAAAGGCTTCTCTTTCAATGTTATGAGGATGTTCTCTAGCCTCTTCCATACTCAATACAGGTGTAACACAAGCATCGCTATCTTTGAATATTTCAATCCATTCAGATCTAGACTTTAATTTAATTTTTGATGACATAGTCTCTTTTAATTCAGGCCATAAGTCTTTATTGTGTTGATCTCTAAATCTATCTTCTTTTATATCAAGTTTATCTAAAAGTTCTGAGTAAAATTGAGGCTCTATGGACCCTACTGCTATGAATTTGTTATCTGAGCATTCATAGGTGTCATAAAAATGTGCTAAGCCGTCTAAAAGATTTGATTCTCTTTTGTCTTCCCAGTGACCCATTTCTTTTAATGAATAAAAGAATGACATTAATGAAAATGATCCGTCTACCATTGCAGAGTCGACTATTTGTCCTTCACCAGTTTTTAAAGCATGTATCAATCCAGAGACAATTCCAAAAGCTAAATGCATACCACCGCCCCCATAGTCACCAATTAAATTTAAAGGTGGTATTGGATTTGAGTTCTTTCTCCCAATTGAATTAAGAGCACCAGAGAGGCTAATATAATTAATATCATGACCTGCTAATTTAGACATAGGTCCCTCTTGGCCCCAGCCTGTCATTCGACCATATATTAGTTTGGGGTTTACTTTTAAACAATCATCAGGCCCAATACCTAACTTTTCCATAACACCAGGCCTAAATCCCTCAAAAACAACATCAACTTGAGCAATAAGTTTGAGCAATTCATTAACTGATTCTTTATTTTTTAAATCTGCCGTTATGCTTCGCTTAGACCGATTGTGAATATCGTACTTGTTATCTAATCCTTCAGTCTCCTTTCTACTAACTCTTATTACATCAGCTCCTAAATCCGCCAACAACATCCCACAATAAGGGCCTGGTCCAATGCCTGAAAACTCTATAACTTTAATATCTTTTAAAGGTCCCATAAGGTAATACTATTTAAAAACTCTGTATTTTACTAATAGATTTGGTAATAAAGTTAATGAACTTATAAAAGCTAAAATCATAGCTATAGATGTAAAAAGTCCAAATAAAAGTGTTGGGAAAAAGTTGGAAAGTATAAGAATACAAAAACCAGCTGAAATAGTTGTAGCTGTATAAAATATTGCCCTTCCTGTTGTGCCATGTGCATTTTTTAAAGCTTGATCAGAATTATTTTTTTTAAGTTCTTTTTTATATCTATAAATATAGTGAATTGTGTTGTCAACTGCCATACCTACACTTATTGCTGCAACAGTAATTGTCATTATATCTAAAGGAATATTAAATAATCCTAATAAACCCATTACTGAAGATGCAACGAAGATGTTTGGAATTAGGCCTATTAGCATTACTTTTACAGATCTAAAAATTAAAAATAACATTATAGAAATGACAGCAAGGACAATAATTAGTGAGCCTATTTGAGATTGAAATAAAGACTGAAGCATATTGTTATATAAGACTGCTAAGCCAGTAATCTCATATTGAGATTCTTCTAAATTAAATTTATTTTGAAGATCATTATTTATTTTTTTAAGCAAAGAATCTCTATTTAAACCTGATGCAGATTCATTTACTCTTGTAGATATTCTAACTACTGAATCATCTTTATTAATGTAAGAATATAAAAGAGTTTCTCTTATATCCTCCGGTAAAACAGATCTAAGCAAAGCCAATTCAAGATCATTTAGATCCTCACCATCATTAATTTGTCTTGCTAACTTTACTCCACTTGCAACACTTAATACTTTGCCAATTTCAGGAATTGAATCTAAATAATCATGAATTTTCTCTAGTTCATTTAAAGAATATATGTTCCACCAATAACCAGCTGCTGAGCTTGATTCATCTTCAAATAAATCATCATCAAAGAATTCATCTTCAATCTCAATAGATTCAAATGAATCTTCAGGTTGAGAAATAATAATATCAAGAGTTGCGGTGCCTCCAAGCTTAGAGTCAATTTCATACATTCCCTTGTATATTTCTGTATCAGGATCAAAGTAATCAATAAACCTATTTTCTACTTCCAATTTAGATATTCCAAAACATAAAAATAAAAATGAAATACTAAAAGCAAATGAAATTAAGCGAACATTGTTCTGAGAATATTTTAATAATGATTTTGTTACTTTATGAATTGATAAATAATCTTTCGCTTGATTGGTGGTTAGGAGATATATCAAACAAGGTAAAAATGTAAACGTTAAAATAAATGCTATTGAGATACCAAATGCCATCATTTTACCAAATTCAATTACAGGCTTTATTTCTCCAAAGGTAAGTGATAAAAACGCTACAGCTGTTGTTAAAGCAGCAAAAAAACACGGTGCAAACATTTGCTCATAACCTTTCAAGATAGCTGTTCTAAAATCATGTTTTTCTTTTAATTCATTTATCTTAACCAGCAAGTGAACTGTCAATGAGATTGTCAAAATTAATAACAGCGCAATAAAATTTGAAGATACAACACTAATTTTCCAATCCATAAATCCTAGAAAACCAGCCGTAATAAATGTTGCTAAAAATGCGTTAACTAGCGGTAAAATCACAAGCCAGATTGAGCCAAAAAAGAGATATAGCATTAATGCAAAAATTATTGCTACCGCTAGACCAAATATAGTTAGATCAGACTCAATATATTCCATCATATCGGTTGCTATCATTGATGGACCACCAAGATAAATCGTTGCATCATCTCTATATTTGTCAAGAGTATTTCTTATGTTATTTATAAGAATCTTATTAAATTCTGACTCTGAATCATTTATCTTACTTATTCTTGAATTAATATCATTTAGATCATTTTTAAGATCTAGTCTGCTTTTGCTCGTAAGAACTTCTTTTGAATCAAGTTTCTCAAGAATCGAATATCTTTTAGTAATAAGATTGTTATATTCATTATTACCCTTAAGTACAACCTGCATAGCTGTAACTTTTCCATCTTTGCTGATAAATAACTCTTTATATATTGGATTGTTAATAATTTCTTCTTTAGCTAGATCTAAATCTATACCTTCAAAAGTTATATCTTTTAAGTTATCAGCTACCTCTGTTAAACCAACTTTTGGTTGAAAAAAAATCGGTGCATCTAAAAGTGATAAAACAGAATCAACTCCATCAATATTTTTTAAATCATTTTCTAAGTTTGCAATCCTGTTAATGGAATAATCAGAAAATAATTCTTTATTAGGTTCGTATGTAACAATCAAAAAACTTGAGTCACCAAATTCATCCTCAGCTTCTCTGTATGTTTTTAAAGATTCGTCATTTTCTAAAACCAGAGCATCTGAAGATGCATCAAGCTTAAAATTACTCAGTCCTAGACCAGATAAGACAGTTAAGGCAAAAATGAAAAATAAAATAATTATGTACTTATCGATTAGAACGGAAGCAATATTTTTTAAATCTATTCTCATTTCTTATTAACACAGTTTGGCGAATCAATAATCATTGGATTGTTTTTAAACTCTTCCTTATCAAATGAATGAATAGATAGCGCATGAATTTGATTCATAATATTACCTAGAGCTTTATAAATTGTTTGATGTTGTTTAATTTTTGGGACATCTTTAAATAAATCGCTAACAAGAATTACTTTGAAGTGACTCTCGGAGCCTTCAGGGACATTATGCATATAGCTCTCATTGATTATTGATAAGATTGATGGATTGAACTCATCAATTAAAACATTTTTAATTGTATCTTCAATGTTTCCCATTTTGCATTAATGAATAATGATTAGTTACCTCTTCAAAATTTTGTTATACACAAAAGCAAAAATAACTATAAATAAAGCCCCTGTAGCAACAGGCATTATAACGAATTCAATAGTTTTTGCTCCCAAAATTGCAATTATAGGATTAGCGCCTGCTGGTGGGTGAATAGTTTTAGTAACTATCATCAGAAATATTGCAAAAGATAACGCTAATGATATTGAAATAGGCGAATTACCCAAAAGATAAAACATTAAAACACCAGATGAAGCTGAAAGAATATGACCAAAAAAGACATTTCTTGGCTGAGCTAATGGGCTATCATGCACAGCCATAACCAACACCAAACTTGCTCCAAATGGGGGTATCAACCAAATATTTGTTTCATCAATAGAGTTAAAGTACGATATAAAAAAAATACATAAAAAAGCACCCAGACAAGATATTAAAGTATTTGTATTATCCCTAAAAAAATTTTTAAATTTCATACTTTATAGATTTCCTACTTTTTAAATAAAGATAATTTATCCATCTAAAATTGATTGATTGTCCAATCCTTCAATTTCTATGATAACCTTTTCCCACTTTGCCCATTCATCATTGTTAAGTTCTGCTGCGAATTCTGCAGCCCTCAACATAGCAACAGTTTGAGCGTCATCCCCGTATTGAGATACCAGCGCTGTTGCTATTGATTTAATAGTTTTCTTTTCATCCATATTTTTAGGTTAACCAATATTGAGCACTTTATCCAATGTATAATTAACTTAAATGAATATTTTATGGGTTAAGGACAATAATATTGGACACGAAAAGCAAGTAAAAAATCTACTTGATGAAATTTCCAAGAAAATTGATCTACATATTGATGAGAGACTTGTAAAAGGGTTTTTTCCCTTTTTCACATATTTAGAAAACGTTGAAGAAAAAAAATATGATCTAATCATTGGTGCTGGTCATAAAACTTACTCATTAATATTAGACACTAAAAAGAATCAAAAGAGTGATACAAAATCAGTAGCGATTCTTTCTCCTACTTTCAACAAAGACAAGTTTGATCTTATTTGTGCTCCCAATCATGATAGAGACAAATTTAAAGAAACTAATAATGTTATTTTCTTTGAGGGATCAATTGCAAAAGTATCAGATAGTGAAACTGATAAAAATATAATTTTAATTGCGGTTGGTGGTAAAAATAAACATTACTATTTTGATGAAGACCATATCATTGCTCAAATTAAATATTTTATATCTGTTCACCCAAATAAAAATTGTTATATTTTTAATTCAAGAAGAACGCCCCTCTCCACAAATGAAAAATTAAAGTCGTTACAAGATATATACAATAATATTAAGTTTTTTGATTTCAATCATGGCTCAAGTGATTTTGAAACAACTTTAAAAAATGCAACCTCTAAATTGATAACTAGGGATAGCGTTAATATGGTTTTTGAAAGTCTATCTTGCAAAGGTAAAACATACCTAATGGATATGAAAAAAATTAGGAGCTCAAATAAGGTAGTAAAAGTTATTGATAATCTTGTTGAAAATAAAAAAATTGGTTTTATTGATTGTAGTGATATCACAGAAGGCATGTCTAAAATGAAACTTCAAAAACAAAATATTCATAATGAAATTTATGCTGAAGTTGAAAAAATTTCATATAAATTATTACAACTAATATGAATACAGTTCATTTTGTTATGAGTGATGCTTTTGCTGGAATTGAGCAGCATGTAGACGAACTCTTATCAAATAATCTTTTAAAAAATCCTATTCTTATATGTAATGAGTCTATTGCACATAACTTTAACCAGAATATTGAAATTTTTAAAATTAAAAATTATGGAAGAAGATCTCTAATAGGTAAATATCAAATAAAAAAATTATTAAAAAGAATTAATCCAGACATTGTTCATACCCATGGAGCTAAAACAACTGCAATAATTTCACGCATAAAGAAAAATGATTATAAGCACATAGCTACAGTTCATGGCATTAAAAAGAATAAATCCGTCTTTGAAAAACCTGACTTTGTAATTGGAGTTAGTGAAATAGCCATACAAGATATCAAAAATAATGTAGAGATTGTTTCAAATTGGTGGTATCCAAACTTATCTAAATTTCAAACTAAGAAACATAAATATGCTTTAGCAATAGGAAGGCTAGAAAAAATTAAAGGTTTTGACCTTTTGATTTCATCATGGAGAAATATTGATAAAGAACTTTTAATAATTGGATCTGGCAAAGAAAAAGAAAACTTGATGTCACTTATAGAAAGGTATGGACTTTCGAAGAAAATAAAAATACTTGAGAATATAAAAAGAGAAGATCTTAAAAATTATTACAAAGATGCTTCTGTACTGATCGTTTCATCAAGAGATGAAGGAGGACCAAGAGTAGCTCTAGAAGCTCTGTTTCTTGAAGTTCCTGTACTTTCAACGAATGTAGGACATATGAGCAATATTCTTCCTCAAGAATTATTAGCTGATAAAAATGATCAAGAATCCTTACAAAAACTTCTAGAAAAATATGTAGATAATATAGACATACTTAATCAAGAGGCTATTTTTGATTTCGTAACTAAAGAATACTCTATTGAAAAGAAAATTACTGCAATACAAAAAATTTATTACTCTGTGCTTAATAGCTGATGATATAGGTTAATAGTTTCATTAATCATTCTTTCAGAGGTATAAACATTTTCTTTTGGAGTTAAATAGTTTTTATCAGATACTTTTATTACTTTCTCCTCTAAAGCATTAATATTACCAAGAGGAACTAAGCCGTTCGGAAATAGCTCTTCAAGTATTTCTTTTGTTCCTCCATGATCCCAACCTATAAATTTTGCTCCACAACTTATTGCTTCTATAGTTGTTCTTCCAAATGGTTCAGGATCAACAGAAAGATTAAAAACAATATCAGATATTTTATAAATATTGCTAATATCATTTCTTGAACCAGTAAACGTTACACTTTTATTAATGCCAAGTTCTGAAATTTTCTTTTTAAGGGAATTTAAATATCTTAGTTTGGAATTTGAAGTTGGTCCTACAATCAAACCATGAAAAACATTACCATCTAATCTAGAAATTAACTCAATAAAATTATCAACCCCTTTCCACTTCGAAATTCTTGTTGGCAAAGTAAGAATAATCTTATTTTTTGTTTGAGGAAATTCTCTAAACCACTTATTTATCCATTCATTATCAACTTGATCTTTATTAAAATAGTCCATATCACAGCCTCTCGGAATAACCGAGATCTTATCGTTACTTACGTTGTATGTATTTTTAATATACTCCTTTACAGTATTAGATATAGCAATCATATGATCAACTTTAGACATTACCTGGCTGTAAACTGGTGTACTGTATAAGCCATGAAATGTCGATATTAGAATTGGTTTTTTTATCAATCCTTTAAAAGCATAAAAATTTATCCATGCTGGCATTCTAGATCTTACATGAACGATATCAGGTTTTTCCTCTTCATATACAGTTCGTAACTTCTTAGATAATAGTAATGAAAATAAGCTTTTTTTATGAATTGGTATTTTTATGTGCCTCGCGCCATCTTTAATAATATCATGTTCAAATGTTCCTCCATTAGAAATAACAATAGATTCATGACCTCTTTGGACTAGTGCGCTTGAAAAATCTTTTGTTCCCCTTTCAACACCACCAATATTTAACTCTGGTAAGAGCTGAATGACTTTAAGTTTACTCATATCTTAAAGAGACAGCTGGGTCTAATTTAGCTGCTCTTTTTGCAGGCCATATACCAAAGAATAAACCTACTAATGCTGAAAATGTTATTGACCCAATAATTGCGCTGAAAGGCATAGAAAAAACCCAATCATTTATGGATGTAAACAGAAAGAGTAATGAAGTTGCTATTATGATGCCTAATATTCCGCCAAGTATACATAGAAGGACAGCTTCAATTATAAACTGCATCATAATTGATTTTTGTGTTGCACCAAGCGCTTTTCTTAATCCAATTTCACGAGTTCTTTCAGTCACTGAAACAAGCATAATATTCATAACGCCAATTCCACCAACAATTAGGCTAATACCAGCAATGCCTGCAATCAAAGCTGTAAAAATACCAGTTGCTTGTCTTCTTAGATCTGAATACTGACTCCAGTCATTAATTCTAAAATCATTATCATCGCCTGGACCAATATCATGCTTCTGTCTAAGGATTTGTTCTATTGTCATCATAACGTAATCAACGTTAGTTTCATTTGAGATTCCAACATTAATCCATCCAAGTCTATCAGTACCAAATACTCTTTGTGATGCGGTTAAAAGTGGAACATACAAGTCATCATCTGGATTTTGCCAACCCGTTGATCCCTCTTCTTTCAAAATTCCAATGACTTTATATGAAGTACCTGCAACAAGTATTTCGTTATTTAATAACTGTTTTGATGTCGTTTTTAATTCAGCAGGCACTTTCGAGCCAACAATAATTACTTTTTTTCTTCCTAAATTTTCCTTTTCAGTAAATATTCTTCCTTGACCTATTTCAAAGCCTCTTACTTTAAAATTTATTGGTAAATATCCATTGATATTTCCACTAATATTTGAATTTCTAAATTTAATTTGTCTATTACCATTCATTGCTGGAGCAATCATCCAGTTATGTTCTTTATTTTCAGCTAATGCCTCTGCATCTTTTATAACCAAAGGATTAAACCCTGAAGATACTCCACCTCTTTTTCTTTGACTTGGAAATATTGAAAGAGTTCTAGGACCTAAGTCATCGATACTCGCTTCAAGTGCTTTTTCAGCACTGGATCCTATACCTATGACAGTAATAACTGCTGCAGTTCCAATTATTATAGCTAATGCTGTTAAAAAAGATCTTACTCCATTAGTTTTAATGGATGAGATAGCAGATTTTATAGACTCTTCAATTAACATTATCCAAAACTAAAAGTACCACTCACTCTTTCTTTAAAGCGTTTTTGATAATCAAAGAGACTTTTACTTGGAAGAATGTAAACAACATCACCTTTTGATAATCCTTCAACTATTTCAACATTATATAAATCTGATACTCCAACTTTAACCCATGATAAGTAAGGACCTTTTTTTG
>CACMIG010000005.1:0-81004 GCA_902613705.1 uncultured SAR86 cluster bacterium | reverse complement strand
CAGTTTAGATAAGCTTATTGATTTTGAAAAATCCTGTAGGTTTTGACCTAGACAATAATGCACTGCGCAAGCTGAAAGAATATTTTTAACATTATGAACTCCTTCCAGTGAAGATGATATTTTTGGAAAGCATTCTAATCAAATAAATAAATGTATTGAACATCCTAAAAAGAAATTATTTAAGAATATTAAAGAACTGTTTGACTTTGTTCATACTAAAAAAAGTACATGTAATATACTTTTTTCTCCTGGTTATCCAAGCGGTGATGATTTCAAAGATTTTAATGAAAGAGGTGAGATCTTCAACATTCACGCATTTAATAAATAAATGAATATTAGTAGGAGTGACATTTTGGTAATTTTGCCATTGGGTTTATTACTTGTTATAGGTCTGGTAATGGTAACTTCATCAAGCATATATATTGCTGATGATATGACTTCTAATCCCTTCTATTTTGCTAAAAGACAAGCATTATTTATATCAGTGGGACTATTTTCAATGACATTTTTCTTAATACTGCCATCAGATTTTCTTTTAAGGTCCGATTGGATATTTATGTTGTTGAGCATAATTCTTTTAATTATTCTTTTTATTCCTGAAGTTGGTACAAGTGTAAATGGGAGTATTAGATGGATAAGAATAGGACCAATTAATATCCAACCTTCGGAGATTTGTAAATTTAGTTTAATTCTTTATATTTCTGGATACTCTGTTAGAAGAATGTCAGAAATGAATTCGCTTAGAAGTTTCTTAAAGCCATTATTTCTGTTATTCATAATATCTTTACTAGTAATGGGCCAACCTGATCTTGGTTCTACAGCCATCATTTGCTTTCTAGTTGTTGGTATTCTTTTTTATGCAGGCATATCTTTCTATCAAATTTGTTTGCTAGTTTTATTAATTATTTTGTTGGGTTACTTAGCTATAACTTCTTCACCAATGAGATTAGCTAGGGTTTTAGCATTCACAGATCCTTTTGCATTAGATGTTGTGCAAAACGCAGGATGGCAATTGTCCAATTCTTTAATAAGCATTGGTCAAGGTGGATGGTTTGGTCTAGGCCTAGGAAATAGTTTTCAAAAAAGCTTTTTTTTACCTGAAGCTCATACAGATTTTATATTTGCAATTTTAGTTGAGGAACTTGGAATAATAGGAGGCATTTTGTTAATTTTTTTATATGTGACTATGTTGATTGGATTGATTTTTATATCTTTTGATTCTTTCAAAAAAGATAGATTATTTCAGGGATATTTAGTGTTTGGCGTATTTCTTTTAATATCAATTCAAGCCTTGTTTAATATAGCAGTAAATATTGGTCTTTTACCTACTAAGGGCCTTACATTACCTTTTATCAGCTACGGAGGAACAAGTATCATTATAATGTTATCTTTAATGGGTATTGTCCTGAGAATAAATAATGAAAATAAAGTTCTTTAAATGAAATTTTTAATCGTTGCTGCTAAGACTGGAGGTCATGTATTTCCTGCTGCAACAGTCAGCAAAAAACTTATTAATAATGATCATCAAATTATTTTGATTGGAACTGGAAACAAAATTGAAATAAATGCATATGAGGATCTAAATTCTAAGCAATATAAACTTAATATAGATGGCTTTAGAGGAAAAAATGTTTTCATAAAAATTAAGATGTTATTTCAGATCATTACAAATATATTCTTTCTAATAAAGGTAATTAAAGAAGAAGGAATAGATGCCATGATTGGCTTTGGCGGTTTTATTAGCGTACCAGCAGGCATAGCATGCTTTATAAAAGGAATTCCAGTTTTTACTCATGAGCAAAACTCTGTAATGGGTTCAGCTAATAAGTTACTCTCAAAATTTGCTGTGATAAATTTTCTCGGATTTGAGATTTCAAATATAAATAATTCTATATTTTCAGGAAATCCAATTAGAGACACTTTTAGAGAATATAGTAAAGATATAACCGAAGAATCAGAAGACAAGATTAAAGTTTATATTACTGGTGGAAGTCAAGGATCTAAATATATCAATTTAAATATGCCTCATGCATTGGAGCCATTATCGGAATATTTATTAATAAAGCATCAATGTGGTTTAGATAATCTTGAACAAGTAAAAAGCGAATATGAATCGAGAAATATTGAAGCAGAGGTTTTGGAATTTTTCAATAATCCTGAAGAACAGATAAAATGGTCAGATTTTGTTGTCTCAAGAGCAGGAGCACTTAGTTTATCTGAAATCACTTCAATGAAGAAAGGCGCCTTAATGATTCCTCTGCCAAATTCTATTGATAATCATCAATATGAAAATGCAAAAAAAATTGAGGATATGGGTATGGGTATTTTGCATGAAGAAGGTGAAGACATAAGTTATCTCACTGATAAAATAAATGAAATTATTAAAGATAAAAAATATATCAATTGGAAAAAAAATGAACTTACAAATCATGTAAACGCAGCAAATGAAATAGTGAAGCACATTGAAGAATATCTCAATAAATGAAATTTTTTAAAAAAGTAAAACATATCCATTTTGTAGGAATTGGTGGAGCAGGAATGATAGGCATTGCTAAAGTATTGCTGAAAAAGGGATACAAAATATCAGGTTCTGACATATCAGGCTCTCGTGAATTAAGAAAATTAGAAAAACATGGTGCAAAGGTATTTATTGGTCATTCATCTAAAAATATTAAGGGTGCAGATTTGCTAGTTATATCATCTGCAATTAGTTCCAGAAATCCTGAATTAGTCCAGGCAAAAAAAGATTCTATTACATCAATACCAAGGGCCGAAATGCTTGGAAGTATAATGATTGGATATGAAAGTATTGCTGTTGCTGGGAGTCATGGCAAAACCACAACAACAAGCATGATTGCAAAAATACTAAGTGTTGCAAATTTAAGCCCAACGTATGTTGTTGGAGGAAAAGTTTTAAGTACAGACGAGAATTCAGACTTAGGTAAAGGAAAATATATTGTTGCAGAAGCAGATGAGAGTGATGGATCATTTGTTCACCTTCAACCCGATGTCGCTGTTTTAACAAATATAGATGATGATCATCTGACTCATTTTAATAACATCTTTGAAAATCTTTTAGATTCATTTGTTTTGTTTTCAGAAAACGTACCTTTTTATGGATATCTGATAATCAATGGCGATGATAAGAATATTAAAAAAATCTCAAAAAGAATATCTAGATCACAAGTTACGTTTGGAGAGTCAAAAGATTGTGATTATAAAATTATCAAGATCATTTCAAAATACGGTAAGCAAGATTTTGAAATTTTTGATAAAAAAACAAGCAAAGCTCATAAATTTAAAATTAATCTTCCTGGTAAGCATAATGTTTTTAATGCGACAGCTGCAATCGCTGTTGCGTTAGAGGAAGGTATTTCAATTAGTTCAATAAGAAATGGCATTAAAGAATTTACAGGTGTTGGAAGAAGATATGAGAAGCATGATATTAAAATTGATGATAAATCATTATCTTTAATTGATGATTATGGTCATCATCCGTTAGAAATTGAATCAAATATAAAGGCGTATAAAGAAGAATATAAAAATAAAAAAGTATGTATGATTTTTCAACCACATAGGTTTTCAAGGACAGCACAGCTCTTTAATGATTTTATAAAGGTATTAAAACAAACCGATTCATTAATAATGTTAGATATTTATTCTGCAAGCGAGAAGCCAATTAAAGGCATAAACTCAAGGAGAATTGTAGAAACTCTAAAACAAAATGGTCATAAAGATGTTACTTATTTGAAAAAACATGATGATGTAATAGATTTGATTAAAAAGAAAAAGGATGATTTTGATATTTTAGTCACACAAGGTGCTGGTAGTGTTTCGAATATTTGTCAAATAATTAAAAATCAATGGGAAACATAAATAAAATTGCAGTTCTATATGGAGGCTCTTCCTCTGAAAGAGAAGTTTCTATACAAAGTGGAAAGGGTGTTCATAATGCAATCTGTGATTTAGGCTATGAATCAGATCTAATTGATTTTAAAGATCTTAACAACTTGAATGAATTAAAGATTTATGACTTTATATTCATTGCTCTTCATGGTTTTGAAGGCGAAGCCGGAAAACTTCAAAGAGATTTAGATGATTTAAATATTTTATATTCTGGATCAGGTCCTGAAGCTTGCATGAAAACATGGAACAAAAAAGTCACAAAAGAAATTTTAAAAGAAAATAATATAAATACTCCTGTTTCCCTGAGTATTTCTGAGTTTTCTCTAGAAGATGCAAATCAAAGTTTAAATACATCATCATTTGATCGATTCAGACCATTTAATTATTTATTTTTAAAACCTGAGGAAGATGGCTCTAGTATTGATATTTTTAAAATAAGTGACGAAGAAAGCCTTAAAAGTGCATATAAAAAATGCACAAATCGTGAAAGAGGTTTTTTATTTGAAGAATATATTGATGGAAGAGAGCTAACTGTGACCGTAATCGATAAAGAATGTTATCCGCCTATTGAAATAATTACAAAAAATGAATTTTATGATTATGATGCAAAGTATATTTCAGACGATACATTGCATATTGAAGCAAAATTAACGCAAAGTGAATTAGTTGATATTAAATCAATATCATTACAAGCATTTGAAGCACTCAATTGCAAAGCATGGGCAAGAGTTGATTTGATTCAAGATAAAAAAGGTAATTTTTATGTAATAGAGATTAACACAGTTCCTGGAATGACGAGCCACAGCAATGTTCCAAAGTCTGGAAGTCTATTAGGCTTAACTTATAATGAGGTAGTCCAAAAAATCATCGATGCATCTATATAAAAAACTATTGCTAATAATTGTAATCTTAACTCCCATAAATTTATTTGCAGAATATGAAATTAATATTAATTTTGAATCAGGATTTGAATTTGAATCACAAAAAATATTAATAAGCGATCTAAAAAATTCTAAATCAAAAAAACAGATTGAGAAAATTCTCAAAAGACAAGATTGGATAAAAGATTTCTCAATAGTCTACAAACCTTTTAAAAAGGAAGTTTATGTAAGTATTACAAATAGAGAGCCCATTTTTGTTCTTAACAATCAATTTTTTTATGATATTAATTTACATAAATTTAAGTTTGATAATTCAAAAAGAGACTTGGTTATCGTGCAGGGACCTGTAAAAAATGAAGAAGATATTTTAGAAATAATTACTAGAATTGATTCTATTTCAAGCATTAATTTTAATCTTAGTGAAATCAATTACAGTTATGTTAATGGGTGGGATGCTATTACAGATAAAACTTTAATCAGGTTTGGTAACGATTTAACAGAAACAAAATTCAAAAATTTTGAATATACAGCAAATTATTTGTTCGAGAATGGAAAAAATCCTAGTATCATAGATATTAGATATAGAGATGGAGTTGCATTAAATTATGGCAAATAACAATAAAAATTCTAATTTAATAGTTGGTTTGGACATAGGTACGTCAAAAGTTGTTTGTATTGTAGGAAGATATAATAGCGAAGCTAAACTTGAAATTGTTGCATTAGGCGCATATCCATCGAGCGGATTAAAAAAAGGTGTAGTTGTAAATATTGATGCTACCACCGATGCAATTAGCAAAGCAGTAGAACAAGCTCAATCGATGATTGAGGAAAAAATTAAGTCGGTCTATGTTGGAATTGCTGGAAATCACATCAAAAGTCTTAATTCACAAGGCGCTGTTGGCATCAAGGATAATGAGGTGTCGGCATTCGATATTGACAGAGTCATTGAGTCAGCTCAAGCAGTCTCAATACCATCAGATCAGAGAGTTCTTCATGTTTTACCTCAGTCCTTTGTAATTGATGATCAAGAAGTAAGCCTTGACCCTCTAGGAATGTCTGGAGTGAGGCTTGAGGCTAAAGTTCACCTTGTAACATGCGCAAGCAGCGCAATTAAAAACATCGAAAAATGCATAAAAAATTGTGGACTAAGTGTAGATGGGTTTGTTTTAGAGCAGTTAGCAAGCTCACATTCTATTCTTTCTGAAGATGAAAAGGATCTTGGAGTATGTTTGGTTGATATTGGAGGAGGTACGACGGATATTGCAATTTTTAATACAGGCTCAATTGTATTCACTGGGGTGATTCCAATTGCAGGTGATCAAGTAACAAGTGATATTGCACAAGCTTTAAGAACGCCTACACCTCAAGCAGAAGACATAAAACAAAAACATGGATGCGCAGTCACCGAATTTACAAAAGATGATGAAACTGTTGAAGTCCTTGGTGTTGGCGGAAGGCCTCCTAGGGAACTATCAAGAAGCTCATTAGCCGACATAATTCAGCCTCGATATTCTGAACTATTTGATTTAATAAAAGCTGAAATTTCAAGAAATGGGTTTGAAGACAAAATTTCTGCTGGAATTGTACTTACTGGTGGCACCTCTAAGATGGAGGGAGTTGTTGAATTAGCTGAATCAATTTTTCAAACATCAGTAAGAATGGGAATTCCGTCTAAGTTCAAAGGGATGGAGACCATACTTCAAAATCCAATATATTCAACCTCAATAGGACTTATAGAGCATGGTTATAAGCAGATTAATCATGAAATGCTTGCAGAACAAAATCAAGGGTTTTTCTCCAAGCTTCTTAGAATAGTTAAAAGTGAGTATTGATAATAAAAATTAATTCATTTAGAATTCGAATTCCTTGGTTTTTACACTAAGTAAAAATCTATAACCATAAGGAAAATATGAAAAAGTACGAAGCAGTAATTATTTTAAATCCCAACCTTTCCTCTAAGGTAGACTCATTTATAAAAGATTTTGAAAAACTTCTAAAAGCTAATACCTTTAACATTAAAAAAATGGAAGATATTGGTAGAAGACAACTTTCATATTCTATTAATAATCACAATAAAGGACATTATTTAATTTTTAACATTGAAGGAAACGCAGCAAATTTAATTGATATTGAAAATAAAATTAAATATAACGAATCTATTATTAGGCACCTCTTTATTTCAGTTAAGGAGCATGACGGAGAAGATTCTCAATTGTTAATTGATTCGAGAAATAAGAAGTCTGAATCTGAAGATGGAGAGAGTAATGTTAAAAATGAAGTTAAAGAAAAACCTGCAGATGATGATGAAAAGAAGAATGAGGAAGAAATAGTTTCAAAGGAAGAATCTATTGAGAATGTTTCATCTGATTCAATTGAAGAGGATAGCAAAGATGAGTAAATATAGATTACCAAAAAAGTTTGATTATAAAAATGTAAGTCTTCTGAAACAATTCATAACAGAGACTGGTAAAATTATTCCAGCTAGAGTAACAGGCGTATCTGCATCTAATCAAAGAAAACTTACTAGATATATTAAAATTGCTAGGTTTTTAGCTTTGATTCCATATACTGACATGCATAAATAATTATGAAAATTATATTATTAGACAAAATACAGCGCTTAGGAGAGATCGGTGATGTGGTCGAGGTTAACAGTGGGTATGCAAGAAACTTTTTAATTCCTCAAAAAAAAGCAGCTTTTGCAAGCGAAAAAAATATTGCTGAAGTTGAAGCAAAGAAAGATGAGTTAGCTGCAATGTCAGCAGATATTCTTACAAAAGCTCAATCAAGAGCAAAAGATATTGAAGGTTCTGAGTGTGAAATATTGGTGCCTGTAACTGAAGAAGGAGCTTTATATGGATCTGTTGGTACTCGAGAGATCTCTGAGGCATTTACAGGAAAAGACATTGAAATTGATAAAAGTGAAGTTCAGCTTCCTGATGGACCTATAAAAGAAATAGGCGAACACAATATAATGATTAGCGTCCATCCAGAGGTCTCAATCCAAGTTTTAGTAAAAGTATCTCCAGAGTAGTTGTATATTTTGAAATATGATGTAAAAATCATATTCCAATGTCAGATATAAATATCAATCAAAACGAACAAGCAAGAGAAGCTGAAAGAGCTGTTTTAGGCGGCTTGATGTTGGAAACTCATAGATTTGATACTGTGATACAAGTAATAAAAGAAAATGATTTTGATGGCAAAGATCATCAAATCATATTTCAGTCAATGTCAGAACTTGTTGAAGAGAATAAACCTCTCGATCCATTAACCGTATCTGAAAAATTAGATAATAAAAACTCACTTAATAAAGTTGGTGGAAAAGATTATTTAATTGAATTAGCTACATCAACTCCATCTGCTGCAAATCTAGAAGCATATGCAGAAATAATTAGGCAAAGATCAATTACTAGAAAACTAATGAAGGTAAATTCTGATATTAGTGAACTTATATCAAATCCCCAAGGTCAGGATGGAGCATCATTATTAGATAAAGCGGAAAGTATGATTTTTGCTTTGAATGATGAAACAAATCTAAATGATCAAAATCTTCAGTCAATGAGAGAATTAATTCCATCTACAATGGACAGACTTCATGAATTATCAAACAAATCTGACGGTTTAATAGGATCATCAACTGGCTTTAAAGACTTAGATAATAAACTTCAAGGATTACAGAAAGGCGATCTTGTTGTTGTTGCTGGTAGACCTAGTATGGGTAAAACATCATTTGCAATGAACATTGCAGAAAATGTCTTGCTAGATGACGATTCAAATGGAGCTGTTCTTATTTTTAGTTTAGAGATGCCAGGTGAATCTCTTACTACACGACTACTTTCTGGAATGACTAAATTAAATCAGCAAAATGTAAGATCTGGGATGTTAAAAGATGACGAATTAAGAATCCTTTTACAACAAAGTGAAAAGTTAAAAAATATGCCTCTGTGGATAGATGACAGCTCAATATTATCTCCAATGGAACTTAGAGCAAAGGCTAGGAGGCTTGCAAGAACAGAAAAAGATGGCCTTTCTTTGATAGTTGTAGATTATCTTCAGTTAATGCAACTTCCACTATCAATTGAAAATAGAGTTAATCAAATATCTGAAATTTCTAGATCATTAAAATCTTTAGCAAAAGAACTAAATGTCCCAGTTATTGCATTATCTCAATTAAACAGGGCTGTAGAACAAAGACCAAACAAAAGGCCCATAATGGCTGATCTTAGAGATTCAGGTGCTATTGAACAAGATGCAGATGTAATCTTATTTATATACAGAGACGAAGTTTACAATGAGGATTCTGAGCAGGGTAATAAAGCGGAAATAATTATTGGCAAACAAAGAAATGGACCAATCGGTACTGTTAATTTAACTTTCTTAAAAGAATTCACAAGATTTGAAAACTTCTCTAGCGACAGTTTTTACGAATCATTTGAATGACCTCAATAAATTCTGAATTAATAATCGATCCTAAAATATTTAGAGATAACATTTCATTGTTAAAAAATAAACTCAACAGTTCCTCTAAGTTTATGGCTGTTATTAAATCTGATGCTTATGGCCATCACCTTGAACATATAGTTAAAGATATTGAGGATCTTTCAGATGGGTTTGGAGTTGTAAGAATTGATGAAGCTTTGAAAATAAGGGAGCTTTCAAGTAAAAAAATACTTCTTATGCAGGGAGTTTATTCAAAAAAGGATCTTGATATTTCGATACAAAACAAATTCGATCTAGTTGTTCATAATCTAGAGCAATTTCAAATTCTTAAAGAAGGCAATCATTATGAAGGGTTATGGTTTAAGCTCAATACAGGCATGAATAGACTTGGTTTTGGTATAGATGAATTTTTGAAAATATATGAAGAATATTTATATGATAAAAACTTTACTTTAATGTCCCATCTAGCATCGTCTAATGACAAATCAAATCCCTCTAATGAAAATCAATTTAAAATTTTTGAGGATATTTCCTCTAGATTACACAATTCAATTGAAAGGAGTATTGCTAATACTGGATGTATTATGAATTATCCTAGCAAAACATATGATTGGGTAAGGTGTGGTATTGGAATTTATGGAGGATACATTGGAAATCATGACCTTAAAACTGCCATGACATTAAGATCTCCAATTGTGAACATAAGAAATATCAATAAAGGAGATAAAGTTGGCTATGACGGAAGGGCTGTTGCAAATAAAGATATGAAAATAGCATCAGTCTACCTTGGATATGCAGATGGGTTGCCAGTAAACATAAAAGATGGCACTTCTGTAATGATTAATAATGAAATAGCTTCTGTTTTTGGAAAAGTTAGTATGGATTTAACTACAATTGATATAAGCAACATAGAAAAATGTTCTGTTGGTGATTGGTGCGAATTTTTTTCACCTGAGTTACCAATTACAAATATAGCTAGTTCAAATGATCTTATTTCTTATTATCTGATGACAAGTGTGAAATCACGAGTAAAAAAAGTATATAAAACATTGAATTAATCTGTTATTCTAATATCCCATCATGACCAATTTTAATGATGGCCAAAACTAAGTACATTTTCATTACTGGAGGAGTGGTTTCATCACTCGGCAAGGGTATCGCAGCAGCATCAATTGGTGCTCTTCTTGAAGCAAGAGGCTTATCAGTATCACTTATAAAAGTTGATCCTTATATAAACGTTGATCCTGGAACGATGAGTCCTTTTCAACACGGAGAGGTTTTTGTAACGAATGATGGAACTGAAACTGATTTAGACCTTGGTCATTATGAGAGATTTGTGAGATTCCAAGCCTCAAAGAAAAACAATTTTACCGCAGGTAAAGTATATGAAGCCGTTATTCGTAATGAAAGAAAAGGTAAATATCTTGGAGGGACTGTTCAAGTAATTCCTCATATAACAAATGAAATAAAAAAAAGAATAAAAGAGGGCGGTCAGAATAAGGACGTTGCCATTGTTGAAATTGGCGGAACTGTTGGAGATATTGAAAGCCAGCCTTTTGTTGAGGCAATAAGGCAGATGGCCTTAGAGCTTCCAAATTCTTCTTGGGCTTTTGTACATCTTACTTTAGTCCCTTTTATTAATGCTTCTGGAGAACTTAAAACAAAACCTACCCAACATTCTGTTAAAGAACTTAGATCATTAGGAATCAGTCCTGACGTATTAGTTTGTAGATCTGAACAGGAGTTACCAAAAGATGAAAAAAAGAAGATCGCACTTTTTTGCTCTGTACCTAATGAAAGTGTTATATCAATGCATGATGTTGACACAGTATATTCAGTACCGATTTTACTGAATAAGCAAAAAGTTGATAAAACCATTATTGAAAAACTAAAAATTAATTCTAAACAGCCAAATCTAAATGACTGGAAAAGAGTTGTTAAAGCTAAATTAATGCCCGAGAAGGAAGTAAATGTTTCATTTGTTGGAAAATATACGGAGTTAAAAGATTCTTATAAATCAATTAATGAAGCTCTTGAACATGCCGGAATAAAAAATAAAGCAAAAGTAAATATTAATTTTGTTGAAGCCGAAAACATTTCTTCAAAAAACATCAAAAAAACTCTTAAGAATGCAGATGCAGTCTTAGTTCCTGGTGGATTTGGTGAAAGAGGTATTGAGGGAATGATCTTAGCTTGCAAATATGCTAGAGAAAATAACATTCCATATTTAGGAATTTGCCTTGGCATGCAAGTAGCGATTATAGAATATGCAAGAAATGTTCTTAATCTTAAAGGTGCAAACAGTACTGAGTTTGATCAAAATACAAAGCATCCTGTTATTGGCCTTATTACAGAATGGAATGATATTTCTGGCAAAAAAGAAAAAAGAGATAAAAATTCAGACTTGGGTGGAACAATGCGTTTAGGTGGCCAGCTATGCAAACTCAAAAAGGGGTCTAATTCATTAAGAATGTATAAAAATTCAGAAATCATTGAAAGACATAGACATCGATATGAGGTAAATCCAAAATATAAAGATGATATGATCAAAAAAGGATTAGATGTTGTAGGGACATCTATTGATGGTAAGCTAGTAGAAATGATTGAGATTCCTAAACATAAATGGTTTTTAGCATGCCAATTTCATCCTGAATTTACCTCCAATCCAAGAGATGGACATCCTATTTTCAACAGTTATATCAAAAGTACGTTAAGAAAGTAAAAATGCAATTAAGAGACTTTAAAATTGATAATAATGAAAAAATGACCCTCATGGGTGGCATGAATGTTCTTGAATCAAGAGATTTGGCAATGGAAGTAGCTGAAAAATTTAAGGATGTAACTGATAAAAATGGCATTAATTATATTTTTAAAGGCTCTTTTGACAAAGCTAACAGGAGCTCTATTAATTCATTCAGAGGGCCAGGTTTGGATGAAGGCCTAAAAATATTAGAGGAAATTTCAAAAACTTATGATATTCCTGTAATCACCGATATTCACGAGCCTAATCAAGCAGAATCAGTTAGTGAAATTTGTGAGGTTATTCAAATACCTGCTTTCCTTGCAAGACAAACCGATCTAGTTAGTGCAGCTGCAAAAACTTCTTCCATAATTCAATTTAAGAAACCTCAATTTTTATCAGCTCAAGAGATGTCAAACGTCGTTGAAAAATGTGAAGCAGCTGGAAATAAAAATATTACTTTGTGTGAAAGAGGTAACTCATATGGATACAACAATTTGGTTGTTGATACTTTAAATTTTCAAATTTTAAAAAAATTATCAAAACCTGTAATTTTTGATGTAACACATTCACTTCAATTACCAGGTGGCTTAGGAAGTTCAACTGGTGGTAGAAGAGAATATGTTTTAAGTCTTGCAAAAGCTGGTATGTCGCAATCAATAGCTGGACTTTTTCTGGAAGCACATCCAAATCCTGATGAGGCTAAATGTGACGGACCTTGTGCATTGCCTCTCTCTTATCTGGATGAATTTTTAAATCAGATAAAAGATTTGGATGATTTTGTTAAAGGTCAAAATAATTTAGAGATAAAATAACAATGTCAAAAATATCGAATGTAAATGCTATTCAAGTTTTTGATTCTAGAGGCATTCCTACAATTGCTTGCGAAATAAGCCTTGATAACGGGATATGTGCATCAGCAATGGTTCCAAGTGGAGCATCAACTGGTTCGAAGGAGGCACTAGAGCTCAGAGACAGTGATTCAAATTATCATGGAAAAGGAGTTCTTAATGCTATTTCAAATATTAATAATAAATTAGGTCCTTTATTAATTGGAAAAGAATCAGAAAATCAAATTGAAATTGACAGAATATTAATTGATTATGATGGTACAGTCGATAAATCATCTATGGGAGCAAATGCTATATTAGCTATATCCCTAGCAAGCTCTCATGTTGCAGCTAAAAATAAAAAAGTTAACTTATATGAGCATTTTTCGAGTATCTACAAAGATATAACAGGCAAAGCAAATAAATACTCAATACCGATGCCAATGTTTAATATTTTAAACGGAGGAGAGCATGCTGATAATAATGTTGATATTCAAGAATTCATGATCATGCCGAGTGGCGCTAAGGATTTTAATCAGATAATGAAATGGTCAATGGAAATTTATCATAATTTAAAAGAAATTTTATTATCTAAAAATTATTCCACAGCAGTAGGTGATGAGGGTGGATTTGCACCAAATCTAAATTCAAATGAAGAAGCAATAGAATTAATAATTGAATCAATTAAAGCATCAAAACTTAACCCAGGAGAAGATGTGAGCATTGCTCTTGATTGCGCTGCAAGTGAGTTTTTTGATGGTAATAATTATTTTTTAAAAGGTGAAAATAAAAAATATACATCTGCTGAATTTACAAATTATCTTGATAACCTAACTACACAATACCCAATTTCATCTATTGAGGACGCAATGGATGAAAATGATATAGAGGGTTGGAAGTTAGTTACTAATAAATTGGGAAATAAATGTCAGCTCGTCGGCGATGATGTATTTGTAACTAATAAAAAAATTTTTTTAGAAGGCATCAATCACAAACTTGCTAATTCAATTTTGATTAAATTTAACCAGGTTGGGACTATAACGGAAACAATTGGGACAATTGATTGTGCAAGAGAAAATGGCTATAAATGCATTATATCTCACAGATCTGGAGAAACTGAAGATACAACTATTTCAGATTTAGCAGTTGGAGTAGGAGCATCACAAATAAAGACTGGAGCACCTTGCAGATCAGACAGAATTGCAAAATATAATAGATTGCTTTGGATTGAAAATAAAAGCAACGATATTTTGTTAAATGAATAAACTAAATTATTTATTCTATTTATTGTTGGTTTTAATAATTATTTTGTTATTAAATAGCAATTTTTTTGGTGAGAATAACTACTCCAATAGAAATGCTCTTGTAATAGAAAATACTGCACAAAAATTAAAAAATGAAGCCATTAAAAAAGAAAATGAAATTCTTGAATTTGAGATTAAGAATGCCCAAAATTCAAATGATCATGTGGAGAATTTTGCTAGAGAGAAGCTCAACTTAACTTATCCTGGGGAAGAATTTATATCTTTTGAAGAAGAAAAAAAAGAAGATGAAAGAAAATAGTTTATTGGCAATAATTGCTGCTGCAGGAATTGGAAAAAGATTTGATGGTGATTTGCCCAAGCAGTACGTCAAAATTAACGGAAGATCTATTATTGAAAATGCTGTAAAGCCTTTTATAGATTCAAAATATATTTCTAAGATAGTAATCGCAATTTCTGATGGGGATGAGCTTATAAAAAGCCAGAACTTTTATAATTGCGAAAAAATTGAATATATTATTGGAGGATTGACTCGACAAGAATCAATTTTTAATGCTCTTAATTCGATTGAAGATAATTATGAATTTGTAATTACGCATGATGCAGCTCGACCAAATGTTTCCGAAAATGATATTACAAGACTTTTTGAAGATATTGTTCACTCAAAGTCGAGTTGTTCATATCTATATACTCCTGTTTATGATTCAATTAGGGAAGACAATAGAACTTTAGATAAATCTAAATTTAATTTAGTTCAAACTCCTCAAATATGTAATTTCAAAGACTTAATAAAGTCTATACAAAGCTGTATCGATAATAATGTGGATTGTCCTGATGAATCATTTGCCATTGAATATTCAAATCTTAAATTATCTAAGATTCTGGGAGATAGGTCTAATATAAAAGTAACAGAGAAAGCTGATATAGAAATTCTCAATAATTTTCTTACAAGAAGTGGTATTGGTTATGACCTTCACAAATATGAACCAGGAGATGGGATTATTTTGGGCGGATATAAAATTACATGTAATTACAGTATTGTTGCTCATTCTGATGGAGACGTATTACTACATTCAATTGCTGATTCAATATTGGGTGCTGCTGGGCTGGGTGACATTGGAATGTTTTTTTCAGATCAAGACAATAAAAATAAAAATTTAGATAGTACGCTTATCGTTGAACACTGCCTAAATGAATTAAATAAAATGGATTTAGAAATTTATAATATTGATACAACAATTATTTGTGAAAATCCTAAAATTAATCCGCATAGAGAAAAAATTTTAGAGAATTTGTCTGCAATATTAAAAGTTCCTATGAAAAAAATTGGTTTAAAAGCTACTACATCAGAAAAAATTGGAATCATTGGAAATAATGAAGCTATATCAGTTCAAAGTATAGTAAATTTAAAGGACCTATCATGAAAATATTGCTTACAAATGATGATGGATATAAAGCTCATAATATTCAGAACATGTATGAGGAACTATCAAAAGATCATGATGTGTGGATAGTCGCTCCAAAAAATAATTGCAGTGGTATGAGTGCAGCTATTTCTTACCTAAGTGAGATTGAGGTTACGAAAGTCGAAGATAAGATCTATGCAGTAGATGGAACCCCAGCCGATTGCACATATTTAGGTTTATTAAGTATAGTTGATTTTGAATTCGATATTGTCATATCAGGTATTAATCATGGAGCCAATATTGGTAATGATGTTTTATATTCTGGAACAGTTGGAGCGGCTGTTGGAGGAAGGAATTTAAAGTATCCACCAATTGCTATATCAGTTGCCTCTTATGATGCTAAAGATATAAGCTTTATAACAAAAAAATCGGTTGAGTTAATTAATAAAATTATTAAATATAGTGAAACTTATAATGGAAAAGTAATCAACATAAATTTTCCAGATATTTCTGAGGAGGAATATAAAGGAGTTAAGGCAACAGGATTATCTAAAAGGGATGTTCCAGCCAAACCTATTAAGATAGAAGATCAATCCCTATCAAAAGAAACGTACAGGTATCGATATAACCTATCAGGAGAGCCTATAAAAGGTGATTATGTAACTGATGCCGAAGCAGTTGTGGATGGATATGTTTCTGTATCAGTACTTGACTATAGTCTAGGCTCATCTCAATTTATTGATAATCTTTCTGGGATAATAAATGAGTAACTCTGGATTTACTTTCAGAAGGGTTAGAGAGGAAATGATCGAAACTCTTCTAGATTTAGGGATAAAAGATTTCAGAGTTCTCGACGCGATTTCACAAGTGCCAAGACATATTTTTCTTGACGAAGCTCTTTGGTCGAGAGCCTATGAAAACAGATCATTGACTATTGGTTATAAGCAAACAATTTCTCAGCCATATATAGTTGCAAGAATGACTGAATTATTAATTTCTCATACAAATTCGAGAGGCAAAATATTTGAAAATGTACTTGAACTTGGATCAGGTTGTGGATATCAATCAGCAGTCCTATCTTTTTTTAGTGAAAATGTTGATGCAATTGAGCGAATAAAACCACTTGTTCAAAAATCAAAAGAGAATTTATCTCAATTAAAAATTAATAATGTGTTATTTAGGCATGGTGATGGATATCAAGATTGGGAAAAAGAAAAAAAATATGATGGTATTTTATGTGCTGCTGCTCCAAGAGAGTATCCTAACGATTTAGTTTCTGTTTTAAATAATGATGCAAAGCTAGTAATTCCCGTTGGTGGAGCATCTCAGAAATTGAATGTTATAACTAAAATTAATAATGATGAAATAAATGAAGAAGAATTTGATGATGTATCATTTGTTCCAATGCTTGCAGGAAAATCAGAAGATGGCAATGATGTATGAAAGATCAATTTAAATACTTTACAGCAGGTGTCTTCATAGGCATATCTGAATTGTTACCAGGTATATCTGGTGCGACTGTAGCATTAATGTTTGGAGTCTATGAAAAGATTCTAAATTTTTTGACGAAATTTAGAGATTTAAATTTAATTATTCCATTATTAGTTGGGATGATATTAAGTGTATTTTTATTTTCTTCTCTTGTTAACTTTTTATACACGAACTTTACTCAAACATTTAATATTTTTATAGCATTTATAATGATTGGATACGGTATTTTTTTATTAATAAATACTTACTTAAAAGAAAATATTAATAAAGGCAAAACTTTTTATTTAAATGTTTTTCTTGCAATTTTTATTGGTTTTTTGCTAAGTGGCTTTTACATGACCGGATCATATCCACCTGATGGTCCATTTACACCCTCTGTAGTTGCGCTAATTATATTTGGTTTTTTTGCGTGCACATTTTTACTTTTTCCAGGAATATCTGGCAGCGCATTTTTGTTAGCCGTTGGTATTTATCCTTATATTATTGTTGGCATATCTAATCTTAATGTTGATGTATTACTTCCTTTTGCTATTGGAATGCTAATAGCTTTAATAGTTATGCCCAGGATTATTAATAAAGCATATGAGAAATATGGAAAATCAATACTAATATTTTTTGGTGGATTAATTTTTTCGGCTGGGTTATTGGATCTAGCAGAAATAGTAAATTTCCTTTTATAAAAATTCCTTTTTACTTTTAATATCTTTATATTTATCAGCCTCTGGTAATGGTTCTTTCGCTTCTGTTATATTTTCATAAACTTCAGAAAGCCTGAGATTGATCTCTATGAATTCTATTTGGTCTGACGGTAATTCGTCATCTGCATAAATAGCTTCAATAGGGCATTCAGGCTCGCATAAACCACAGTCAATACATTCATCTGGATGTATGACAAGGAATTCTGGACCTTCGTAAAAACAATCAACAGGACATACTTCAACACAATCAGTGTATTTACATTTAATGCATGATTCTGTTACTACGTATGTCATAATTAGTTGAGAAGACTGAATTTTAGCTTACTAATTTTTAAATTTACACAAAACTGTTTAAAAAAATAGAAAAATACTATATACTGTATAAATATACAGTAAATTAAGGAGTTAATTATGCCTAAATCAAAAGATACTACTTCAAAATCATTAAAAGATACTATTGCAAGTATTGACGATCATTTTGGTAAAGGAACAGTAATGAGAATGGGCGATCGAGAAAATCTTGATATCCCCTCAATTTCAACAGGATCACTTGGTCTTGATATTGCACTTGGAATAGGAGGAATTCCAAAAGGTAGAGTTACAGAAATTTATGGACCTGAGTCTTCTGGCAAAACTACCCTGACACTTCAAATAATTGCTCAATGTCAAAAAGAAGGAGGAACTTGTGCCTTTATTGATGCTGAACATGCTTTAGACCCACAATATGCTGAAAAGTTAGGTGTCAATGTAGATGAATTGCTATTATCACAACCTGATACTGGAGAACAGGCATTAGAAGTTGCAGATATGTTAGTCAAATCTAAGAGCGTAGATTTGGTAATTATCGACTCCGTTGCCGCATTGGTTCCAAGAGCAGAAATTGAAGGAGAGATGGGAGACCATCATGTTGGCCTTCAAGCTAGATTAATGTCACAAGCGCTTAGAAAAATTACAGGTAATATTCAAAGGTCTGGTGCCACTGTTGTTTTTATTAACCAAATAAGAATGAAAATTGGTGTTATGTTTGGCAGTCCTGAAACAACAACTGGTGGTAATGCTTTAAAGTTCTATTCTTCAGTAAGATTAGATATTAGAAGAATTGGTTCTGTAAAAGAGGGAGACGAAGTAATGGGTAACGAAACAAGAGTTAAAGTTGTTAAAAACAAAGTATCTCCTCCTTTTAAACAAGCAGAGTTTCAGATTATGTATGGACAAGGAATCAACCAGGAAGGTGAAATATTAGACTTTGGTCATAAACTTGGTTTGGTTGATAAATCAGGTGCTTTTTATAAATTAGATGGTGAGAGTATTGGACAAGGTAAGGTAAAAGCTAGTACTTTCCTAAAAGAAAATGCAAAAGTTAGAGACAAACTTGTAAAAGAAATAAGATCTTCTTACATTTCAAGTAAATCTAAATAAATTTTTGATACAATAAATCCTATTAGTTAATTTTAGTAGGATTTTTTTATGGCAGAGAAAGCATATATTGTTGAAGCATTAAGAACAGCTGGCGGTAAAAGAGATGGAAGATTAAGTTTATGGCACCCGGCTGATCTTGGAGCAAAGGTTCTAGATGAATTAGTAACGAGATTAGATATTGACCCTGTGCTTGTAGATGATGTTATTTTTGGCTGTGTTGATCAGGTTGGGGCACAATCAGGAAACGTAGCTAGAAATGCAGTCTTGTCTTCGTCTTTTCCTGAATCTGTTCCTGGAACTTCTGTGGATAGACAATGTGGTTCATCACAACAAGCAATTCACTTCGCAATTCAGGCTGTAATGTCTGGTACTCAAGATATTGTTATTGGTGGAGGTGTTGAAGTAATGTCCATGGTTCCTATCGGTGCAGCAGTTACAGATGGATATAATGCAGGACACGGGCTACCGTTTGACTCTGAAGGAATGAAAGAAAGATACCCAGATATATTTTTCTCTCAATTTACTGGAGCAGAACTAGTAGCTGATAAATGGAATCTTTCTCGTGAAGATCTAGATCAATTTGCTTTGGAAAGTCATCAAAAAGCAGCTCAAGCAACAGAATCAAAATATTTTGATAAAGAAATTCTACCTGTCGAAGGTAAAAATGCTGAAGGCATTAACGATTTAGTAATGGCAGATGAAGGTATTAGATTTGATGCTAGTCTTGATAAATTAGCAGGATTGAACCCAGTAACTGAAGGTGGCAAAATTACCGCTGGTAATGCCAGTCAAATCACAGATGGAGCTGCAGCTGTTCTTATTTGCAATGATGCCGGATTAGAAAAGATCAAATCTAACCCAAGGGCAGAAATAGTATCTATTTCTGTTGTTGGAGATGATCCTGTATTTATGTTGACTGGACCAATTCCCGCATCTCATAAGGCTTTAGACATTGCTAAATTAAGCATCGATGATATGGATATATATGAAGTCAATGAAGCATTTGCTCCAGTTCCTCTTGCATGGGCTGAAGAATTAAAGGCAGATAGAAGTAAATTAAATGTCAATGGTGGTGCAATGGCGCTCGGACATCCTCTTGGCGCAACAGGCGCAAAGTTAATGACTACTATGCTACATGAATTAGAAAGAAGAGAAGGAAATTATGCTCTTCAAGCCATTTGTGAAGGTGGTGGTACAGCAAACGCTACAATAATAAAACGAATTGCTTAATTATTAGTAAAGTTTAAAAGTATATTTTTAAACCTTTGACCAAAAAATTTTGGTTCGTGGTCGTGATTTGGGTGTACCTCATATATAAAATTTATTTGAGAGCCTAACAGAATTTTATTTATTTCATTTTGTGGGTTCTCATAAAGTGAGTCTAAGCCAACTGTTCCATGATCAAAATATAGTTTTTGTGAAGATAACTTACTTACATTATCTTTAATATATTTCTGAATAGCTTTGGTGGTAGATTCATCACCACTGATTTTCATTCTAAAAGGAAGAATTAAATATTCACTTATTTTTATTCCAACCCAGTGTGTAGAAATGCAGCCAACAAATCCAAAGATTTCAGGATTTTCAATTGACATATTTAAAGCGGAGAGCCCACCCATACTTGCACCAATAATGCCGAGGTTATCTCTATTAAGCTTTGTATCAAATTTTTTCTCGATAGAGGGAATAACTTTATTAATAACAAAATCTTGATAATTAAATTTTTGAGAATCTATAAAATTAGAATAAATCGATCTTTTCAAATTTCCATCTATATATTTTATGGATTCTTTTGGAAAGTATTCTGCGTACCTCCTTGTTTCATCCAAAATATTCCCATTAATTCTCTTAGCACTATCGATTGCAATAATTACAAGGTTAAGATTTTCTTTTTGAGTTTTTAAATCTTTGAATGTTTCATCAATATTCCATGCCTTTCCATTCCAAGAATCATTCTCTGAAAATAACTCCTCACCATCATTCATAATAATGAACTTTGTCTTATTATTGACATTTTTTGAGTAAGGATAGTAAATTTGAATTCTTCGTTCATTAGTTCCACTTTTCAGATAAATTTCTTCAATTGAGCCGATTGATAATTCGGTACTAAAAGATTGAAAGCTAACCATTGATATGATTAAAAAATTTATAAACTTCATTAAGATTTATTTTTCCCAATCAAATTTGGGTAATTCTTTAAATAGATTTCTTAAACCCTCTGACCACTTACTAGAAAGATCTGAAAAAAATGGTGTTTTAAATTGAAGGTGTTCCTCTAGTGAAATTTGAATAGAATCTTTCTTATACACTACTAGGTCGATAGGTGGCCCAACAGTAAGATCACTTTTCATTGTTGAGTCAAACGAGACCAAAGCACATCTTGCCGCATCACCTAAAGAGGTTTCGTTTCTAATAAGTCTATCTAGTATAGGTTTCCCATATTTTGTTTCACCTAGTTGAAAAAAGGGTTTAATCTCAGAGGCACGAATATAATTCCCAACTGGGTAAACCATCATAAGAGCATGCTCTTGCCCGCTAATTTGACCACCAATTACAAAGTTAGAACCTAGATGTGTATTGATCGAAATACCATCAGTTTTGGAATGATTTAGTGATATTTGACCAACATAATTTGCAATTTCATCAAAGTTTTTACAGAGATTTAAACTATTTTTAGGATTTGATGAATTTATATCATTTTCAAGAGTTTTATATACATGCTGAGATGTTGATAAATTACCAGAAGTGATAATAATTATTGACCTATCGCCAACCGAGTAAGTAAACATTTTTTTGTAAGTGGAAACATTATCTAATCCTGCATTTGTTCTTGAGTCTGACACCATAACAATGCCATCGTCCATTTTCATTCCCACACAATATGTCATATTAAAAAAAATTATTAGAATGGAATATTCTATATTTATATAATAAAAAAATACATAATAATAATTATCTTTATTATTTCTATTTGTTAAAGTTAGTTTCTGGTTCATCTTTGATAAAAGACAGAAGTTAGTTTGAACCGATGGAACATATTACTATGCTTTGTCTTGCTATCAATTGGTATCGAGTAATATGGAAACAAAAAAAAATAAATCTGGTTTTTTTTATGATGAATACTTAAATAGTAAGAATGCTCCTCGTAAAGATTATCATAAATCATTTCAATTCTTTGACAGTTTAAGTTCAAACAAAAAAAAATTATTGGCCAAAGTGCGTGACTCAATAATCCGTACAATGGGAGTTACATTTAGAGTTTATGATGATAATAAGTTAATTGATAGAGAATGGCCTTTAGACTTAATTCCCAGAATTATTAAAGAAAAAGAATGGATTAAAGTAAAGGAAGGATTAATTCAAAGAATCATGGCAATAAACTTATTCATTCATGATGTCTACCATAAACAAGAATTTTTAAATAAAAATCCTATTCTAAAATCTTTAATTTTAGATTCACCAAATTTTTTAGAGGAATGCAAAGGAGTAATTCCCAAAAATAAAATTTGGGCACATATTTCAGGTACTGACCTTATTAAAGATCACACAGGCAAGTTTTATGTTCTTGAGGATAATTTAAGGGTTCCTTCAGGTGTTGCATATATGCTTGAAAATAGAAATGTAATGAAGAAAGTAGTAACAGAATTATTTAACAATTATAAAGTATCACCAGTAGACGATTATACTTCTCAACTCTATAAATGTTTATCCGATGCAAGTTATTCAAAAGATAAGAAAAAAACAATTGTTATTTTAAGTCCAGGTGTTTTTAATTCTGCATATTTTGAGCATGCGTATCTAGCACAACAAATGGGAATTGTTCTTGTTGAATCCTCTGACCTATGCTTATCTGATGATAATTATGTCTACATGAAAACTATATCAGGAAAGAAAAAAATTGATGTAATCTATAGAAGGATAAATGATGACTATCTAGACCCAAATGTATGGATTAAGGATTCAACACTTGGATTACCTGGATTGATTAACTCTTGGAAAGAAAAAAAGGTAGCTATTGTAAATGCTCCGGGATCCGGTGTTGCTGATGATAAAGCTGTATACGCATTTGTTCCAAAGATGATAGAGTTTTATTTAAATGAGACACCAAAACTTTCCCAAGTTAAAACTTATTTATGCGCATTTGATAAAGATAAGAAATATGTACTAGACAACATTAAAAAACTTGTCCTTAAACCAGTAAATGAGTCTGGAGGATATGGGATTCTTATAGGACCCAATGCTTCAAAGAAAGAATTAGAAGGATATAAACAAAAAATAATAGATAATCCAAGAAATTTTGTAGCTCAACCTCTAATTAAACTTTCTACTAGCCCTACTTTAATCAAAACTTCCATTCAACCACGACACATTGATCTAAGACCATTTATTCTATCTGGCAATGACACTTTTGTGACTAATGGTGGTTTAACTAGAGTCGCTCTTGAAAAAGGGTCTACCATTGTAAATTCATCTCAAGGTGGTGGGAGTAAAGATACCTGGATAGTTAATTAAAATGCTTGCAAGTATTGCAGAAAAAACCTACTGGCTTTCAAGATATATCGAAAGAATTGAAAATACATCAAGACTTATAAATGTTAACTCAGATTTACTTCTAGACATCCCCTATGAAGGATCAGATGATTTAAAGCATTTAATTAAAATAACGGGACATATTAATGATTTTAAAAAAAAGAACACAAAAGAAAATGTATATTATTTTCTCATTCAGGATGAAAGTAATCCCTCATCAATAAAATACTCTATTGAAATGGCAAAGATGAATTCTAGATACCTTCTGACGATGTTACCAAAGTCTGCCTGGGAGCAATTTAATAATCTTTATATAGATTTTAATAGCAAACATAAGCCACATAGCGAAGATCTTTATAGAATAATTAGAAATTCTCAAAGATTTTTTGCAATTATTACTGATGGGATGCAAAGGAATGATGTTTTTAATTTCATCAAGCTAGGAAGATTTATTGAAAGAGCAGATATGTTATCAAGAATAATTGAAGATCAAATCCATAGGAAAGAAAATTACGTAAATAAATATTATCAAAATTTACAATGGAGTAGTGTTTTAAGGTCGATCAATGGATTTGAATCCTTTAAATTGATCAATAAAGATAATCTTAACCAAGAGATTGTACTTAGATTTATGATAATGGAAAAATTATTTCCTAGATCCTTGAAGTATTGTGTTAATAAACTTTTAGAAGTCCAGAGATTTTTGCCAAAATCTCCTTCTATCAAAAAAGACATTAGTATTCTATTAGAAGATTTTACTAATGAAAATTTATATAAAAATGATAAGAAAATGTTAAAGGTCCTAGATGATTTCCAATTTGGATTAATAAATTTAGACAAAATTATAAAAGAAAATTTTTTTAATTAATTTTTAAAGAACTCAAGTATTGTTTTAATATCTTCAATTGAGTTTGATGAAATTTCGCCGTTTCTTCCTATGAGCTCAACTTCATTATTTTCAGTAAATTTTTTACCTATTACAATATTGAGAGGTATTCCTATGAGTTCTGAATCTTTTATTTTTACTCCGTATCCATCTTTTCTATCATCTAGCAGAACAGAATAATTCATTTCTGAAAGTTCTTTGTATAAAGCATTTGATGCTTTAGCAATGTCTTTATTCTTATCATATCCAATGGAAATAATATTTATGTCAAAGGGTGCAATACTATGAGGCCAAATAATACCTTTTTCGTCATGATTTTGTTCAATTGTTGCTGCAACAAGTCTTGAAACCCCAATTCCATAACAGCCCATATATAATGTTGAAGCATTTCCATCAGAATTCAGAACACTTGTTTTCATTGATTCCGCATATAACTTTCCAAGTTTAAAAATATGACCAACCTCAATTCCTTTCCTTATTTGAATTGTTCCATTGCCATCTGGAGAAGGTTTACCTTCAAGTGTGCTTATATCTTCTCCATCTTTTAAAAGAAGCTCAGTATTGATTGCAAATTCAGATGAATCACTTATGGCAATAGTATCTTCACCATTTTCAGCAAGCACATGAAATTCCTCAGAACTATCTCCACCAATGGCTCCAGAGTCGGCAGCAGAAATTTTGTATTCAAGTCCTATTCTTTCAAGAACTTTTTTGTAAGTCTCCCTCATAATTAAATATGTTTCCTGTAAAGACTCCTCATCGATATTAAAGCTGTAAGAATCTTTCATTAAAAACTCTCTTCCCCGCATAATTCCATATCTAGGTCTAACCTCGTCTCTAAATTTAGTTTGAATCTGATAAATATTTAATGGAAGTTCTCTGTAGCTTTTTACATTATCCCTAATAATGTCAGTAATAACTTCTTCGTGTGTGGGACCTAAACAAAAATCTCTATCATGCCTATCTTTGATTCTAAGTAATTCAGGACCCATTTTTTCCCATCTTTTTGTTTCTTCCCATAATTCCCTTGGCTGAACCATTGGCATAAACACCTCTTGAGCACCAGAATTATCCATTTCTTCTCTTACAATATTTTCAACTTTTTTTAGAACTTTTAAGCCTAGTGGTAGCCAAGTATAGATACCTGAAGCAACTTTACGTATCATGCCTGAACGAAGCATTAATTTGTGACTCACAACTTCTGCTTCTTGGGGAGCATCCTTAAGAGTAGGTAATAGTAGCTTTGAAAATAACATAGTTTATAATTTTATCTTTTTTTGAGGACTTATGCCGATTTATGACTACAAATGTTCTAAATGTGAACATGAAATTGAGATAATTCAAAAAATTAATGATAAGCCAAAAGAGATTTGCCCCAAATGCAACAAGAAAGGCCTTAAGAAGCAAATCTCAGCACCTTCTTTTAGGCTTAAAGGTGGTGGTTGGTATGAAACAGACTTTAAAACAGGCAAAAAGAAGAATATAGCCTCAAGTGATGGTACAAAAAATGACAAAACAAAAGAAACTTCCAAAACAGACTCCAAGAAAGGGTCTAAACAAGATAAAATTAAGAAGTGAATAGGGAAATATCATGAAATCTCATTACTGTGGTGAAATTACATCATCTAATCTCAAAGAGAAGGTTGCTATTTGTGGATGGATTCATAGAAGAAGAGATCATGGAGGAGTAATTTTTTTAGATGTTAGGGATATAAAAGGTATATGCCAAGCTGTTGTGAATCCTGATAACAAAGAATCATTCCAATTAGCAGAATCAATAAGGAACGAATTTGTTGTTCAGATAGAAGGTGTTGTAAGAAATAGACTTGAAGGAACAATAAATAAAAATATGCAAACTGGTGAAATTGAAATAGAGGTTGCTAATATCAATATTCTCAGCAAGGCAAACACTCCAGTCTTTCCAATAGACGAATATCAGGAAGTTAATGAAGATGTAAGATTAAAGAATAGGGTGCTTGATCTTAGACGCCCAGAAATGAATGAACGAATTATTAAAAGATCAAAAATTACTTCTTTAATAAGAAACTACCTTGATAAAAATGAATTTCATGAGGTTGAAACACCAATTTTAACTAAGGCTACTCCAGAAGGCGCCAGAGATTATATTTTACCAAGCAGAGTTCAGCCAGGTAGTTTTTATGCATTACCTCAATCACCTCAATTATTCAAACAACTCTTGATGATTGGCGGCTTAGATAAATATTATCAAATTGCACGATGTTTTAGAGATGAGGATTTGAGGGCAGATAGACAACCAGAATTTACTCAAATTGATATTGAGGCATCTTTCATTAATCAGGAAGAAATCATGAAGCTTAGCGAAAAGATGATTAAAGATGTAATTAAAGAATTTTGTGGAGAAAAACTTGATAAATTTAAGGTGATTGATTGGCATGACGCTATGGAGGAATATGGTTGTGATAAACCAGATTTAAGGATTCCCTTAAAGCTAAAAGAAATATCAGATCTTGTTATGAATGAGGAATTCAAAGTATTCTCTGACCCCGCTAAAAAGGAAGGATCAAGAGTGGTTGCTTTAAAAGTGCCAAATGGAAATACAATGTCAAGAGGTCAAATTGATGACTATACAAAATTTGTATCTAAGTTGGGTGCAAAAGGACTTGCTTATATAAAGATTAATGATATTAAAGATCTTGAGAATGGCATTCAGTCTCCCATATTGAAGTTTTTAAATAAAAAAACAATTCAAAATATTTTTAAAACTCTTGAAGCTAAAACAGATGATTTAATCTTTTTTGGAGCTGGAAGTGAATCTGTTGTTAACTTATCAATGAGTAGTCTTATAAAAAAATTAGGACATGATTTAGATTTATATGTTTCAAAATGGGCTCCTTGTTGGATAGTGAATTTTCCAATGTTTGAATTAAATGCCGAAGGAAGTCTAACACCGCTTCATCACCCATTTACTTTACCTAAAGCATCAAAGAAAGAACTTTTAGAAAATCCAAACGATGTTCTTGCATATGCATATGATGTTGTTTTGAACGGATATGAAATAGGTGGAGGATCTTTAAGAATTTATGATAAAAATATGCAAGAAGCAATTTTTGAAATTCTTAACATTTCAAAGAAAGAAGCTGAGAGTAAGTTTGGTTTCCTTTTAAAGGCTTTGTCCTCAGGTTGTCCACCTCATGGAGGCATCGCATTTGGACTAGATAGAATTGTTATGCTTGTAACAAATACTACAAACATTAGAGATGTGATTGCATTCCCTAAAACTCAAAGCGCGACATGTCTATTAACGGATGCTCCAAGCAAGGTTGATAAAGATCAACTTGATGAACTTAAAATAATTAGTACACATAAGGAAGAATAGTTAATGGCTGGTCATTCAAAGTGGGCAAACATAAAACATAGAAAAGCCAGACAAGACGCATCACGGGGAAAGGTTTGGACCAAGGTCATAAGAGAAATTACTGTTGCAGCGAAAGATGGCCCTGATCCAAATGATAATCCAAGATTGAGACTAGCTCTTGAAAAGGCAAATAGTGCAAATATGCCCAAAGACACTATTAAAAGAGCTATAGAAAAAGGTTCGGGAACAGGAGAAACTGGAGAATTAGAAGAAATAATATTTGAAGGATATGGTCCAGGAGGAGTTGCTATCCTTGTAGAAACTATGACAGATAATAGAAATAGGACTGTTTCAGATGTTAGGCATGCATTCTCAAAGTTTGGAGGTAATCTTGGAACAGATGGATCTGTTTCATATCTATTTAAAAAACTTGGAGTAATCCACATAAATAAGGATTACTCAGAAGAAATGCTTATGGAGAATGTTATTGAATCTGGAGCACAAGATTTTTCAGAAGAAGATGATTTCTTTGAAGTAACAACAGATCCAAATCAATTTAATAAGGTAATTGATTTCTTTAAAGAGAGTGATATCCAATATATAAATGCTGAACTAACCTTGCGAGCTGATACACTTGTGGACCTTGATCAAGATATGTCTGAAAAAGTCTTAAATATTATGGAGTTTATGGATGATCTTGATGATGTCCAAGAAGTTCACACTAATGCAGAATTCCCTGAAAATTTTGAGATAAAGGAATAAATTTTGTCAATTAATTCAAGAAATAAAGGTGCTGCATTTGAACGACAAATTGCTAATGCATTGATAAATGACCTTAACTTAAAGAATCCAGTTAAAAGAATCTTAGAGCAGACTCGGACTAAGGAGTTACCTGATCTCATGCTTGGAAGATGGTGCATTGAGTGTAAGGCATATGGAGCTGGTGCAGAACCTAGACCTGATTGGTGGGAGCAAGTTCTCGCATCATCAAATCAAGAGGGTTTAAGACCCGCACTAGTATATAAATTTAATAATAGACCCATTAAAGTTCGAATATTAGCAAACTCTATAAATAATAATATTAAGAACGACTTTGTTACTGTAGATCTTTTATGGCCAGATTTTATTCAGATAATACTTGAGTTATTTCAGGAGGACATTGAGCTGCATGAAAAAAATTATCAAGTGTGAAGATATAGAATTTCAAATATATATTGAGGATACAGATTTTCAAGGAGTTGTATATCATTCGAATTACTTAAAGTATTTCGAAAGATCAAGATCTGAATTTCTATCCTATGCAAATATTTCTCAAAATAAATTAAGAGAAAAAGATCTAGCATTTATAGTTAAAAGCATCAAAATTAATTACTTAAAAGCTGCTGAGCTTGGTAATCAAATAGTTGTTCAGTCAAATGTAGAAAAAAAATCTGATGCAAGGATGATTTTTTATCAAAAAGTAGTTGATAAAATCTCTGGAGAAGAATTTGTTAATGGTGAGGTAGAGGTTTGTTTTATAAATCTATCATCGAAGAAACCAAAAAAGTTTCCTGATGATTTATTGTTAATTTTTAACTAGGATAGTGTTATGGATGATATTTCAGTATTAAATCTTATTTTAGAGGCAGGGATTGTAGTCAAGATAGTAATGTTGATTCTTTTTATTGCCTCAATTCTCTCTTGGATAATAATTGTCGAAAGATACAATTTTTTTAGAAATATAAAAAGCGCTAATGATAAATTTTTAAGAATTTTTTGGAGTGGAAAAGATTTAGATGCTTTGTATAACGAGGTATTGAAAGATGACAATTTATACGGGGCAAGAAACTTATTTAAAAACTCCTTTAAAGAATTTAATTCAATTAAGGTTGGAGATAACATTTCTGAATTAGATCTAGAGAGTATTAATCGCTCTATGAGGGTTTCTATAGCTTCTGATGAAGAAGAAATGAACAAGCATTTATCTTTTTTAGCAAACGTTGGATCTGTTAGCCCATACATTGGTTTGCTTGGAACGGTATGGGGGATAATGACATCATTTATGGGACTTTCAGATGCCACTCAAGCTACTATAAATGCTGTTGCACCGGGAATATCAGAGGCATTGATTGCAACTGGTATGGGATTATTTGCTGCTATACCAGCAGTAGTAGCCTTTAATAAATTTACATCTGAATCAGAAACAATTAGTCAAGGAACATTAATTTTTGCAGAGGAGTTAGCAAGTATTTTTTATAAACAGTCAATTGATAAAAAATAATGATATACAGACTAGCAAAAAAGAAAAATCTTAAAGCAGAAATAAATGTAGTTCCATACATCGATGTTATGCTAGTTTTGTTGATTATTTTTATGGTTTTGTCACCTCTGTTAATTCAAGGTGTGGAGGTTGATTTACCTCAAACTGATACAACTAAAATGAGTGTTCAAAATGAACCGCTTGTAATATCAATTGATAAAAATGGAAATTATTTTATAAACGTTGGAGAGGAGTCATTGCCTATTGATTTAAATGAATTAAAGAGAAAGTCTGAAGTAATCTTCAAAGCAAATCCAGAGATCGAAGTAGTTTTTCAAAGTGACAGAAATGTTGCATTTGATTTTGTAGCAAAAGCTATGGCATCTGTTCAAAGCGTAGGTATTACTAAAGTCGGAATTGTAACTAGCGGCTATGAAAATTAATCAAATATATTTAGAGGCTTCTTTTATATCATTTGTAATTCATGCGTCTATTATTTTATATCTTCTTGGTTTTTTTTATTATGAATCTCAACAAACCTCATTATTGAGTAAGCCAATTGAGGTAAATTTAATTTTTGAAGAAAAGATTGAAGCAAAAAAGCAAGTCAATCAAAAATCAGAACCAAAAGATATTATTAATGATAATTCAATGAATGAGATAATTCCTGATGAAACTATTTCATTCGATTCTCTCATACCATCTGTTAGCTTCGATGACCTAATTGCCGAAGATAAATTAATATCTAAAGAATCTCAACATAGTCAAGTAGAACTATATAGCTCTCTTATCATAAAGAGCATACAGTCAGCCTGGCGCAAGCCAATGAATATTCAGGACGGCTTGGTTTGCGACCTTAGATTATCAATTAATAAAAATGGGAGAATTGTTAATGTTAATTTGATTAGAAGTAGTGGAAATTTAAGATTTGATAACTCAGCTTTGAAGGCTGTTCAGAGAGCTGAGACTTTTAGTTTCTTTAAGGATATTCCATATAGTTTATACAATACAAATTTTAAAAGCGTAGTGATTACATTCAATCCAACATGAGAAAAATACTATTCATATTAGCATTTTCTAATTTGCTAACTTCAGAATTGATTTTAGAGATTACTCAAGGCACTGAGGATCCTTACAGAGTTGCTATTTTAAAATTTGATGGCGATCAAAAGGTTTCGAATGACATTGATAAAATCATAAGAAATGATTTAAAGAGGTCAGGAGAGTTTAATTTATTTGCAAACGAAGATTTACTCTCTTTACCTACTAATGAAACCGAAGTTATATTTAATGATTTTAAAATTTTAAATATTGATTATTTGGTTATTGGAAAAATTGTTAAAGACGGTATTAGCATATCTGTTGTTTATGAAATATTTGATATCAATAAAGGTAAAAAAATAAGGACTTCAACAGTTTACGGCATACCAAATAAAAATAGACAGCTTGGTCATTATGTAAGTGATGGCATTTACGAAGAAATAACTGGCATGAAAGGGATATCGTCAACAAAAATTCTTTATGTAACTGAGAATAAGAATTTTAATCTCATGATTGCAGATGCTGATGGTATCAATGAACAAATACTCTTAAAGAGTGATGATCCTATTATTTCTCCAGCATGGTCTCCAGACTCAAAAAAGGTAGCATATGTATCATTTGAAACAGGAATGGCAAAGGTTTATATCCAAGACATAGCAACTGGCGAAAGAGAACTCGCAATAGAAAATTCATCTCAAATTAGTTCACCTTCTTGGTCGCCTGATGGTAAATTTCTATCATTGACAATGTACCAAGACGGGAATGCAGAAATCTACATACTTAATTTAAAAAACAAAAACTTAACAAGATTAACTAATCATTTTTCAATTGATACTGAGTCATCTTGGTCTCCAAAGGGGTCAAAAATAATGTTTACATCAGGAAGATCAGGATCTCCTCAATTATATGAGATTGACTTGAGACGATTTAATGCAAAACCCAAAAGAATAACATTTGATGGAAATTACAATGCTAAAGGTTCCTATCTTCCAAATAATGAAGGATTTATATTTGTTCATAGAGAAAATACAAATTTTCAAATAGCAATAAAATACTTTAACGAGAATTTCATAAGACCATTAACTAATGCACAATTAGATGAATCTCCTAGTATTTCACCTAATGGAAATGTTATAGTTTATGCAATTAAAGATGATGGTATGAGCTTGCTAGCTGGAGTTACTTTAAGTGGCGCCAAGTTCAGATTGCCGGCCAAGACAGGTTTTGTAAGAGAGCCTGCATGGTCTGGTTTTATAAGATAATTATGTGGAGTGAATATGTTTATATTAAAAAATAAGTTTAATTTTATTATTGCTATAGCTTTTCTTTCTTCTTGTTCAAGCATGAATGTTACTGAAGAAAGAGTATACTCTGGTGACGTAAAAACTGTGCAAGCATTATCGTCGGCTGACGATAATATCCGATATGATGGTAAGGCAGTTTTTGCTAGTGCAACAATATATTTCGAATTTGATAAATCTTCATTAACAAGTAAGTCAATTCAAACTCTAAAGAGTGCTGTTAATGCATTAAATGAAAATTCTTCAATTCAAATTACTCTTGCAGGTCACGCTGATGAAAGAGGAACACGAGAATATAATTTAGCTCTAGGTCAAAGAAGAGCTGAGACAGTAAGTGATTATTTTGTTCTAAATGGAATAAGTAAGAATCGAATCACTGTTAAAAGTTTTGGTGAAGAAAGGCCTGCTGTAATTGGCCAAGATGAAATGAGTTATGCAAAAAATAGAAGAGTTGAAATTAATTAATGATTTTAAGATTTCTTTTTTTTAAATTTCTAGTTGTATTTTTATTTTTACCAATTTTTGTTTCTGCCAATGCAAATGATGATGTAAAAACAGATATCTTGTTTTTAAAAATTCAAGAGCTTGAATTAGAAATTGCTGAATTAAGGAATACTCTTGAATCTCAAAATTACCTTATTGAAAAGCTTATAGCAGAATCAACTGATGATGATGAAGATGAGTCAGAAAATCTAGAGAATTTGACCTTAAATGCTGATGTAAGATTTGCTGGTATTGAGGATCCTAAAAGTAAGGATCAGATTTATGATGCTGCCATAGAAGCTCTTGAGGATCAAAATTTTGATAAATCGTTTAATTTATTTAATTATTTTGTTGAAAGCTTTTCTGATGAAGAAAAACTACCTCTTTCATATTTTTGGTTAGGTGAAATTAGTTTGATTAAAAATGATCTTGAAAATGCTATGGCATTTTTTATGGAATTAATAAGCTCATATCCAAATCATTACAGAGTTCCTTTATCTCATAAGAAGATTGGAGATATTTATTTAAAATCTAATGATATGGAAAGTGCTAAAGATAAGTATAATTTTGTTGTAAGAGAGTATCCAAATAATACAGCCTCTTCCTTAGCCTTGCAGTTATTGAAAAATATGGAATAATCACCATTTTCTAGTATGTATTACTATCAATGTGGGTCGCTAGCTCAGCTGGTAGAGCAGTTGGCTTTTAACCAATTGGTCACAGGTTCGAATCCTGTGCGACCCACCATTTTTTGGAGTCTGCTTTGATTAATTCTATAAAAGAATCCATATCAAAAGAATCTATATTTGGAGCTTCATTGTTTTTCCTAGTTCTTTCTTCTTGGTACACATTGAGACCTGTAAGAAATGAAATGGCAGTCGCAAATGTTGATGAATTGCCATATTTATTAGCTGCTGGAGCGCTTGTTATGCTATTAATTAATCCTATATATTCGTGGATCGCATCAAGATCAGACCTAAAGAAAATAATATTTTTTTGTTATTCATTTTTAATATTAAATTTAATTTTCTTTCTATTTAGTTGGAGATTATTTGATCTTGGAAATTCAATTTGGCTTGGTAGAATATTTTATGTCTGGTGTAATATATATTCTTTCTTTATTGTTTCATTGTTTTGGGTTGTCATTATTACTTTGTATAGAGATTCAAAAAAGAGATCTTTTTACGGAATTATTATGGCAGGAGGATCTTTAGGAGCAATGTTTGGTTCTGAAATTTCTAAAAGATTCTCAAGCTCTTTCAATGAATTTGGCATAGAGCTTTTTAGTCTATCAGCAGCACTATTTTTATTTTTAGGAATGATTCTTGCTTTGTATATGATATCTATTTTTAAAAAAGATCAAAACATAAATATAGATAACGCTGGTGGTGGCAGCTTTGATGCAATTAAAAATTCTTTGAGAGTTAGTGATATTAGAAATATAGCAATTTATGTTTGGATTTGGACTGCACTGATGACAATTCAATGGATAACAGCTATCAATATTGTTGAAGGTTGGTCACAAAACTCTGAACAAAGACTAAGGTTTTTTGCAACTATTGAACAAGTAATATCACCATTAACTTTAGTAGTTCAATTATTTTTAACTAATGTGATTATTAAAAAAGTTGGAATTAAAAATATCCTTATTTCATATGGAATTTTGTTTTGTTTAGCATTTATGATGTATGGATTAATCCCGTCAATAATATCAGTAGCTATTGTTACTATTTTTTTAAGAATTTTTGAGTATGGAATCAATAAACCAACCAGGGAAACGATATTCAGCACTTTAAGTAAGAATGATAGATACAAATCATCAGTATTTATTGATACTTTCATATCAAGATTTGGAGATCTTTCAGGTAGTGGTTTTATAGCTATTGGAAAGATTACAAGCATCGCTGCTAATAGTTTTCCGTTAGTTGCCATTCCAATAGCTGGTTTGTTATCTTTGTTCGGAGTAAAAATATCAAATAAAACTCAACTTAAAGACCTCTAGACCTATTAATTTTATTTTTAATATCTATGATTTTTGTCATTATTCTCTCAGATACTTGAAAATTATTTTGAGTTAACTTCAGCGCAAATTCTAATTGATTTAAAGCTCTTTCACTTTGACCGAGAAGCAAAAAGTATTCAGCTCTACTTTGATGATATCCAACAATATTTTTGCTGGCTCTTTGTATTTCTGAAAGAAGAAGCCATAGCTCTGGATTATTATTTTTTCTCAAAAGTTGATCTCTTATAATTTCTTCAGATTGGAAGTACTGACTCATTGATAACAAAATTTTTGACTTTGAGATTGAAAGAGGATAATTTCTTGGTGATATTTCAAGAAATTTATTAGCAAGAGTAAGGGCTTCAGTATATCTACCATTTTCATAAAGTATATCTATCTTGGTATTGTTTAGAACCAAATTCTTAGGATTCGAATCTATTAATTTATTTATCAAATTTATACTTTCTTCATAATCGTTTGTTTTATGATATGCAAGTGACAGTCCATAGATATTTGCATCTGTGGGATTTTCTTCAACCTTTTCTTTAAATTTTCTTAAAGAATTTGATGGAATATTTTCATAATATATTTCTAGTCTAGCTTTCATTAATGAAAACTCTAGAGAGTCTTTTTTTGTTCCGTCTTTTGGAAGATTTTCGGCTGCATTAAATGCATCACTTATTCTAGAGGAAGATAACGGATGAGTTAGCAAGAATTCTGGAGGAAGATCTCCAGAAAGTCTTCTAATTTCATTCATATTCTCAAACATCTCTCCCATTGAGTTAGGGTCATACCCAGCTTTTACAAGGTTTGCAAAACCAACTCTATCAGCTTCCTTCTCAAATAAACGACTGTATCTTAAACTTTGAGATTGCAGAATAGCTGGCCCAACAGCTATTGCATTTGGATTATTACTTATTAAAGCAAGTGCAATTGAAGATACCATTACAAGGGCAGAAGCAAAATTACTGTCCTGTGATTTCAAAACGTTTCTTGCAAAATGTCTTTGACTAAGGTGTGCTAACTCATGAGTAAGAACTGAAGAAAACTGTCCTTCATTATCTGAATGTAAAAATAATCCCCCATTAATACCAATTATCCCTCCTGGAGCTGCAAAGGCATTAAGAGAATCGTCATCAATTAATAGGATATTAAAATACCTATCTTTAACTTGACTATATTCAGAGAGTCTATAAATAAGATGCTCTGTGTATTCAAATATAAGTGGGTCGGCTATTAATGGTGCTGATGAGTAGACCTGTTGAAGAAACATTTCTCCAATTGCCTTTTCTTGCTCTACAGACACTGCTCCAGAAACTCTATCGCCAAGCTCAGGCAAATTCAATTGATTTACTTGTTCATCAACTGCAAAGGTATTTATTGATATTAATATCAATAAAATTTGTTTAAGAAATGACCTCATTACAAAAATAATAACTAAATTTAATGATTAGAACATTATTTACAATGAAAAGTTTAATATTTTTTAGTTAAATCTTATATATAATGTCATTACAAAACTTATGATTGAACATTTTAAAAATATATTTAGGCGAATTTTTAGTAATGAAGAGACTGTAATCTTTTCAATAATAATTATATTTACTCTGTTACTTTTCAGTTTTTTTATTGAGGTTTTAACACCTTTTATAATTAGTATTATTGTTGCATATTTGCTCGTAGGCCTTCAAAAGAAAATTGAGACGTATAATATTGCTCAGCCAATTTCAACAATTATTGCTTTCTCAGTATTTATTATTGTAGGTGCTGCTATGTTTACATGGTTGATACCGTTGTTATATGTTCAATTACAATCGTTTGTTCTCGATATACCCAGGTTATTCAATGATTTTTTAAATTTTATTTCAACAATACCTGCTGCATTTCCTGATCTAGTTAATTCTGATCAAATATCTGTTTTTTTTCAGGCAGTATCATCAGAACTTAGTTCAATCACACAGAATATTGTAAAGTCTTCAATTTCAGGAATTCAAAGCACAATAACTGTTCTTTTATACATAATTCTTTTTCCAATACTGGTTTATTTCTTTCTATTTGATAGAAGAAATATTATTGAGGGCTGCTTAAAAATTATTCCCGGAGACAGAGCTATGCTCTCTCAGGTATGGTCTGAGATGGATGTTCAGTTGAGTAATTATGTTAGAGGCAAGGTTCTTGAAATTTTTATAGTTGGAATTGCGGCTGCTATCCTTTTTGCATCATTCGGCCTGAACTACGGAGCATTACTTGCAGTGCTAGTTGGTTTATCAGTTTTGATACCATATGTAGGAGCATTTTCAGTCACTATTCCAATAGTAATTATTGGATTATTGCAATTTGGTCTTGATACTCAGTTTTATTTATTAATAGGACTTTATTTGTTGCTTCAATTTCTTGACGGAAATCTTTTAGTACCAATTATTTTCTCTGAGGCAGTCAAATTACATCCCATAGTTATTATTCTAGCTGTATTTATATTTGGGAGTATGTTTGGCTTTTGGGGAGTATTCTTTTCAATACCATTAGCTACATTTATAAAAGCCGTTTGGAACGCCTGGCCAAGCCTGTCATAATTTAATTATTAGATTCTTAAATTTTTTTTACTTCGTTTAAAACCTCATTAACATGACCTTTTACTTTGACTGATCTCCATTCTTTTATTACTTTTCCATTTGCAGAAATTAAGAAAGTTGAGCGATCAACTCCAAGATATTCTTTACCGTACATTGATTTCAATTTGATAACATCAAACGCTCTACACATTTTTTCGTCAGGGTCTGATAGAAGTTCAAATGGAAAAGATTGTTTATCTTTGAAATTTTCATGAGATTTAATAGAATCGCGAGAAACTCCTATAATTTCTGTATTTAGATTTTTGAAAAGTTCAAAGTTGTCTCTAAAATCTTGACCTTCAGTCGTACAACCAGGAGTACTGTCTTTAGGGTAAAAATAGATAATAAGATTTTTACCAACAAAATCTTTATCAGATAAAGTCTTGTTGCTTGTACATTCACCAATGAAACTTGGACATTTTTTTCCTTCTAAAATTTTTCCCATAATTTTCCTTATTAATTAATTTTTAAAATAGTGTATAGTCATATTCTTACTAATTTTTGAAATGATGCAAGCATTAACTGGAAGTATTGTAGCTTTGGTGACTCCAATGGATGATAACGGCATGGTGGATTTCAATGCTTTGAAAAAATTAGTGGATTGGCACATACAAGAGGGTACCAATGGAATTGTTGCGGTAGGAACAACTGGCGAATCAGCCACTCTAGAAATTGCAGAACATCTTGAAGTAATTAAAAGTATGGTGAAATATGCAGATGGAAGGATTCCTATAATTGCTGGATCTGGATCAAATTCAACAGCACAAGCTCTTAAAACAACTTCTGAATCATACAAAATTGGAGCAGATTTTTCTTTATTAGTAACTCCTTATTACAACAAGCCTAGTCAAAAAGGCTTAATAGAACATTTTTTAAAGATCGCTGACTCTTGTGATATTAAACAAATTTTATATAACGTTCCTTCGAGAACTTCGTGTGATTTAACTCCTGATACAGTCAAGATACTATCTAAACACGAAAATATAATTGGAATAAAGGAATCGGTCAGTAGTATAGAGAGAATAAATGATCTAATGAATGTTTCAAATGAAAATAATGACTTTTTAGTTTTCTCTGGCGATGATGGGTCATTCATAGATTTGTTAGGTTTAGGTGGGCATGGTGTTATATCTGTTGCAGCAAATGTAATTCCAAAAGGTATATCTGAAATTTGTATGTTTTATGATGATGATAAAGATCATGCCATAAAATTAAATAAAAAGTATAAAAATTTATATGAGCTATTATTTGTTGAATCAAACCCAATTCCTGTTAAGTGGATGATGTATAAGATGGGATTAATTAAAAACTCAATAAGACTTCCACTTATTGAATTAGATAAGAAATATCAAGAAAATATCATCACAGAAATGTTAAAATTACAATTATTATGAAACGTTTAAATTTTTTAATAATTTTAACTATAGTAATTTCATCATGCTCCATGATTGGAGGGCAAGATGGATATTTTCCAGAAAAAAAATATGATTTTTTGGATGAGGAAATTGGGGAAAATATTTCTATACCTAAAGATTTATCAAAACCAAACACTGAAAATCATTATCCTGTAAATGATCCAGGTGATATTGATAATTTACTAGGAGTTCCAAAACCAAGACAAATTTTTGCATCATCTGGTGATAGCTCTGTTCAGTTAAGAAGGCTTGGTGAATTGATGTGGATATACATTGAGACATTGCCATCTACATCATGGCCAATTTCAAAAAATTATTGGGATACGTCAATTTATGATGTTGTTAAGGCTGATCCAGTTTCGGGAGAAATCGATATAGATTTTGATCAATATTCTAAATTACAAATGAGAGTTGAGCATGGTATTAAAGAAGCATCTACTGAAATATTTTTGACAAAAATTAATAAGTTATCAAATGAAATAGAGAGTGATCCTGAATTCATTCAATCTGAAATGGAGAAAATGATAGATTACTATGCTGATTCATTATCAAACTTTTCCGGAACTTCATTAGCAGCTCAAAATCTCAATGAAATGAAAAAAGCAAATATTTTTACAGAAAATGGTAGAACGGTTATTTCCCTAGACTTAAATTTTGATAGAGCATGGTCCTCAGTAAGTAAAGCATTAAATGCTGCTCAAATTGTCACAAATGATAGAGATCGAAGTAAAGGTATATTTTTTGTAAGTTATCCAAAAGAAGAAGAGAGAAGGTTTTTTAAACTTTTTGGTGGAGGAAGTTCCAATGATAACCAGCAAAGTCTTGATTTTGGCGAGGGTTCTGAATTTGAAATTACAATTACTCAAGAAAATCAAAAAACTTTAGTTAGAGCTTCATCAAAAGATGGTAATATTGAGGAATCTGAACAACTTCTTTCAAAAATTAATGAGTCTTTAAGCTAATGAAGAAAATAAAAGAAATAACAAAAGGCAAAGCTAAATCAATGTTTACTACTGATAATGAAGATCAATTGATTATGCACTTTAGTGATGATACCTCTGCATTTGATGGTAAAAAAAGAGAAGCTTTATTGGGTAAGGGAGCTGTAAATAATCAATTCAATGCATTCATCATGAATCATCTAAAAGATAATGGAGTTGAATCCCATCTAATTGAAGTTATTGATAGTACAGACTCACTTGTTTATAAATTGGATATGTTTCCAATAGAGTGTGTGATTCGAAATAGAGCTTCAGGCTCAATATGTAAGAGACTAGGAACAGAAGATGGATTAGTGCTAGAAAATCCATTATTTGAATTTTTCCTTAAAGATGATGATTTGGGCGATCCTTTAATTAATGATGAGCATATTATTTCATTTGGATGGGCCAGTCACGAGCATATACAAGAAATGAAAAAACAGACATATTTAGTTAATGAAATATTGTCAAAATTATTTCTTGATTCTGGTCTTATATTGGTTGATTTTAAAGTTGAGTATGGTCTTTACAAAGATAAAATACTCCTTGCTGATGAATTCACTCCCGATGGATGTAGATTATGGGATTCAGAAACTTTGAAAAAAATGGATAAGGATAGATTTAGGCAAGGTTTAGGTGACGTCGTAGAATCATATCACCAAGTCGCAGACAGATTAGGTATGAGTATAGAAACTTGACTAAATTAGTCAGGTATTTATAATTCACTCCGTGAGACTAACTACAAAAAGTAGATATGCTGTTAGCGCACTTACAGAACTAAGTTTTTTGCAGGTCTCAGGACCAGTTTCTTTGAGTGATATTTCAGCAAATCAAAATATTGAATTAACTTATCTTGAGCAGATATTCAGGAAGCTGAGGATTGCCGGCATCGTTAAGAGTATAAGAGGCAGAAACGGTGGATATTTATACGCTAAAGATCCATCAAATATTTCAATAAAAGAGGTCATGCATGCCGTTGATGAAGTGCTTGATGCTACCAAATGTGCCGGAACTTCTGCATGCCACAATGGTAAAAAGTGTAGTACACATGATTTATGGCATGAGTTAAATATTATTATTGAAGATTATTTAGAAAAAATAACAATTGAGAGCCTTGTAGAAACTAATAATAGTCCATATATTAAAGTTAAAGTGATAAACTAGATGAGCACACAATCTACAATTTATTTAGACTATGCATCAACAACCCCAGTTGACCCTAGAGTTGCATCTAAAATGATGGAGTTTTTGACCCCTGAAGGAGAGTTTGGAAATCCTGCTTCACGTTCACATCGATTTGGATGGAAAGCTGATGAAGCTGTTGAAGAAGCAAGATCTCATGTTGCAAATTTAGTTAATTGTGATCCAAGAGAAGTTGTTTGGACATCAGGCGCAACAGAAGCAGATAATTTGGCCATAAAAGGTGTTGCTAGATTTTATAAATCTAAGGGCAATCACATTATCACTTCAAAGATCGAACATAAAGCAGTCATAGATCCATGCAGGCAATTGGAAAGAGAAGGTTTCGAAGTTACTTATCTCGATCCAGATGATAAAGGTGTCATAAGCCCAGAAGCAGTAAAGGCAGCAATTAAGGATTCAACTGTTCTAGTTTCAATTATGCATATTAATAATGAGCTTGGAACTGTCAATGACATATCAAAGATTGGTGATGTTACACGAGATAAAGGAATTTTCTTTCATGTTGATGCTGCCCAGAGTACAGGTAAAGTGAATATTGACCTAGAAAAAATGTCAGTTGATCTTATGTCCTTTTCTGCTCATAAAACATATGGGCCAAAAGGTGTTGGCGCATTATACGTAAGAAGAAAACCTAGAGTTAGACTTGAGGCTTTAATCCATGGCGGTGGTCATGAAAGAGGTATGAGATCTGGAACTCTAGCAACTCATCAAATCGTAGGCATGGGTGAAGCATTCCGCTTGGCTAGTAAAGAAATGGAAGAAGATCACAAAAAAATCTCTAAATATCATGAAAAATTTTTAGACAAAGTAAAAGAAATTGATCATGTATATATTAATGGTGATCTTAATAATAAAGTTCCAAATATTTTAAATGTAAGTTTTAATTTTGTTGAAGGGGAGTCTTTAATAATGGGATTAAAAGACATTGCAGTTTCATCAGGATCTGCATGTACATCAGCTAGTTTGGAACCTTCATATGTATTGAGGGCCTTAGGAAGAAAAGATGAATTAGCTCACAGCTCAATAAGGTTTTCTTTTGGAAGATTCACAAGTGATGATGATGTAAATAATACATTAGATATTCTTGGCAACGTCGTCCATAGACTCAGAGAGCTTTCCCCGCTATGGGAAATGCATCTCGATGGAATAGATTTAGATACAGTTGAATGGAACGCACATTAGGAGAACTGCATGGCATATAGTAAAAAAGTAGTAGAAAAATTTGAAAATACATTAAATAATCCTGAAGCATTTAAAGTAGGAAGATTTGATCCAAAAGATGCAAATGTTGGAACAGGTATGGTTGGAGCGCCAGCGTGTGGTGATGTTATGAAGTTGCAAATCAAGTGTGAACCTAAAGGTAATACTCATGTAATCAAAGATGTGAAATTCAAAACATATGGCTGTGGATCTGCTATAGCATCATCAAGCGAACTTGTTGAAATGCTAATTGGTAAGACTTTAGAAGAAGCAAAAGCAATCAAGAACGTAGAAATTGTTGAGGCTCTAGAGTTACCACCAATAAAAATTCATTGTTCTGTCCTTGCAGAGGATTCAATTAGGCAGGCAATTGAAGATTACGAAGCAAAACAATAAATCAGACATGGAGACATTTAATTCCACAGATCTAAACTTTTCTGATAGCGCGATTGAGCATTTTTCAAAAGTTTTAAAGGAAAGAGGAAAGGGTATAGGTATCAAATTAGGCATTAAAGAGGCAGGATGTTCAGGTTACGAATACACTTTTGATTTTGTTGATGACATCATTGATGATTTTATAACTTTTGAGAAAGGCGGCTGTAAAATTTTTATTGATTCAAATAGCTTTTCTTTTTTGAAAGGCAGTGTGATTGATTACGTTGATGAGGGTCTTAACCAAGGTATTAAATTCATAAACCCAAATGCGAAAGCTGTATGCGGTTGTGGCGAAAGTTTTACACTTTAGATTATGGCTAAAATAAAGATATGGCCTCACGAGGAAATATGCCCCAATGGTGCTGAAATAGAGTCTTTACCAGAAGAGACAATTTGTGAGGCAGCATTAAGAAATAATATCAAAATCGAGCATGCGTGTGAGATGTCAGCAGCATGTACAACTTGTCATTGCATAGTTAGAAAAGGTTTTGAAACACTTGAAGACGCAAGTGATATAGAAGAAGATTTGCTTGATAAGGCCTGGGGCTTAGAGCAAACATCAAGGTTAAGTTGCCAAGCTGTTCCTCCAGATAATGAGGAGATCGAAATAGAGTTACCTAAATACAACATCAATATGGTATCGGAAGATCATTAATGCAAGATCTTGATTGGCTTGATGTTCTAGATATAGCAATTGAGCTAAATGATAGATTTCCTGATATGGATCCCCAATGGATTAGCTTTCCTGATTTACATAAAAAGATTTGTAACCTTGATAATTTTATAGGAGACCCTGAAAAATCTAACGAAAAAATTCTCGAAGCCATTCAAATGCATTGGATAGAAGAAAGTCAATAACTTTAATATAATAATCAATTATTTTTTAGGGATATTAATATGTCAATCGAGAGAACACTTTCAATTATTAAACCAGATGCAGTAGGTAAAAATGTAATTGGAAAAATAATATCAAGATTTGAAGAAAATAATCTTTATCTTGTTGCGGGTAAATTAGTTCATTTGTCAGATCAGATGGCATCGGGATTTTATGCTGAACATGAAGGTAAACCATTTTTTAACGATCTAAAAAAATTCATGACTTCAGGACCAGTTTTTGTTCAAGTATTAGAAGGTGAAAATGCAGTTCAAAAAAATAGAGACTTGATGGGTAGCACTAACCCTAAAGAAGCTGCTCCAGGAACAATTAGAGCAGATTTTGCTAATAGCATTGATGCAAACGCTGTTCATGGATCAGACTCTGTTGAAAGTGCTAAAAGGGAGATTGAGTATTTCTTTAATACAGAAGAAATATTGAATAAATAAGTTGTCAAAAAAAATTAATCTTTTGGGTTACTCATTTGAGTCGCTCAAAAGCTTTTTCTTTGAGATAGGTGAACCCGAGTATAGAGCAAAGCAATTGCTTAGCTGGATTCATCAAAAAGGCGTCATAGATTTTGACAACATGACAGATTTTAATAAAGACCTAAGAAAGAAATTAAATTCTGTTTCAATAATTAAACCACCCGAAATTTATAAAGAATACATTTCTGATGAAGGCACAAAAAAATATTTAATAAAACTTGATTCAGGTTCAATTATTGAAATGGTCATAATTCCTGAAAAAAATAGAAGAACGTTATGTGTTTCATCTCAAGCAGGTTGTGCTTTGCAGTGCACTTTTTGCGCAACAGGAGCTCAGGGTTTTGATCACGATTTAAGAAGTGATGAAATTATAGGTCAAATGTGGTTAGCTAACTTTAATAACAAAAAACCAATTACGAATGTAGTTTTTATGGGCATGGGGGAACCTCTTTTAAATTATGATGCTGTTATAGAATCGGCTAAAATTATGAAACATCAAAATTCATATGGACTTTCTAGAAAAAGAATAACTATCAGCACTTCTGGAATAGTTCCAAAGATTAATAAACTATCAAGAGATATTGATGTTTCTCTTGCAATATCACTTCATGCGCCTGATGATAAATTAAGAGATGAAATAGTCCCAATCAATAAAAAATATCCTATAAAACAATTAATCAAAGCCTGTAAGGATTATTTAAGTCACTTCGAATCAAAAAAAAATATTACTATGGAATATATAATGATAGATGGTGTAAATGATTCAATTAATCATGCTAGAAAACTGGCAGCATTGTTATCAAATGTTTCATGCAAGATTAATTTAATACCATTTAACAGCTTTAATGGCTCTGACTACAGACGATCAAAGGAAAGTACAATGAAATCTTTTAAAAAATATTTAATAGAAAAAGGATTTATTACAACATTAAGAGTCACGAGGGGAGATGGTGTCGATGCTGCTTGTGGTCAATTAGTTGGAGAGCTCTCAAATACAATAAAGGGCAAGAATTTAATTAAGCATAGATCAATATAATGAGTAACGAATTAAAGTCAGCTAGTTCTGTAAAAACAGGAAAAAAATTTTCTGAAAAAAGAAATAATATTGGTTTTACAATTGAAGAAATTTCTGAAAAGTTATTTATTAATAAAGACTATATCAGCGCAATAGAAAAAGGAAATTATAGTATCTTTCCAAGCGAATCATTTGCAAAAGCTTATTTTAATAAATACAAAAATTTTTTAAAAATTTCACCAGAATTTCCAAGTCTTTTTGATCAAAAAATAGAGAAAAAACATAAGAAAATTTCCAATGAGATTGTTTTTGAAAATAATTTTGATTTCATTTTTAACAATTTATATGTAATTTTTGCTTTAGCTTTAATGGTAATTTTTGGAATTTATTATTTAGTTAAAACTGAACCACTATCTGATGTTATTCCACAAGAAAATATCAATATCGATAATGTTGCAGAAATTGTAGAAAATGTGAATCAAAAAAATCACTCATCAACCAATATACAAAACATAGATAAAAATCTAATTTTAGAATTTTCAGGAGAATCTTGGATTGAGTTATATGTTGAAAATGAGCTCATTGAGGCACAGATATTTTCTAATGGAGATATTTATGAGCGTCAAATTGAAATACCTTTTAAAATAATTGTTGGTAATGCTGATTTTGTTAAAGGGTCATATAATAATACTGAAATAGATTTTTTGACTAATGCTAATAGACTAACTGGGGTAAATACCATTAATTTTTAAATGAGTAACTGGATCAAAAGAAAAAAAACTAAAGTCGTACAGGTTGGTAATGTTCCTGTTGGAGGCAATAATCCAATATCAATTCAATCTATGACAAATACAGACACCTGTGATGAGGTTTCAACAATAAACCAAATTAAGGATCTTGAAGCAGCAGGTGCAGATATTGTTAGAGTTTCTGTTCCTGGATTTGAAGAGGCAAAAGCATTTAAAAAGATCAAAAATGCAGTAAATATTCCTTTGGTAGCTGATATTCATTTTGATTATAAAATAGCTTTAGAAGTTGCAGATTCTGCAGATTGTCTTCGAATAAATCCTGGTAATATTGGAAAAGAAGATAGAGTAAAAGAAGTTATAAGTGCTGCAATTGATAATGATATTCCAATCAGGGTAGGAGTTAATGCTGGTTCACTAGAAAAAGATCTACAAAAAAAATATGGTGAACCCAATGCAGATGCTTTAGTAGAGTCTGCGCTTAGGCATGTTGATATTTTAGATAAATTTAACTTCGAAAATTACAAAATGAGTCTTAAGGCGTCAAATATTGAAATGACAGTAGAAGCATATAGAAAAATCTCAAATATAATTGATCAGCCTCTTCATCTTGGAATTACTGAGGCTGGAAGTTACAGAGCTGGAACGGTAAAGTCATCTATCGGTGTTGGGATGCTTTTGTCAGAGGGAATTGGAGACACTATACGAATTTCTCTAGCATCTGATCCTGTAGATGAAATTAAAATCGGATGGGATATATTGAAGAGCCTCAACATAAGAAGTAGAGGGGTTAAAATTGTTGCATGTCCAAGTTGTTCAAGACAAAACTTTAATGTTATTGAAGTTGTTAACGAACTTGAACAAAGATTAGAGGATATTTCAGATGATATAGAGGTTGCTATTATTGGTTGTTACGTGAATGGTCCAGGTGAAAGCAAGGCGGCAACCATTGGACTAACTGGAGCAAGCCCAAATAATCTTTTGTATATTGACGGCACTCCCAACAAAAAAATTTCAAATGAGGATCTTGTTGATGAGCTTGAAGAACAGGTGAGATCCAAAATCTCAAAACAAAAAATTGAATCTGAAAAGATCATTCTGAGAAGTTAATATGGAAAAGATTAATTCATTAACAGGAATGACTGATTTGATTGAGACTAAGGCAGATGTGAATGCGTTAGCCAATAAAGTATTCCAAACCGAAAAAATATTGAAAGAAATTTTTACTAATTATGCGATGTCTGAAATCAGAACACCTGCTTTGGAAAATACAAATCTTTTTAAGAGATCTGTAGGCGATACTTCAGATATAGTTAATAAAGAACTCTATACTTTTTCGGATAAAAATGACAGAAGCATAACATTGAGACCTGAAGGAACTGCAAGTGTTATCAGATCTATTATTGAAAAAAAATTAGATGGAGAAACTCATAAGTTATGGTATTTAGGGCCAATGTGGAGGTATGAAAGACCTCAAAAAGGAAGATATAGACAGTTCAATCAGGCAGGAATAGAAATTTTGGGTTATTCAGAAGGTGCTCCAGAATTTGAAATGATTTCTTTGATATGTGAACTCAATAGAAAATTACAAATAAGAAAACCGCTCATAAAAATTAATCATCTTGGGGACTCTAATACGAAAAAATTATTTTGTGAGGCACTTGTAGATTATTTAACACCAATGAAATCTAATTTAGATGAAAAAGATCTATCAAGATTAGATAGTAATCCTTTAAGAATTTTAGACTCAAAAAATCCAAATACTATAGAGATTTTGAAGAAGGCGCCCTCAATTTCAGATTATCTACAAGATAGTTCAAAAGAGTTATTAAAATCTATACAGGAATTATTTTGTGACAAATGTGAAATTCAAATAGATTTCAACTTAGTAAGAGGCTTGGATTATTATACAGGCTTTGTTTTTGAGGCAATATCAGAAGATTTAGGTGCTCAAGATGCATACTTAGGCGGTGGTAGGTATGATAATTTGAGTGCTCAACTTGGAGGCAAAGATCTACCAGCTATAGGAATGGCTATAGGTATAGAAAGACTTGCTCTCATTTCATATCAAGAAAATAAAAATAGAACTTTAATTTCTTTCATAATTATTTCTAGTAATTCTGAAGCAAAAGCATATAAAATATCCCACGAACTTAGATCAATTAACAAAAATATTGATATTGATGTTCAATTATCTCAAGGAAGCTTAAAATCTAAATTGAGAAGGGCTAATAAGAATGGGGCTGCATACGCGTTCATAGTAGGAGACGAGGAAATAAAATCAAAGACAGTGATTATAAAACCACTAAACAAAGAAGATTCAGACCAATCTACTATGAATTTAAACGAAATAGAAAACTTTATTAAAAATTTAAGTTAGAGTTGAAATATGAATAACGTATACGAAAATGAAATGAGATTCGCTCCATTTTTGAAATTTATTGATAAATATAAGAATTTACTTATTTTGTTGGCTGTTATACTTCTTGGCGCTGTTACTTATTTTGTTGTAAATAATCAGATAGAAAAAAAGAAATCTGAGCAGGCATCTTTAGTCTACAAAGAATGGCTTGTAGAAATATCTCAAGAAAATCCAAATAATGAAAATCTTAATAATTTACTAGATAAATTTTTAAATGATTATAAAAATACTGGATATACGCAATTAGCATTACTGAGTAAAGCAAATTTTGATGCAAATTCTAATAACTATATGGATTCGCTGGACAATTTTAACAAACTCATTGAAATAACTAATGGATTCAATGGAAATAGAATTTATAACAAAATTGCAAGGGTAAGTGCCTCAAGATTACTTCTCTCGATGGAGAAACATGACGAAGCTCTTGAAATGATTGATTTATATTCATCATCAGACACAAATGGCTATATTCATGAGCTAACTGGAGATATTTTGCTTGAGCAAGGGAAAATCGACTTAGCAATATCTCAATATGAAAAAGCTGGAAATAAATATACTGATGAATCTTCACAAACTATTGTTGCAATGAAGATTTCCAACATTGATATGTAAAATGAAATTTTTTAAATACACAAACTTAATACTACTTTGCTCTATTTTCATTATCAGCTCATGTTCATCAATGGATGGATTAAGATTCTGGAAAAGTGATGAAATAGATCCAGATGAACCAAAGGAACTTATTACTTTTTCAAATCAGAAAAATATTGTTATTGAGTGGAAAAACTCCTTTAAAGGAGAAAATGAAATCGGTAATTTTTTACCAGACTTTAGTGCACAAAATCTTTTTTTTAGTGATGCTTCTGGAAATGTATCATCAATTAATACATCCACCGGAGACAGGAATTGGTCTATTGAACTTAATTTTTTAGCTTCTGGGACATCTGCTGGGTTTGGTTTAGTAGTTGTCTCAGATATAGATGGAAATGTAATTGCTGTTGATCAAAATGATGGATCAAAATTATGGTCCACTAATGTTAAAGGTGAAGTACTTAGCAAAGTTGCAATTGATGCAAAGGTAGTAGTTGTTAAGACTGGCTCTGGAGAACTTTTAGGTCTTGATAAAGAAAATGGCGAAATTTTATGGTCCTATAGATCTAAATTACCTCTTTTAACGGTAAGAGGAAGTAGCAGCCCAGTAATTGTTGATGATCTTGTCTACGTTTCATTTGATAATGGAAGGTTGGGTGTATTTGAATTAAATTCTGGATTTCAAATATGGGATGGTGCGATTTCATATGTGAAAGGAGTTTCAGAATTAGAAAACCTTATAGATTCTGATAGCAGTCCTGTAGTAGATGGAGGATTGATTTATACCACAAACTATCAAGGTAATTTAAATATCTTTGATACCTCTCAAAAAAGGTCAGTGTGGAGTTATGAGACCTCATCATTTTATTCCCCAATTGTTTCCAGAGGAATGTTAACAATTGTAGAAGCAAATTCTGGTTTAAGAAGTTTTGCGCTTAAGACATTGCAAGAATCATGGACCAATGACGATTATATAAACAGAGACTTATCAAATGCTGTTAGCTATAAGGGTAGTCTTGTTGTTGGAGATTTTGAGGGATATGTTCATGTAATTGACACATTAAATGGAAAAACTATTGGCAGAAAAAAAATCTCAAGAAAACCAATTAAGTCAATATTAAGCAGAAGTGACAGCCTATATATAATAGATGAAGCGTTCAACCTTCATTCAATAAATATATAAAATGAATTTTAAAAATGTTTACTTCAATAGCAATAATTGGTCGGCCTAACGTAGGAAAATCAACCCTTTTTAACAAACTTACAAACTCTCGAGATGCAATAGTTTCAGATTTTCCTGGCCTCACTAAAGATAGAAATTATGGTTTTTTGAAACTTAAAGATAAAAGAGCTTTATTGGTTGATACTGGAGGAATCGCAAAAGATACTGATGAGATTAAAGAAGCAATTTCTAATCAAGCTTGGATAGCAGTTGAAGAGTCAGAAATTGTTTTATTTTTATTAGATAGTTCAGAGAATTTGAGTAATCTTGATTTTGAAATTATTTCAAAGTTGAGAAAATTGAATAAACAATACATAACTGTTCTTAATAAAATTGACAAAAAATCTGATGGCCATATAAAAGAAGATCTTAAGAAGAAGGGAGTTGAGAACTATTTAGAAATTAGTGCTGAACACTCAAAAAATTTAAATAAAATTAAGCTAGAGCTCGAAAAAAGATCTACAAAAGCTCATATTGAATTTCCTGAGGGAAAAAAAGTCGCTATTCTTGGAAGGCCAAATGCTGGCAAATCAACTTTTATAAATAACTTAATAAATGAGGACAGATTAATAGTTAGCGAAATTGCAGGAACAACTATTGATGCAATAAGTGTTCCATTTATATTTAATAATGAAGAATTTATTTTAATTGATACTGCTGGTATTCGAAAAGGATACAAACGCAATCATAAAGTTGAGTATTTTTCATTTGTAAGAGCAATGCATGCTATTGATAAAAGTGACATTGTAATTTTCATTTGTGACATTGATGACGGGGTCGTAGACCAAGATATGAAAATACTCAACATGATCATTGATAATGGAAAACCAGTGCTTTTTGCATTAAATAAAGTTGATTTAGTAAGTAAAAAAGAATTGAAAACAAAATATCTTACAAAAAAAATGCAATCTGAATTTCTAAGCAACATCGAACAAGTTGAAATATCCGCATTAAATAAGAAAGGTTTTAGTAGAGTTTTTAAATTAACTGAAAAAATTATAAAAAAATCTAAAAGAAATTTTACGACATCAATGCTTAATAAATTATTAGAAAAATTTATAAAAATAAATCCCCCTCCATCAATATCCGGCAGACAAATTAAATTTAAGCACGTCCATTTTGGAGGGATTCATCCAACAACTTTTATTATTCATTCCAATCAAGATAAAAAAATACCAAAAAATTATCGTAAATATTTAGAAAACTCCTTCAGGACTGAACTTGATTTAAAAAGCATTCAACTTAAAATTATTTTCAGAAAATCTGATAATCCCTATGAGGGTAAAAAAAATAAACTTTCAGAAAGACAGGTAAAAAAAAGAAAACGATTGATAAAGCATATCAAAAAATCAAAAAAGTAATCCCTAATTATCAATTTGAACTAAAAATCTGCGTTATAATTCAACCTAATAATAAATTATTTATATTTATAATTTAGCACACGATGCAAGAACGACCAGTATATCTAGATTTAACAAAAATCAGACTGCCTATGTCTGCCTTTTCATCTATAACTCACAGATTGTCTGGCATGTATGTTTTTTTTATTACACTTCCTTTGATGTTATACATGATTGATCAATCAATATCTTCAAAAGCTTCTTTTGAGAGACTCATAATTGAAATTACATCAATCTCTGCATTTTCTATTTTTCTATTTTTAAGTATTTCTATATTTTGGTATCACATACTTACCGGTATTAGGCATTTAATTATGGATTTTTTTCATATAGGTGAGTCCCTAAATGGAGCATATTATTCATCTATTTTTACGATAGTTTTATGGATAGGAACTTCACTAGTTTTTTTTGGATATTTGTTTTTATGAAAGGTTCATTCATTTGGTATTCGCAAAGATACACCTCAATAGTAATACTCAGCTATCTAATTTATATATTAAGTTTTATATTTACCAATCAAGACATTAATTTTTTCTCATGGTCTGATTTTTTTCTCTCATTTCAAGTCAGATTTCTATCTTCAATTGTATTTCTTGTTATTGTTTTACATGCCTTCATTGGACTCTGGACAGTTGGAACAGATTATTTAACAAAAAGAACTCTTGGCTTTTTAAATGCAAGCCTTTCAAGAAGGGCTGACACCTTCAGATATATTTATTATTTAATTTTTGGATTGTTAGGCATTGTGTATTTAACTGCCATTTTATATATAATATGGTTATAATGTTTGTTAATATTTAATTATAAATAATATGAATAATATCTTTACTAATAATATTAAAAAAATTGAATTTGATGCTTTAATTATTGGCGGAGGTGGCTCTGGAATGAGAGCATCTCTTGAGCTAGCTAAATCAGGCTTAAAGACCGCCGTAGTATCTAAAGTCTTCCCGACAAGATCACATACTGTTTCAGCACAAGGCGGAATAACATGTGCAATTGCAAGTGCTGATCCAAATGATGATTGGAGATGGCATATGTATGATACAGTCAAAGGTGCTGATTTCATTGGTGATCAAGATGCTATTGAATATTTATGTTCTGAAGGACCTAAAGCCGTGTTTGAACTGGAGCATATGGGACTTCCTTTCTCAAGATTTGAAAATGGCAGAATATATCAAAGACCGTTTGGAGGCCAATCAAAAGATTTTGGTAAAGGTGGTCAAGCTGCAAGAACTTGTGCTGCAGCAGACAGAACTGGACATGCTTTGCTCCATACTTTGTATCAAAATAATGTTAAAGAAGGCGCCAATTTTCTCAATGAATGGTTTGCTGTAGATTTAGTAAAAAATTCAAAAGATGAAGTTACTGGAGTAATTGCTTTTTCAATTGAAAATGGCGAGGTTGCATACTTAAAAGCACAAGCAACTGTTCTTGCGACAGGTGGTGCCGGAAGAATATATGCATCTACTACCAATGCTTTGATTAATACTGGTGATGGTTTGGCAATGGCTTTAAGAGCGGGATTCCCAGCACAAGATATGGAAATGTGGCAGTTTCATCCTACGGGCATATATGGTGCAGGTTCTCTTGTTACAGAAGGATGTAGAGGCGAAGGTGGTTTTTTGATTAATAAAGATGGCGAAAGATTCATGGAAAGATATGCTCCAAATGTAAAAGACTTAGCTGGCCGAGATGTCGTAGCTCGTTCAATGGTATTAGAAATTCTAGAAGGTCGAGGTTGTGGCGATAAAAGTGATCATATTTATCTAAAGCTTGATCATTTAGGTGCTGAAGTTTTAAATTCTAAGCTTCCAGGTATATGTGAATTGTCTAGGACTTTTGCACATGTTGATCCTATTTATGAGCCAATCCCAGTTGTGCCTACTTGCCACTATATGATGGGCGGTACACCAACAAACATTTCTGGACAAGCATTCACAAGAATTAATGATCAGGATCATTTAATACCTGGATTATTTTCTGCTGGCGAGGCTGCTTGTGTGTCTGTTCATGGAGCTAATAGATTAGGTGGAAACTCACTTCTTGATTTGGTTGTTTTTGGAAGAGCAACAGGAAAACATATTCAGAGTGAACTAAAATCAGGTGGTGGTGTAGATTCTGCAACTAAAAGTGATATAGAAAAGTCACTTGAAAGATTAAATAAATTAAATGACTCGTCTAAAGGATATGATCCAGCAGTTGTAAAAAAAGAACTCCAAGAATGTATGCAAAATTACTTTGGAGTATTTAGAAGAGGCGAATTTATGAAGAAAGGCCTAGACCAATTAAATGATCTAAAAGAAAAGGTTGATAACCTTCATTTAAAAGATAAAAGTGACGCGTTTAATACAAGCAGAGTTGAGGCAATTGAATTACAAAATCTATTTGAGGTTGCAGAATCAACAGCAATTTCTGCATATCAGAGAACCGAAAGCAGGGGAGCACATGCTAGAGATGATTATCCTGACAGAGATGACGAAAATTGGTTATGTCACACTATATATGACCCCATTTCAAAAAAAGTTTCTAAAAGAGGGGTAAATTTTGAGCCCAATAAAGTAGAGGCTTTTCCGCCTAAGATAAGGACATATTAATGTTTGATAAAAAGCTAAAGGTAAGTTTATACAGATATAATCCAGAAGAGGATAAATTTCCTTACATGAAAAATTACGTAATTGATAAGCCAGAAAGAGACATAATGGTTTTAGATCTATTACATCTACTAAAGGAAGAAGACCAATCAATATCATATAGACGCTCATGCAGAGAGGGAGTTTGTGGCTCTGATGGTATGAACATAAATGGTAAAAATGGACTGGCTTGCATAACACCAATTTCCTCCGTTATTAGGAGGAATAAAATTGAATTAAGACCACTACCAGGATTGCCTGTGATTAGAGATTTAGTTGTGGATATGACAGAATTTTATGCTCAGTATGAGAAGATAAAACCTTTTTTACAGAACGAAACAACTGCACCGGAACAAGAGAGACTCCAATCTCCTGAAGAAAGAGATAAATTAGATGGTCTCTATGAATGCATATTATGTGCATGTTGTTCTACAAGCTGTCCATCATTCTGGTGGAATCCTGATAAATTTGTCGGACCAGCTGCGCTTCTTCAAGCTTATAGATTTCTCGCAGATTCTCGAGATTTGAAAACTCAAGAAAGGTTAGAGGCATTATCTGATCCATTTAGTGTTTACAGATGTCATGGAATAATGAATTGTGTAAATGTATGCCCAAAAGGCCTTAATCCAAATAAGGCAATTGGTGAGATAAAATCAATGTTACATAAAAATAAAAAGGATATAATTGTCTCTGACGGGGTATAAAAAAAGACAGTAAAATACAAAATGACAATATCTATGAAGGAGCTTTGGGGGAGCTCACACGTCTCGGCGGGACATGCAGCCTATCTTGAAAATCTTTATGAAACTTTTATAAATAATCCTGAAAATTTATCAAAAGAGTGGTTTGATTTTTTTACAAATCTTCCAAAGAACTCAAACTCTAATGGAGAAATATCTCATCAAGAAATCATCAAAGAATTTAGAAACTTTTCAAGAAGCAAGGTTCAGGTATCCGACAATAGCAAAAAAACAATAGATGAAAGACAGGGTAAGGTTATTAGGCTTATTCAATCATATAGAAATAGAGGACATTTAAAAGCAAATCTTGATCCTCTCGGTATGATGGAGAGAAGGGTAATAGAGGATCTAAGTATTGAGTTTCATGGACTGTCGCATGATGATTTAGATGAAGAGTTTTATACTGATACCTTTACGAATTCAAACAAATTAACTTTAAGAGAGATTTTACATAGATTAGAAGAAGTTTACTGTGGAAATATTGGAATTGAGTGTAACCATATTCTTGATTCAGAAGAAAGAAGATGGTTTCAAAAGAAATTCGAGTCGAAATTAACTGAATACAGCTTCAATCCTGATGAAAAACTTAATATTTATGAAAGACTAAATTCTGCTGAGGGTCTTGCAAAATATTTGTCTGCAAAATATCCAGGAATGAAACGTTTTGGAATTGATGGCGCTGAAGCATTGGTACCCTTGGTTGAAAGTGTTATTCAAAACTGTGGATCAATGGGAGCTACGCAATTATGTTTTGGAATGGCGCATAGGGGAAGACTAAATCTTTTAGTCAATGTACTAGGCAAACTTCCATCGGAACTATTCTCTGCTTTTGATGAAGATACTGAATTAGAGGGTGCTTCTACAGGAGATGTCAAGTATCACTTAGGCTTCTCATCAAACTTTGAAACACCTGGTGGTGAAGTACATGTTTCACTTTTTAATAATCCATCTCATCTAGAAATTGTTGATCCTGTCGTAATTGGCTCCGTGAGAGCTAGACAGGATCGAATTGGAGATAAAGATAGATCACAAGTTGTGCCAATTCTTCTTCATGGAGACGCTTCTTTTTCTGGACAAGGAGTTGTTATGGAATCGCTTCAAATGTCTCAAACAAGGGGATTCAATGTTGGTGGAACGATTCATATTATTGTAAACAATCAAATTGGTTTCACTACAAGCAATATCAATGACTCAAGATCAACAGATTATTCATCTGATGTAGCAAAGATTATCCAAGCCCCTGTAATTCATGTGAACGGTGATGATCCGGAGATGGTTGTAAATGCAGCAAAAATTGCTTGTAAGTATAGAAACAAATTTAAAAAAGATATCGTTATTGATTTATTTTGTTACAGAAGAAGAGGACATAACGAAGCTGATGATCCTTCAGCTACTCAACCCTTGATGTATAACAAAATTTCAAAACATCCATCTGTTTTAAATCAGTATGAAACAAATTTAATAGATAATGAAATATTAACATCTGATGAAGCAAAAAAAATTAAAAGTGAATATAGAAAATCTCTTGAAGGTGGAGAAAGTGTTGCAAAAAATTTAGCAAAAAATCCAAATGATCAACTTTGGTTTGATTGGGAGCCATATATGGATGTTAAGTGGTGGTCCAAAGTTGATACCAAGTTTAATAAAGACAAGTTTACGAAGCTTGGCAAAGCTGTTTGCAAGGTACCAAAATCATTTAATCTTGGCTCACAAGCTAAAAAAATCTTTGATGATAGATTGAGAATGAATAATGGAGAAATTCCTATAAATTGGGGATATGCTGAAACAATGGCATACGCAACTCTTCTAAATGAAGGTTATCCTATAAGATTAACCGGCCAAGATGTCAGAAGAGGAACTTTTTCACATAGACACGCTTGTGTTTTTGATTCTAAGAATGGAATGGGTTACATACCTTTATCGGATATAGCTGAAAAAAATAAATCTAAGTTTGATATATATGATTCATTGCTATCGGAGGAAGCTGTTTTGGCATTTGAATATGGTTATTCTGCTACTTGGCCAAGTGGACTTGCTATTTGGGAGGCTCAGTTTGGAGATTTTGCAAATGGAGCTCAAGTTGTAATTGATCAGTTCATAGTTTCTGCACAACATAAATGGGAAAGATTATCCGGTCTTGTAATGCTTTTACCTCATGGATACGAAGGTCAGGGTCCTGAGCATAGCAGCGCAAGAATTGAAAGATTTTTGCAATTATGCGCATCTGAAAATATACAAGTTTGTGTTCCAAGTTCTCCAAAACAAATTTTTCATCTTTTGAGACGACAAGCAATAAGAAAAATGAGAACTCCACTAGTTGTAATATCACCAAAAAGCCTACTCAGAAATCCTATGGCTGTTTCTAACTTAGACGAATTAACAAACGGAAGTTTTGATTGTGTAATTGATGATAATATAAAAAAACCTGAGGAGATAAAACGCTTAATTCTTTGTTCAGGTAAAGTTTTTTACGATCTTATTGAAAAGAAAAAAGAAGAAAACTGCAAAGATATTGCTGTTGTAAGAATAGAACAATTGTATCCATTTCCTTATGACGACCTTGAAGAAATCCTTACAAAGTATCAAAATGTACAAGAATTTGTATGGTGCCAAGAAGAGCCTTTAAATCAAGGTGCGTGGTTTAGCCATAGACACAGAATTCAAAGAGTTTTAGATAGGCTAGGTGATGGTCTTGAGGTTAGTTTGGTAAGCAGACCAGCAGCAGCAGCACCTGCAGTTGGATTAATGAAGCTTCATCTTCAACAACAAAAGGATCTAGTTAATGAGGCAATTGATAAATGAGTATTAAAATCAAAGCACCTACTTTTCCAGAGTCTGTTGCTGACGGAACAATTGCTAATTGGGTAAAAAAAGAGGGCGATAATGTCAGTCAAGACGATGTTATTGCTGAAATAGAAACTGATAAAGTGGTCCTTGAAGTTATTGCGCAGTCTGATGGAACGATTTCTAAAATAATTAAGGATGAAGGTGAAATTGTTCAAAGTGCTGAAGTTATTGGTGAATTTGATGAATCTGGCGAATCTTCAAAAGCTAAAGAAAAAACCAACGTCAATGTTGAAGATAAAAAAGAACCAGAAAAAAAGACAGAAACAAAGCCTGTTAAGAACAAACAATCTACAAATAAAATTGGTCCAGCCGCTAAAAAAATAATTGCTGAAGAAAATCTAGATTCAGATGATATAAAACCATCTGGTAAAGGGAATAGAATCACTAAAGCGGACGTAATCAATCATTTAGATACTGAAAATCAAGAAGAAAACATTTTTACAAGCTCCTCTATTAATGAAGATAGACCAGAAAAGCGTGTGCCAATGTCAAGACTAAGATCAACTATTGCTAAAAGATTGGTTTCAGTTAAACAAGAAACAGCTATGCTTACTACTTTTAATGAGGTTGATATGATGCCTATTAAAGAATTAAGGTCAAAATATGGATCAGAATTTGAGAAAGAACATGGGGTAAAACTTGGTTTTATGGGATTTTTTGTTATCGCTGCAGTTCAAGCCTTGAAAAAATTCCCAGTTGTAAATGCATCCATTGACGGTGATGATATTGTTTATCATGGTTATCAAGATATCGGTGTGGCAGTTTCTACTGAAAGAGGTCTTGTCGTTCCAGTAATTAAGGACGCAGATACAAAATCACTTCCTGAGATTGAAAAATCGATTCTTGAATATTCCGACAAGGCAAGAAATGGAAAATTATCAATCGATGAAATGCAAGGAGGTACCTTTACCATTTCAAATGGAGGTATATTTGGTTCATTGCTTTCAACGCCTATCTTAAATGCACCTCAGACTGCAATATTGGGAATGCATGCAATTCAAGATAGGCCTGTTGCGATAAATGGCGAGGTTGTAATAAGACCAATGATGTATCTTGCTATGAGCTATGATCATAGGTTACTTGATGGAAAAGAAGCTGTTACGTTTTTGGTATCTATTAAAGAACAGCTCCAATCTCCTGAGAGATTGTTATTAAATTTATAATATTAAGAAAATATGTTTGATGTAGTTGTTATTGGTAGCGGTCCAGCGGGATATGTTGCTGCAATTAGAGCCTCTCAGCTAGGCCTCAAAACTTTATGTATTGAAGAATTATCAAATGATAAAGGTAAGCCTAACTTTGGTGGAACATGTCTAAATGTAGGATGTATACCCTCAAAATCTTTATTAGATTCGTCACATAGATATTATGAAGCTAAAAAAAATCTAAGCGATCATGGAATTCAACTTGGAGATGTGAAATTAGATTTAAAAACAATGATGGAGCGAAAGGATAACATTGTTTCAAAACTAACTGGCGGAATAGATGGATTATTTTTAACAAATAAAGTTGAAAGTATTTGTGGCAAAGGAAAAGTAATTTCAAAAAATACTGTTCAAATTGATAAGGCAGATGGTTCTTCTGAAAAAGTAGAAGCTAAGAATATAATTATCGCCACAGGCTCCTCTCCTATAGAAATTCCTGCTGCAAGTTTTAGTAAGCATATCGTTGATAGTACTGGAGCTTTAGCTTTAGATAGTGTTCCTAAAAGATTGGGTGTTGTTGGTGCTGGAATTATTGGCATAGAGCTTGGAAGTGTATGGTCTAGACTAGGTTCTGAAGTAACTGTTATAGAGGCACTGGAGGACTTTTTGCCTATGACTGATACAGACATCTCTAAAGAATCTCTCAAAGAATTTAAAAAACAAGGATTAGATATTCAATTAGCTTCAAAGGTTACTAGTACAAAAGAGCTAAAGAATTCAGTAAAAGTTAAATATGAGCATGAAGGAAAAGAAATCGAGGTTGAATTCAATAAGTTAATAGTTGCTGTTGGTAGAAAGCCAAACTCAGATAAAGTTTTTCCAAAAAACCTAGGTATCAAAATTGAAAATGGTTTTATTCAAGTTAATGAATACTGTCAAACTTCTGTAGAAAATATTTGGGCCGTAGGTGATGTTGTTAGGGGTCCAATGCTTGCACATAAAGGTAGTGAAGAGGGAATTATGGTTGCTGAGAGAATTGCGAATAAACAAGCAGAAGTTAACTATGATTTAGTTCCAAATGTAATCTATTCACATCCTGAAATAGCCTGGGTTGGAAAAAATGAAAATGAATTGAAATCTAGTGGTATCAAATACAAAGTGGGTAAATTTCCATTTGCTGCTAGCGGTAGAGCCCTTGCGGTAGATCAATCAGTTGGTTTTGTTAAAGTGATCTCAGATGAAAAAACAGATTCTATTCTAGGTGTTCATGTTTTTGGTCCAGCAGCTGCAGAAATAGTTCAACAGGCTTTAATATCAATGGAATTTGGTTCAAGTGCTGAAGATATTGCATTAACTATGTTCAGTCATCCAACAGTTTCAGAAGCTTTTCATGAGGCAGCTTTATCCGTAAATAATCAGGCAATTCATATAGGAAATAAAAAATAATGAACCTTCACGAATATCAAGGCAAAGCCTTATTTGCAGAATATAATTTACCTGTTTCAAAGGGAAAAATTATATATAGTGCTGATGAAGTTACAGATGCATGCAATGAAATAGGTGGCATAAGTTGGGTAGTCAAGGCTCAGGTTCATGCAGGAGGCAGAGGAAAATCTGGCGGAGTTCAATTAATTAACACTCCTGAGGATGGCATAAAATTTGCAGAAAAGTGGCTTGGAAATAACCTTGTAACCTATCAGACTGATGCCAAGGGACAACCTGTCAATTCAATTCTAATAGAAGAATGCACAAATATTTCTCAAGAACTTTATTTAAGTGCTGTTATTGATAGAGATTCGCAAAAAATAGTGTTTATTGGTTCAAGCGAAGGTGGTGTAAATATTGAAGATGTCGCAAAAAATATGCCTGAAAAGATTATTTATCAAGATGTAGTTTATGGTGATAAATCTTTACCTGATAAAGCTTCAAATATTGCAAAAGTTTTAAAATTAAATGATATTCAAACTATTCAATTTATTTCAATGATAGACAATCTTCTAAGATTATTTGTAGAAAAAGATCTAAGCTTATTAGAAATTAATCCACTTGTAATAACTGATAGCGGAGATCTATTATGTTTGGATGCAAAAGTTAACATAGATTCAAATGCACTTTTTAGGCAACCTGAATTACTAGAAATGTATGATGAAACTCAAGAAGACCCTCAAGAGGCTGAGGCTGCAAAAAATGATTTAAGTTATGTTTCTCTAGATGGAAATATTGGCTGTATGGTAAATGGAGCTGGCTTAGCAATGGGGACAATGGACACTATTAAATTTTATGGAGGCAATCCTGCAAATTTTCTGGATGTTGGAGGAACTGCAACTCAAGAAAGAGTTGCTAAAGCATTTAAGATAATACTTGAAGATCCAGACGTAAAAGTTGTTTTAGTGAATATATTTGGAGGCATTGTAAGGTGCGATTTAATTGCTAAAGGAATTATTGCAGCTATCAAAGAAGTTGAAGTAAAAATACCTGTTGTTGTTCGATTAGAGGGTAACAGTGCTGATAAAGGTTCAAAAATTCTATCAAAAGCAGATATTAAAATAGATAGTATTAATGACTTAGCTGACGCAGCCAAGAAAGCAGTGGAACTAGCTAAATGAGTATTTTAGTTAATAAAGATACCAAATTGATTGTTCAAGGTTTCACAGGGTCTCAAGGAACCCTTCATTCAGAAAAATCTATCGAATATGGAACAAATATTGTTGGCGGCGTTACACCTGGAAAAGGAGGTATGGAACATTTGGGAAAACCAGTATTTAATTCTGTGGATGAAGCTGTTGAAGAATTAGACCCAAATGCATCAATTATTTTTGTCCCTGCAAAATTTTGTAAGGAATCCATAATAGAATCAGCTGAAGCTGGTATTAAATTAATTGTCTGTATTACTGAGGGCATCCCTATACTTGACATGCTTGAAGTAAAAAAAAGAATTGATGATTTAGGAGTAAGATTAATTGGACCAAATTGCCCAGGTGTAATTACACCTGGTGAGGCAAAATTAGGGATTATGCCAGGTAATATTCATAAACCAGGTTCAATAGGTATTATTTCTAGATCTGGAACCCTAACTTACGAGGCTGTAAAGCAAACAACCGATCTTGGTTTTGGGCAAAGCAGTTGTGTTGGCATTGGTGGCGATCCAATTCCAGGATCATCATTCATAGATATGTTAAAGCTTTTTGAGGATGATGATCAAACTGAAGCAATTGTTCTAGTTGGAGAGATTGGTGGCAATGCTGAAGAGGCTGCAGCAGAATATATCAAAAATAATGTTACTAAGCCTGTTATTTCATATATTGCTGGACAAACTGCGCCTGCTGGTAAACGAATGGGACATGCAGGAGCAATAATCGCTGGAGGAAAAGGTACCGCAAAAGATAAAATCGAAAAACTAAAGGAATGTGGAGTCCACATTGCAGATAATTTAGTTTCTATAGGTTCTAAAGTGGCAGAGGTTCTTCAACACTAATTCTTTTTATATTAGATTTCATTACCCACCTTAGTCTAAAAATTGATAAAAAAGAAAAAATCGTTAATCCAATAATCATCCCAAACCACATACCCTTTGCGCCCAAAGGATCACCAAATCCATAATTAGTAAGGTAATAACCAATCGGCATTGCAAATACCCAATATGAAATTAATAATAAAATCATTGGGATAAAAGTATCTTTATAACCACGTAGACTTCCTAAAGCACCCATTTGAATTCCATCAGGTAGCTGAAAGATTGCCGCAAACAAAATCAAGCTCACTGCTAATTCTAATACCGGGAGTTCAGTGGTGTACAAACCAACTATAAAAGATCCAAATGCAATAATAATGACGCTGTTAATTAGAGCGCCTGAGATGCATAACATTATTGTAGATGTTGCTGCAATCTTTGCCTGAATAGGGTTTTTCTCACCTATCAAATTACCAACCCTGGTTGAAGAGGCCAATCCAATGGCTAAAGGAACCATAAAGAATAGGCTTGCAATATTTATGGCAACAGAATGACTTGCAACTACTATTTCTCCCAATACACTTAAAATTATTGCAGCTCCAGAGAACATACTTAATTCAATAAAAATACCAAGACCAATAGGTAAACCAAGTTTAAGGACCTCTTTAGTTGTTGCTATAGAGGGTTTTGAAAACTTTGAGAAGGGTTGAGTTTTTTTATAGTTCTTTGAAAAACTTATATAAATAAATATTGATATCATCATTATGAAAGAAACTATAGTTGTAGCAATACCGCATCCAACACCACCAAGTTTTGGTGCACCAAACCAACCATAGACAAATATTAGATCTAACGGGATATTTAAAAGCATTCCAGCAAAGGCAATATAAAAGACTGGTTTGGTATATGTCATACCTTCGCTATAGCATCTTAAACAAGTAAAAATAGTTACAAAAAACCAACCGATTGAGACAGCTTTTAAATAATCTATGGTTATTGATGTAATTGAGCTTTTTATGGGTAGTAAATTTATAATTATATCCATGTTGAAAAATATGAATGCCATAAAAAGTCCAAGTCCTGCAGCAACCCATAGAATTTCTCTAAGTTTTTGACCAATTTCTAGAAACTTTTTTGCTCCATATAATTGAGCAACAATAGGCGTTACAGCAAAAATTATTCCTGTAAAAAAAAACCATATTGTATTAGAAAAAGCAGTTCCAACTGCAAGTCCCGCAAGATCATTTGCGCTAGCTCTTCCTGCAATAATGGTGTCGGTTGCACCCATTAATGTATATGAGAGTTGTGAACCAAAAATTGGAATTCCTATTCTTATTAATTGTTTGAATTCAAAAAAATATTTGGCCATATTTAAATTAAGTTTTTATTATTTTTTTGCGTACTTTATCATATTAAAATATCAAAATTAGGAGAAAGTTATTAGAAAAGATAATCGACCATATTGGCTGAAAAAATATACCACTAAGTTAAATAAAATATATGTAAGCCATTTCTTAAAACCTCAATTTAAGCACCTTGGAAAAGGTGGGGCATATTTTAAACCAAGATATATAAAAGTATTTGGATATAACGTAAGCATTGATGATTACCCAACAATAATTGGAGCAAGTGATGCAAAAGTTCAACTAACTGCTTGGAATATTGGTGAACATAAAGGTGAAATATCCATTGGAAAATATTCTCTAATAACTCCTGGAGTCAGAATAATATCAGCTGAAAAAATTGAAATAGGTGATGCATGCATGATTGCTCATGGAGCTTATATTTCTGATGCTGATTGGCATGGAATATATGATAGAGCTGAACCAGTGGGCAAGACTAAACCAATAAAGTTTGAAGATAATGTTTGGATTGGTGATAGTGCAATCATATGTAAGGGAGTTACTATTGGAAAAAATAGTATCATAGGAGCGGGGGCTGTTGTAACTAAGAATGTTCCGGAAAATTGTGTCTTCGCTGGAAATCCTGCAAAACTTGTAAAGAAACTTGATCAAGGAGAATTTAATACAAGAAAAGATTTTTTTAAAGATCCAAAAAAACTAGCCTATGACTTTGATATGCTTGATAGATATTCGCTACAAAATAATACATTCATAAATTGGCTTAAAAGCATTATTTTTCCAAACAATACTCATTAGAAATATACATAAAATTTAAATATATAAACTTTTTATAGTATTTGTATAAATTTTGGCATCTAGATTGCATATAAAATTATATAAGTAACTATTACATTAAAATTAAATTGAATACTTTACAAAAAAATAGCTATATCTCTAACGCCAAGAGCGTTATTAGAACAATTTTAAAGCAAACACTCGACAATCCTGATAATCCTGATTCTCTAAAATTTTTTCAAGCTGATACCTATAGATTCTATTTTTTAATGAGTTTTATGTGGGAGCATCTAGAAAATAATGAGATGTCTCAGGAATACGCAATTTCACTTGTCCCAAAAAAATATGCCTCCAGAATAAAGCGTCTCCAAGTTTTAAAGCAAGCAGTTGCATTGGGCTATATTAGCGAGAAATCATCTTCAGAAGATAAGAGAAGAAGAATCTATGCACCAACAGAACAATTAATTGATGATTTTTTGAACTATACCAATTCTTTATATCCTGATAATAGATCGACTGCTTAAAGTCTTTAAAATCTATTTTCTATCCAATCACACTCTTTTTAATTACAATTAGGTATGTCGAACCATACTAAAACAGATAATGACTGGAAAAAACTTCTTAGCGATGAGTCATTTATAGTAACCAGACAATCTGGCACTGAAAGACCCTTCACTGGTAAGTACTGGAACTTTAACGAAGATGGCGTCTATAAATGCATCTGTTGTGGAGAAAGTCTCTTTGAATCAGATACTAAATTTGATGCTGGTTGTGGTTGGCCAAGCTTTTTTATTCCTGTTGATAGTGATTGTATTAATGAGTTTGAAGATAAGTCATTTGGAATGACTAGAACTGAAGTAAAGTGTTCTAAATGTGATGCTCACCTTGGTCATGTGTTCAATGATGGACCTCAACCAACTGGTTTGAGGTATTGTATAAATTCTGCATCTTTAGATTTTGAACAAAATCAATAATATAAATAAAGAATCTTCTGGTGGATTATTCAATAATTTAAGAAAAGTTGTTTCTGGAACAGGCTTCTCTAGAATATTTGGCTTAATCAGAGATATTTCAACAACAAACTTACTGGGCGCATCAATATTTCATGATATTTTTGTAATATGTTTAAAGATTCCAAACTTATTTAGAAGATTTTTTGCTGAAGGAGCTTTCAATCAGGCATTTATACCAATATACAGTGATTATGAAAAAGAAAATAATTTAGATAGTACTTTTGAGTTTTTAAATTCCCTTGCTGGAATTCTCATAACTACTTTATTTATTTTTACTTTAATCGTATTAATTTTTGCACCAATATTTATTTTTATTTTTGCTCCTGGTTTTTATTTTGATCCTTTAAAAAAAGATTTGGCAATTAATGTTTTGAGAATAATGTTTCCATATCTAGCTTTAATTTCACTAGTAGCCTTTGCAGGCGGGATTCAAAATACTCATAAGAGGTTCTCAATTCCAGCTTACACACCTGTTTTTTTTAATTTATCCTTAATAATTGCTGCAGTGGCAATTGCGCCAAAGTACGAAATGCCTATTTATGTTCTTGCATGGGGAGTATTGTTAGCAGGTATAGTTCAGCTACTAATTCAAATTTTACCTTTATGGAGAATAAATAGATTGCCAATTCCAAGGCTTAATTTTAATAACACAGGTATAAAAAAGTTTTTTAGACTAATTGTTCCTGCAGTTTTAGCTGGCGGAATCATTCAAATTAATTTACTTATAGATACAATTTTTGCATCTTTACTAGAAACAGGAAGCCCAACTTGGCTATATATTTCTGACAGATTAATTCAGTTTCCAATGGGGATTTTTGCGATTGCAATTGGCACAGTGTTACTGCCAACGCTATCAAAATTTGATCTTAATCATGAAAAGGATAAATTTATTGCAGGAATTCAAAAGGGTCAAAAATTTGTTTTATATATTGGATTACCATCTTTAATAGGTTTGTTTTTCTGTGCAGAAGACTTGATAAGTACTATTTTTTATAGAGGCGCTTTTACATCAATGGATGTTATTAATTCATCTTATAGCCTGATGGCATTTTCATTTGGATTGCCCTTTTTTATGCTCATGAAAGTTTTAACTCCAGCATTTTTTGCAAGAAAGGATACCAAAACACCAATGTACGTAGCTTTAGTATCGTTATTTTTGAATGTTGTATTTAATTATTATCTAGCATTTGTTTTAGATTATGGACACGTAGGTATTGCAATTGGCAGTTCTTTAGCAGCTATAATAAGCGTATTAACTCTAGAAATTGTTTTGTATAGAGATGGGTTTATTAAATCAACGAGTGTTGTAAATAAATTTAGTTTAAACGTATTCATTTCAAGCTTATTTTTAATAATTTTTTTATATTTTTATACTTCAGAGATAAATTTTATGAAATTAACTCAATTTGAACGGATATTTAATTTATCAATTGAAGTCTTTGCTTCTATAGTTATTTATTTTTCAATTTCAAGATTAATGCTAAATAAGCCACTAAGATTTTTATTTAATTAAAATGTATTTAATAAGAGGTCAACATAACTTAAAGTTGTTTAAATTAAGACATCCCAATGTTCTTTTATCAGGAACAATAGGGAATTTTGATGGATTACACTTAGGACATCAGGCAATTTTAGAAAAAATAAAAAATAATGCACAAAAATATAATGCAAAAACAATAGTTTTTTTTACAGAGCCTCATGCTGCAGAGTATTTCTCTAAAGTAAGAGATCAGAATCAAGTTCCACCTCCAAGAATATGCCCATGGAGAGAAAAATTTCAACTTCTAAAGAAAAGTAAAATAGATTTTGCTTGTTTTTTAAAATTTAATAGCAAACTTAGGACAATGTCACCTGATGACTTTATTTCTCAAATTTTAGATTCAATAAATTTAGTAAGTTTTACTGTAGGGGATGATTTCCGATTTGGAGCAGGCAGAAAAGGGGATACTGATTTATTAAAAAATTGGGGAGAGAAAAAAGGAATTTTGGTAGAAAATACCGAGACAATAACCTTGGACGGCCAAAGAGTAAGTAGCACAAGAATAAGAGAGGAACTCTTAAATAATAATTTTAATAATGCTGAAAAATTACTTGGAAGACCATATACATTTTCAGGAAAAATCGTTCATGGACAACATTTAGGAAGAACGATTAATATTCCAACGGCAAATATATGGCTACCTAATCAAAGATTGCCAATTAAGGGAGTTTATGCAGTTAAATGCAAATTAAATGATCTAAGTTTAAATGGGATAGCTAATATGGGTGTTAGACCAACTGTTGGTGGTGAAAAACCAGTATTAGAAGTTCACTTATTTGAATTTAATGAGAATATTTATTCCCAGAGACTACGTGTTAAATTTGTAGAAAAAATAAGAGATGAAAAGAAATTTGATAATTTAGACATGTTAAAATCACAAATCCAAGAGGATATATCGATAGCAAAAAATATTTTACGAAATTCCAATGACAGTTAACTACAGAGATACATTAAATCTTCCAGATACTGATTTTTCAATGAAAGCTGGATTGCCCAGAAAAGAGCCAGAGATATTGGATTTATGGTCCAAACAAGACTTATATGCAAAGATCAGAAAGAAGTATGAGAATAAAGAACTATTTCTCTTACACGATGGACCCCCTTATGCAAACGGAGACATCCATTTAGGACACTCAGTTAATAAAATCCTTAAGGATATAACTATTAAATTTAAAACCCTTCAAGGATTTAATGCTCCTTATGTGCCGGGTTGGGACTGTCATGGACTTCCAATTGAACTTAATGTTGAAAAGAAACATGGAAAAAATAGCGAACTCGTGAAAAATAAAGAAAGTTTTCAAAAAGCCTGTAAAGAATATGCTGAAAGCCAAATTAATAATCAATTAAACGATTTTAAAAGATTGGGAGTATTTGGTGATTGGGAAAATTCATACAAATCATTAGATCCAAAATTTGAAGCAGACATTGTAAGGTCTTTAGGTACTATTTTTAGAGAAGGTCACCTAGAAAAAGGTGAGAAGCCCGTTCATTGGTGCCAAGAAAGTGGGTCATCATTAGCAGAGGCAGAGGTTGAGTATATTGATAAAACATCAAAAGCAATTGATGTTTCATTCAAAGTAGATGATTCATCTTTAGAGAAGGTAAAAGATTTGTTTAGTTTTAAGGATTTAGACGAAATATTCTTTGTTATATGGACAACAACGCCATGGACAATTCCTTCAAATGTAGCTGTTTGTATTAATCCTGAATTCGAATACTCACTCATTAGCATGCAAAATAAATTTTATGTAATTGCATTTGATATGATTGATCAATGCTCCAAAAGATGGAAGCAAAAATTTGATGTTATATCGACAATAAAAGGCAATAAATTAATTGGTATTGACCTTATTCATCCTTTTTTAAAAAGAAAATCAGTTCTACTACATGCAGATCATGTCACTACTGAAACAGGAACAGGTTGTGTTCATACCGCTCCTGCTCATGGTATGGATGATTATTTAATATGTAAGAAAAACAATATTGAAACCATCCACTCGCTTAATAATAAGGGTTTCTTCAAAGATGAGCTAGATTTTATTTCAGGACTACCAGCTATGAAAGCAGACCCGCTTATTGTTGAAAAATTACAAGAAAATAACGCTCTAATTAATATTGAAGACTATCATCATTCTTATCCTCATTGTTGGAGAAGAAAAACCCCTTTAATTTTTACATCTACTCCACAATGGTTTATTTCAATGGATAAAAATAACTTAAACAAAGATGCTCTTGAGTTAATTAAAAGTGTTAATTGGGAACCCTCTTGGGGCCTTCAAAGAATTGAATCTATGCTTACCGATAGGCCTGATTGGTGTATTTCAAGACAGAGAAACTGGGGTGTTCCTATAACTTTGGTAGTTCATAAAGATACTGGTGAAATACATCCTGATCAAGATAGTCTATTTGAAAAATTTGCACAAATTATTGAAAAAGATGGAATTTCTGCTTGGGATAACTTAGATTTGAAAGATTATATAGATGATCATGAAGATTATATTAAAACCTCTGATTCACTTGATGTTTGGTTTGATTCTGGGGTAACCCACTTCGCAGTTTCTGCAAAAAGATTTGGCGCTAATGTTGTTGCCGATCTTTACTTAGAGGGCTCAGATCAACATAGAGGATGGTTCCAATCATCATTATTAACAAGTATAGCAATGAATAAATCAGTGCCGTATAAAACGGTTCTTACTCATGGATTTGTTGTAGATGAAAAAGGAAGAAAACAATCAAAATCACTTGGAAATGTTGTCTCTCCGCAGAAAGTCTGGGATAGCCTAGGAGCTGATATCTTAAGGCTTTGGGTAGCCTCAACAGATTTTAGAAGTGAAATGGTAGCATCTGACGAAATATTGAAGAGAACTTCAGATCAATACAGACGAATAAGGAATACTTTTAGATTTATTTTAGGAAATTTAAGCGATTTTAGTGATAAAGATAGAGTTATGTTTGAAGACCAAGTTGAACTTGATAAATGGATTATAAATGAGATAAAAACTCTTCAAAAAGAAGTCATAAGCTTATATGAATCTTTTTCTTACCATAAAGCAATTCAAAAAATACATAATTTTTGTGTTAACGAATTAGGAGGAGTATATCTGGATATAATTAAAGATAGGCTTTATACATGCAAAAATGATTCTTTAGCAAGAAGATCTTGTCAAACAAGCCTTGACTGTATTTTGAATATTTTAGTAAGGCTGATTTCTCCAATACTTTCCTATACTGCAGAAGAAATTTGGCAAACAAGTAACAGATTGAATAGTCAGGAAGACTCTGTTTTTCTCTCCAACTTTGAAAATTTTGAAGAGGATTCTAAATCTAATATTAATAAATCTGAATGGAAAAGAATTTTTGAGATTAAAGATGCTGTCAATCAAACAATAGAGGAAATGAGGAATGAAAATACAATTAAAGGATCACTTGATTCAATTGTAGATATTAAAGCTACTGCAGATGACATGAGTATTCTAAAAAAGCTTGGAGAAGAACTTCACTTTTTATTTATCTCTTCAGAGGCAAACCTAAGTAAAGGAAAAAACTTTAAAATTAAAGTCAATCCTTCAAGTAATACCAAATGTGTAAGATGTTGGCATAGATGTTCATCAGTGGGATCTAACAAAGAACATCCCGAGCTATGTAATAGATGTATTGATAATATAGAAAATGATGGCGAGCAAAGAAAATCTGTATAGCTATAGATTTATATTAATTATTTTTTTCCTAGTATTAATAGACATATCCTCAAAAGTTTATGCAAATAGCAATTTGCTATTTGGAGAATCAATAAAAACCTTTTTTCCTTTCATTGAACTTCTACTAATTTACAATTCAGGAATTGCTTTTGGAATTTTTGATAATAAGGGTGAATTGGCTTCAAATTTATTATTGATATTAACAATATTGATTACTCTTTATCTTTTGTGGATGATTATTAATGAAACTAAAGATAGAAATGAACTTGCTTTGTCATTTATAACTGGCGGCGCGATTGGAAATGTCCTTGATAGAATTAATGATGGGAGCGTAACAGACTTTCTTCATTTGAAAATATATAATTACTCGCTTTTTGTATTTAATTTAGCTGATACATTTATAACGATAGGTGCGATATTAATTATATACTTTGAATTAAAAGATTATTTGAAATGACTAAAGAAATAAAATTAGCCAACCCAAGAGGTTTTTGTGCTGGTGTTGATAGAGCTATAGACATTGTTAATAAAGCTCTTGATATATATGGGGCTCCTGTGTATGTGAAACATGAGGTTGTTCATAATAAAGTAGTTGTGGATGATTTAAGAAATAGGGGCGCAGTATTTGTTGAGGAAATTGATGAGATTCCTGATGATTCATTAGTAATTTTTAGTGCCCATGGAGTATCCAGCGAAGTAGAGCAGACTACTAAGGCAAGAAATCTTAATTATTTTGATGCCACATGTCCTTTAGTTACCAAAGTTCACATGGAAGTAAGAAAACATGCTAAAGCAAATAGAGATATTATTTTAATTGGTCATGAAGGTCATCCCGAAGTTGAGGGTACGATGGGCCGTCATATAAATTCGCAAAATAGTTCAATATATTTAGTTCAAGATGAGAATGATGCACTAAATATTAATGTAAACAATAGTGAAAGTCTTGCTCTTGTTACTCAGACAACACTAAGTGTTGATGAGACAATTGCGATAATAGATATACTAAGAAAAAGATTTCCAAATATTGAAGTTCCAAAAAAAGACGATATTTGTTATGCAACACAAAACAGGCAGGATGCTGTAAAACAGTTAGCTCTTGAATCAGATTATATTATTGTAGTTGGATCAAAAAATAGCTCAAACTCGAATAGACTTAAAGAGCTTGCTGAAAAATGTGGTTGCAAATCAACTTTAATAGATGAATTTTCAGACTTAAATCTTGAGGATATTAAAAAATGTAAAAATATTGCTATTACAGCTGGAGCATCTGCTCCAGAATCAAGAGTTATGGAAATCGCAAAATCTCTTGAAGATTATTTTGGAGCAAAGCTTATTGAGGATGGTAAAGATACTGAGAATGTTTATTTTAAAATGCCTCCTGGATTGAGATAAATGGAAATTGAAAATCATATTATTAAAAATATAAAATTCGTCAATTCTCCAAATTTTAATGAAAGACCTGAAAACACAAAAATAAGCTTAATAGTAATTCACTCAATTAGCCTTCCTCCAAATGTTTACGGAAACAACTATGTGGAAGATTTTTTTATGAACAAACTTATAACATCTGATCATGATTATTTTGAAGAGATTCAAGATATGAGAGTATCATCTCATCTTTATATAAAGAGAACTGGTGAAACTATTCAATTTGTACCTTTAAACATGCGAGCATGGCATGCTGGCGAATCATCCTTTAAAGGTATTAAAGATTGTAATAACTATTCAATTGGAATTGAGCTGGAAGGAACAGACTGTGATGTTTATTCAAACGAACAATACGAATCATTGATTAAAATTTCTAGATTGATTATTAAAAATTATCCAGAAACAAATAAGGAAAGTATTGTTGGCCATTCTGATATTTCACCTGGAAGGAAAACAGATCCTGGTAATAAATTTGAATGGCGAAGATATTTAGATGCTCTATGATTAAGAATGACTATTTAAAAATAATCTCATTCACGGGCTTTGGATTTGCCTCTGGTTTGCCTTATGTATTAATTCTAATAACACTAACTGCATGGTTAAGGGATGTAGGCATAGATTTGAGCCTTATTGGTTTTATAAGTTGGATTAGCTTAGCGTATTCAATCAAATTTCTTTGGGCTCCATTTATAGATAGATTTTCGATACCTTTTTTTAATATTTTTGGTTCACGAAGAAGTTGGATTGTTTTGATGCAAATCATAATAATCATTTCTTTATATATACTCTCAACTATAAATCCAATAACAAATCTTTCTTTTTTTGCGTTTATTGCTCTAATTATTGCTTTGGCTGGTTCGATACAAGACATTGCAATAGATGCTTATAGAATTGAAAGTGCTAAGCTAGAAGATCAAGGAAATTTAGCAGCTGGTTATCAGTTCGGATACAGAATTGCAATTTTAGTAGGGTCTTCTTTAGCATTAATAATTGCAGCTAATTTCTCTTGGTCATTTGCTTATCAATTAATGGCTTTAATATTTATTGTGAATATAGTCTTATCAATGCTTATTTCAAGCGAATCACAAAATCATGATCTTCAGAAGTTAAATCATATCAATTCAATAATTGAACCATTAAAGGATTTCTTTACTAGATTTGGAATAAAGATGGCTTCAATTCTTCTCTTAATTGTAGCCACATACAGATTAACTGATATTGTAATGGGCCCAATGGCAAATCCTTTTTATATTGATATGGGCTATACGCTTGAGGAAATAGGTTATATTGTGAAAGTAGTCGCATTAATTGCAACAATTTTTGGAGTCTTTCTAGGCGGCATATTGATAAAAAGAATTGGTTTATATAAGTCATTAATTATTGGTGGTGTTTTAGTAATGTTTACAAACTTATTTTTTTCTTATGCAGCTTTAAGTGAAAAAAATCTTACTCTATTGGCTTCAATTGTAGCTTCCGATAGTACTGCAGCAGGAATCGTTGGTACTGTAAACATTACTTTCCTAACTAGTTTAGTTTCTCAAAAGTATACAGGATTTCAGTATGCATTATTGACCTCATTAATGGCATTCTTAGGAAAAATATTTGCAGGATTTTCTGGATTAATAGTTGAAAGTTTTCAAAGCTTATATGGATTTTCCTATGGATGGATGTCTTTTTATATATTTACATCGATCTTAGCTTTTCCAGCAATACTGATGATTTATCAAAATAGAAGTTTTTTTAATTTAATTAAATAACAAGATAATGAAATATAGCAGGCTAATATTTTATTTTTCACTTCTTATTGTTTTTATATTAAGCATTGTAAATGCTAATGACATTCCAAGATTTAATTCTTTGTCTATGTTGTTTGATAAATTAGTCCATTTATCAATTTATGCATACCTTTGCTTTGTTGGCTTTTCATGTAAATTCAAAATTTCTAATTTGACTTTAGCTATTTATATTTTTTTATTTGGGGCGTTTATCGAACTAATACATTATTTTCATCCAAATAGGTATTTTGAGTATTTTGACTTACTTGCAAACCTTTTTGGAGTTACAATTGCGCATCTAATTAATAAGTTAAAAAGTTAAATCACCTATTGATTTATATTTTTTAGCCCTTAATTATTGGATAAGATAAATTTTAGTAATTTATATGGAGAGATAAATGAAATTAAGACCATTACATGACAATGTTCTTGTAAAAAGAACTGAAGAAGAGGAAACATCATCTGGTGGAATAATTCTGTCAGGTTCCGCAAAAGAAAAGCCTTCTCAAGGAAAAGTTGTAGCAGTCGGGCCTGGAAAGGTTTCAGATTCAGGTGAGTCTGTATCTATGAATGTATCAATTGGTGATACGGTTATTTTTGGCCAATATGGCGGCAATGAAATTAAGTTAGACGGCGAAGAATATCTTATTCTAAGTGAAAAAGATATTTTCGGCGTTGTTGAATAAATTATAAGAATAGGGAGATAAATTATGTCAGCTAAAGATGTTAAATTTGGTGATAATGCAAGGTCGCAAATGCTTGATGGAGTTAATACTCTTGCTAATGCGGTTAAAGTCACATTAGGACCAAAAGGTAGAAATGTCGTATTAGATAAATCTTTTGGTGCTCCAACCGTTACTAAAGATGGAGTCTCGGTTGCTAAAGAGATTGAATTAGAAAACAAATTTGAAAATATGGGTGCTCAGATGCTTAAACAAGTTGCTTCTCAAACCTCTGACGAGGCTGGAGATGGAACTACTACAGCAACTGTCTTGGCTCAATCTATTGTTAATGAAGGTAATAAAGCTGTTGCTGCTGGAATGAATCCAATGGATCTTAAAAGAGGAATTGACAAGGCTGTATCTAGTGCAGTTGAGCACGTTAAAGGACTAAGTGTTCCATGTACTGATGATAAGGCGATTGCTCAAGTAGGTACAATTTCTGCTAATGGCGACACTGCAGTTGGAGAAATTATTGCAGAAGCCATGGAAAAAGTTGGAAAAGAGGGTGTAATCACAGTCGAAGAAGGAAGTGGTATTGAAAATGAACTTGATGTTGTTGAGGGTATGCAATTTGATAGGGGTTATTTATCTCCTTACTTTATAACCAATCAAGATAATATGACTGTTGAACTTGATACACCATATATTCTTCTATTTGATAAAAAAATATCTAATATTAGAGACTTATTACCTCTTTTAGAATCAGTTGCTAAAGCTGGTAAACCTCTTTTAATAATTGCTGAAGATATTGAAGGTGAAGCTTTAGCTACTTTAGTAGTTAACAACTTAAGAGGTATTGTTAAAGCTGCAGCATGTAAGGCTCCTGGTTTTGGAGATAGAAGGAAAGCTATGTTAGAAGATATAGCTATACTTACTGGTGGAACTGTAATCTCAGAAGAAGTCGGTCTTTCACTTGAAGGAGCAACTGTGGAAGATTTAGGTACATCTAAAAGAGTAGTTTTAAATAAAGACAATACAACCATAATTGATGGTGCTGGAGATGAAAATTCTATAGCTACTAGGGTTAATCAAATTAGAGCTCAAGTTGAGGAAACATCGTCAGATTACGATAAAGAAAAACTTCAAGAAAGAGTAGCTAAACTTGCTGGAGGAGTCGCAGTTATCAAAGTAGGTGCAGGCTCTGAAGTAGAGATGAAAGAGAAAAAAGCAAGAGTAGAAGATGCACTTCATTCAACAAGAGCTGCTGTAGAGGAGGGAGTTGTCCCTGGAGGCGGATCAGCACTAATCAGATGTCTTGAGGCTGTTTCAAAGCTTAAAGGCGATAATGATGATCAAAATGTTGGAATTAATATTGCCAAAAAAGCTTTTGAGGCTCCTTTAAGACAAATTGTCTCAAATGCTGGAGAAGAACCATCAGTGATTGTTAATAAAGTTATAGATGGTAAAGATTCTTTTGGATTCAATGCAGCAACAAGTGAGTACGGTGATATGATTGAAATGGGTATTCTTGATCCAGCTAAAGTCACAAGAACTGCTCTTCAAGCTGCCGGTTCAGTTGCAGGTATGATGATAACTACCGAGGCAATGGTAACTGACGTGCCTAAAGATGATACACCAATGCCACCAATGCCAGATATGGGCGGTATGGGCGGTATGGGCGGTATGATGTAATACAACCTTTACTTAAAAAAAAACGGGGATTTATCCCCGTTTTTTATTAGATTTCAATTACTATTTCAATTAATATATAACTACACACTTTAGAGGAGTTATTATGGACTTACTAACTGATCAAGCTTTTTTTAGATCATTCCATATTCTTTTTGGAATAGCATGGATTGGACTTTTGTATTATTTTAATTTTGTTCAAACAGAATATGTGAAAGTTGCAGATCCTGATGCAAAAGCAGACGTAATGAAAAAATTAGCTCCAAATGCGTTATGGTGGTTTAGATGGGCAGCATTTTTCACTTTTTTAACAGGCTTGATCCTTATTCATCAAATAACAGCAAGAATTGGTACAGAAATAATATTAGGTGTGACAATGGGAACAATAATGATGCTCAATGTATGGGGAATCATATGGAGAAATCAAAAAATTGTCCTTGGTATGAAAGATGGAGATGTAGCAACTGCTGCTGCAAAAGCAGGCTTAGCATCCAGAACAAACACATTATTTTCTGTTCCTATGCTGATGTATATGGTTTACTCGGCTCATGCTCCTGGTTCTTATTTAGTTTTAGAAGATTGGAGTAGTTTAAGTCTTATTATTGGTCTTGTTATAATCTTTGTAATTGAAGCTAATGCTATATGGGGCAAGATGCTGCCAGTAATAGCCAGCGTAAGAGCAGTAATAACATCCTCTTTTGTTTTGGCAATAATCTTTAAATTAATTACTGATTTTTTATAAGATTTATAGAGTTTTCTAGGGAGCAATAGCTCCCTTTTTTATTTTAATCTTTGAAATTAAATTGTCTTCTAACTCGAGAATTTCAAATCTATAATTATCTATCTCAATACATAAATTAGCCTGAGGAATTTGATCAAGATATTCAGTTATTAACCCATTTATTGTTTTTGAGCTTGTTTCAGGAATTTCCCAATTAACATAATTATTCAAATCTCTTATTTTAGAATTACCATCAGTCAATATAGATCCATCTTTTAATTTAATAAATTCTCTTTCAAGCTCCTCTTTATCACCACCAAATTTACCTGTTATTTCTTTAAAAATATCTTCAACTGATATTAAGCCTTCAATCTCTCCATATTCATCAACAACAAGAGCAATGCTCTGGTTGCTAGCTAAGAACTCCCTCAATTGTTTCATAAGCAATGTTGACTGAGATACAAAATAAGTTTTTTGAAGCAGTTTATTTATGTCTTTTTGCTCATTAAATTTTTTAAGAAATGCATGAGAATCTTTTAGATGAAGCACACCTATCATGTTATCAATAGAGTCTTTATAGACTGGTAGTCTTGTGTATTCAGTTGATTGAATAATTTTTGTTGCATTTTGGTAATCCATATTTATATCGATACCAATTATTTCTGAAGTAGGGATCATAATATCTTCAACAATCAATTCTTCCATACCAAGAACTGAGGAGAGCATTTTTCTATATTGTTTTGGAATTAGGTCTCCAGATTCCTCAAGAAGTGTTCTAAGTTCTTCGGTATTGAGATTCTCATTTAATGTCGCGTCTTTAGCGTCTAATTTAAATATTTTTAGAATTTGCTTACTTAGAAAGTTTGTAAGAAATATCAAAGGTTTAAAAATGTATACAAGAATATTTAATATAAAAGATGATCTAGTTGCAAAACTCTCAGGCTTAATGGCAGCCATTGTCTTTGGAGTAATTTCTGAGAAAATTAAAATCACAATAGTTAAGATTATTGATCCAAGAACAACGTTTCCTCCGAAGTAATTAAGCATCATTATAGTTACAATTGCCGAAGCTAAGATATTGGCAAAATTATTTCCAACTAATATTGCAGAAAGCAGCTGATCAGGTCTTTTCAAAAGATCCAACGCTCTTTTAGCACTAGTTTTAGATTTTTTTGATAAGTTTCTTAACTTAATTTTATTCGCAGCCATCATTCCAGTTTCCGAACCAGAAAAAAATCCACTAAGAATTAATAAAAATATTAGTGTTGAAAAAAGAACTATTAACGAGGGATCTTCTTGCATTACGAACCAACCAAATATGAATTCATATAATACGCACCTAGGACAGCCCACATTGATACAAATAGGCTTCTAGTTGCATATTTAATTGGGAAATTTGCATATTGAACGCCAATAAATGTTACTAAGAATATAATCCAAGCAATGAATGTGAAAATTGCTTTAAATAAAAGATTTGCAGTAAAAATAGTTTGCAAACTAAATCCTGAAACTAAAGCCAATGATAGAAAAATTAATCCTATTCCAAGAAGCTTAAATACGATTTTGTAGTTTCTTTCGACAGAGAAAGGCTCAATGTTTATTAACTCACCTTTTTTAACCTTTCTTACCTTCCTCTCAAGAATAATAATTTCATTGTAGGCGATAAATATGAAAAGTAGGCTTAATCCAGTTACCATGAAATGAATAGTAGGCATAATACTTATAATTTCATAAGTCGCCAAATAAATTAAAACATATGAAAATGCTGCTATAAATCCAGCAAAATACAAAGATTTTTCTTTTTGATAAAAGAATCTAATAATAAAGTATATAACTATACTTATAGTTACTTGGGCGATAAAACTCATTAAAAATTAAGATTAATTAAAACTTTGCATAATAATACTATCAATATTAGCAAGGTTACCCTAAAATACACATCTTTTTAAACAAATTTAGATATTTTTTAGTATGGTAATAATAAGATTAGCTAGGAGTGGGGCAAAGAAAAATCCCTATTACTTTATAACTGTTGCTGACGAAAGACGTCCTAGAGACGGAGCATTTATTGAAAGATTGGGTTTTTTTAATCCAACAGCAAATGGGCAAGAGGAAAGACTTAGAATTGATCTTGAAAAAATTAATGAGTGGGTATCAAAAGGCGCACAACTTAGCGAAAGAGTTAGTGCGTTAATTAAAGAAGCTAAATTAACACCAGAGGAATTCGCAGCAAAAGTTGAAGCAAAAAAGGCTAAAGCTGCTGCCAAAAAAGCTGCATTAGCAGAAAAATTAGCAAAAGAAGCTGAGGAAGCTGCTGCTGAGGAAGCTCCTGCAGAGGAAGCTCCTGCAGAAGAAGCACCTGCAGAAGAAGAAGCTCCAGCCGAGGAAGAAGCACCAGCCGAGGAAGAAGCTCCAGCCGAGGAAGAAGCTCCAGCTGAAGATGATTCTTCAGAAGATGAAAAAAAATAAATCAGTTTGTATTGCCAACATTGGAAAACCTAGAGGTCTTAAGGGAGAATTTTTCGTAAACTCATTCTGTTCTCCAAAGGAAAATATTCTCAACTATATTGATGACATTTTTATAGATAATGAAAATAAATTATCAATTGAATACATTAAAAAAAATAATTCAAAATTTTTAGCTAAACTAAAAAACATAGATAGTGTTGATGAAATTAAAGAATACACCAACATAAAGCTTTATATTTCCTCAGAAAATCTTCCTGAGCTTAAATCTGAAGAGGTATATTGGCATGATTTAAAAGGAATGATCGTAATTGGAATAAATAAAAATGAAATTTTAGGAGAAGTAAAAGAACTTAATAACTTTGGTGCTAATGATTGTTTAATAGTTAAGCCGACGTCTGATTCCGTTGATAAAAAAGAAAGACTTATACCATTTATAAAAGAAAAATTTATAGACTCTATTGATAAGAAAGAAAGAGTTCTTAAAGTTTATTGGCAAAGCGATTATTAGAATGAATATAAATGTTATAACAATTTTTCCAGAAATATTTGAAATTTTAAATTCTGGTGTGATTTCAAAAGCTATGAAAAAAGACATATTGTCAATCAAACCTTTGGATATAAGAAAAAACGCGACTAATAGGCATAAAAATGTTGATTCAAAGCCATACGGAGGTGGGGAAGGTATGGTTATTATGGCAGAACCATTAATTAAGACTATTAAAAGTATAGATAAAAGAAAACTTGGACCAGTTATTTATATGTCACCTCAGGGACAATTACTAACTCAAAAAAAAGTAATTTCATTTTCTAAACTTAAAAATCTGACTGTAATATGTGGCAGATATGAGGGAATTGATCAACGAGTAATTGACAACTACGTTGATGAGGAAGTATCAATAGGAGATTTTATTTTGAGTGGTGGAGAGTATGCCGCAATATGTTTAATTGATGCAATTTCAAGACATATACCTGGGACTCTCGGAAATAAGGATTCATATTTGAAAGATACTTTTTCTAATGGATTACTTAAAGAAGATGTTTATGCAAAACCTGAAATTTTTGATTCTAACAAGGTTCCTGAAATATTATTATCCGGAAACCACGGAAAGATTGAGGCATGGAAATCTGAGATGTCATTACTTAAAACATTTAAAAAAAGACCTGATTTACTTAAAAAAATAAAATTAACAAAAAAACAAAAAAAACTCTTGGAAGAATGGTCATCTAAGGCTATCCTATAGCCCTTTTTAGGCGAATATTATGAGTGATAGTAAAGAAAACAAGAAAAAAGGTTTTTTTTCCCGATTATTTGGTGGTTCATCCGCGCCTGAAGAACCAAAAAAAGAAGAAATTAGCCTAGAAGATACTAGAGAAATTCCTACAAAATCAGCTCTTAACAAAATGAAAAAAGCTGACATAGTTGCGGTAGCAAAAGAAAATGGACTTGAACTAGATATCAATCTAACAAAAGCAAAATTATTAGATGCTTGGGATATTCATTTTAATGAATCACCATCACCAAGCGCAGTTGATGATGCAGCAACAGTAATGGCTGAA
>CACMIG010000004.1:0-91316 GCA_902613705.1 uncultured SAR86 cluster bacterium | reverse complement strand
AAGGAAAAGTAACCCCTTCTCCAAGACCCATTAGAATTCTAATTAATATTAACCACCACAATCCCTGGTATGCAAAAAAAGGAGTAATGATTGTAAATAATGACCAAATTAGTAGAGCATATCCAAGAACCTTTTTACCGCCATATTTATCAGCTAAATATCCGCCAAGAATCATTGTAATCATATATCCAAAATAAAATGATCCCAAAATAATACCAACCTGCGATTCAGACCATCCAAACTGCTCTTGAATAGGAATGATTGCAACAGAAATATTAACTCTATCTATATAACAAATAAAAACAGCTAAGAATGATAAAAAAACTACTTTAAACCTATAAGGTATTATCATTCTTTGGTGAATTTAATTGGCATTTCTTGGATAGCATGAACAAAATTATTTGGAGCCACCTTCCATTCACCATTCATTTCAAAATCTGGAAATCTCTTAAGAAATTGTGAATAAAATTCATTCAATTGCATCAAAGCAATTGGTTTACCAAGGCATGTATGCCTTCCTATACCAAAAGCAAGGTGTTTTTCTGCATTTTCTCTTTGAATATTAAATTCATCAGGTTTATCAAAAATTTCTGGATCTCTATTTGCAGCTCCATACCATAATGCTATCTTTTCATGAGGACCAATCTTTTGACCGCCTATTTCTGTTTCAATGAGAGATGTTCTTCTCATATGAATTACTGGTGAAACACATCTTACAGTCTCATTTATAAAAGCTGGAAGTAAGTCATAATTATTAATTAATAACTCTTTTTGATGCTGATTCTCATGAAGAAGTTTAATGCCGCCGCTCATTGTATTTCTAGTAGTGTCGTTACCTGCAAAAATTATCAACAACCAAGACCCATCTAGAAATTCATCAGAAAGTTCCTCACCCTCTATTTTTGCATTAGCAATAGCGCTCAAAAGATCATTTGAGGGATTCTTTCTTTTGTTTTTAAGAATGAACCTCCCATAATCAAACATTTCATCAACCATTGCATTAAACATATCTATCATCGCAGGATCTGGGGTTGAATCTGTCTTGCCCTCATTTTGCTCTTTTATCATTTCATAAGTAAAGTACTGGGCTAATTCAAGAAATTCCATCCAAGAGACTAATTTTTGTCTGTCTTCATTTGGAATTCCAAGTATTTCTGAGAGAGTATATATAGGTAATTGTTGAGATACTTCTTTAACAAGATTGCACTCACCCATTGGAGCAATTTGATCCAGTAACTCAGTAACTTTCAAAGAAACTTTTTGTTTTAATTCATCTACGTACCCAGGCTTGAAAAATGGCATATGCTCTTTTCTTAGATTAAGATGCATTTCTCCATCCAAATTTAACATATGGTCTATAGTTGATTTAAATAATTTAGGGTGTCTATTTTCTTCTGATCCTAGCGTTAGCATATTGCCAGTAGCATATTGCGACGAAAAAATTTTTGGATTCATTGATACATACTTTATATCTTCATATTTAGTTAATACCCAATAACCAGGCTCAGGATCCATAGGCATAGGTTCATGAAAATATATTGGTGCATTTTCTCTAAGCTCTTCATATAGACTGAAGGGTTGCCCTTTAGTAAAGAGCTCTAAATCATTTAATTTACCTGATGCATCAAAGTTATGCTTTTCTTCAAAAGCAGGAGAATTGATCTCATGATCAAGAATTTCATCTGATAATATAAATCCCCTAGACATACACTAATTATAATTGATAATTTTTAAAGTCTCTCATATTCAATCCAATCAATTATAAATCTATGACTATCAGGATCTTCTTTATTTGAACACTCTTCATCATTGCAAAATGCATCAAAATCAACCCAATAATCATCATATTTACCTCCAACAGCTACATTTAAAATCATGTAATAATCTCTATTGAATGGGTACTTATATTTTTGAAATTCTGGATGATCAGAATTTATGGTGAAATATGGATCCGAAGAATTATCAAGATAAAAAGCAATGTAATTTTCCTTCCATACCAAAGATATAGAATGAAATTTATCCTGGAAGCGAACCTGCCTTGGAATTAGAGCTTCACCAACAAGCGTAGATTTTTTATTCCATTGTCTGCCAAAATGAAGAGCAGAGCTTGAAATATTAGATATTCTGCCCCTATTTTCTAAAATATCAATTTCTCCTCCAACTGGCCATCTAATATCTTCACTTGGCATCAACCAAAATGCAGGCCAAAATCCAATTCCTTTTGGAACCTTGAAGCATATTGAAATTTTTGATGGATAGGAAAAAGATTTTAGGTTTTTAGTGTTAATTCTTGCTGAAGTAAAGTTATATGCAGCTTCACCGCTGCTAATTCTTGATTTATCTTTTCTATATATAGGTTGTATTTTTAAATACCCATTTTCAATAAAAAGGTTTTTAGACGTATTGGTATTAATTTCTGATTTTCTGGGTTTTGTATAGTACTGAAGTTCTCCATTGCCCCAACCGCTAATAAATTCTTTTCCATCGTAAAAGCCATTTGAAGTTGAATAATTCCAAGCATTTGGAGATAGATAATTTTCATCAAAATTCTGGGACCATATTAATTTTTTTGGTTCAGCTTTCTCTTTGCAATATGAGCTTTTGTCGACAGAGTATTCTTTTAAATTGACTATATTTGTTTCTACAATATCTTCATTATCAGAATAAACAATGATGGAAAGTGTAAGGAAATATATAAAAATAATTCTCATATAGTTTTAACTAATTTTAAAAAACTATACTAGATAAGTATTTTTATAGCTAACTAAAGTTAGATGAAGAGATAATATCTCTTCATCCGTTAAAATTTAGAAACTAAAAGAATATTTCAAGCTGACAGTTCTTGGAGGTATCCACTGCATCCAATTTCTTGGTCTCCAGGATGTATCATTCACTGCATAAATATATGCTTCAGTTCTCTCATCTGTAAGATTATCTACAGATAATTGTAATTTAGAATTTTCATTCAAATCTAATCCTAGATTAAAGTTTAACTTTGTATAATCTGGAGAGCTTGAATTTGGATTCTCGGCAAAAGTATTAAAACTATCACCGTAATAATTTACGTCCAGTCTTGCGTATGAAGGATATGACATTATGGTTGTGTCATAGACAACACCAAGATTCCACTGGGTTTCAACAGTATTTGGAAGTCTGTCACCTGCAGATGCTCCGAGTGAAGCAATATCAATTGATGTTTCTGCAGTCATTGAGCTTCCTGCAAAATCTAAGGAAACTGAATCGTTAATAGCGTAAGTAAAGTCAACCTCCCAACCAGATGTTTCTGCTTTACCTCCATTAAAGTTATATCTCCAACCACAACCAGGTGTGACTTGGATTATTATTCCGTCCCAATCAACATCAAAATAAGTAACATTAGCCGAATAGTTTTCACCTCTAGCTTTAACTCCGAATTCAGTTGTTTCAGCCTCATCAGAATTGAACCTTCTTGAGAAGTTTGCTTGTGCTGCTTCATCACTACTACAGAATGGAGGAAGTGGTGCCTGGTTTCCCCCAGGTCTGTATCCTGCTGCTTGAGTTGCATACAAGGTTAAGTCGTCGTTTACCAAATAACTAACAGCATATTTCATTCTAGTATCAGACTCTGAACCAGATAATTCAGCACAGTCAGTTCCTGCTGGATCAGTACCGTCACAGCCAGTGCTATCCATATAAAAAATACCATATTGATATGTTTTTGATGCATCTTCAATTTCATAATCTCTAATGCCCAATGTAAGCGTCAATTTATCATTTACGTTGTAGTCAAACTGACCATAAAAAGACGTCTCTTCTTGCTCATTAAATTCAGTATAAGAAGCATAATACAAGTAAGGATAGCCTAAATGATCAGAACAAAATGGAGGGCAATATGCTGTAGCATCATAAACAGCTGGATCAACTCCAGCAGCAATAGAAGTAACATAATCTAGCCAATACGAATCGACTGCATATTGAGTTTGTGAAATTGAGTTAGGTTGTTCTTCAAACTTATAGTTATAGTAACCAATAGTCCACTCAAATTTTCCAGGTTTTGAAACTAGTCTCAATTCTGTAGTGTCCTCATAATATTTATCACCATCTACAATTAGCGGTGCAGGAACATAATCATCCATATCAATTCTAGCCCAATCAGTCACAGCATCTTCTTCTACTGTTCTATCAGAGATAATTAAATTTGCATCGAAAGCACCAAAATCATATTTAATATTTGCTATTAGTGTTTCCCTTGTAATATCTTCAGACTCGTCTGCTGCTAAAGCATGAGCATATTTTGGATCATAGTTTGTAAGCACCGAGCTTCCATTAGGATAATCAGCTTCAGTTGCTGCAAATCCAGATATTGCACTCAAACGTGAACATGTTGGATCACCGTCCCAGTTATACCACCAACTTGATGCTTGAGGACAGCCTTCAACATAAACGTCAGCACTTCCAGGCTTGCTCTGACCTGGTTCTAAAATACCATATGCTTTGTTATTAAAATTAACATACCTCAAGCTTCCAGTTAATTTGCCGCCATTATTAAATCCAAGTGTGATCATAAGTTGAGAATCATCTTCTTCACCAACAGTGTTACCTGTCTGAATATTTTTATAGATACCTGGAGAAACAAGCTGTGAATATACAGCTCTAACAGCAAGACTGTCAGTTAGCGGCATGTTGTACATCATTTCGATGCTAGTCTCAGGATCATTAGCTTTAACTTTATCACCATAGCCAAGCCTAATTTTTCCGTAAGCTGCACTTGAATCTGGTTTATTTGTTATGTATCTGATTGTTCCACCAATAGCATTAGATCCATAGAGTGTGCCCTGAGGCCCTCTGAGTACTTCAATTCTTTCAATATCAAATAAGCTCATTAGTGAACCGTTAATTTCGTCAATATAAGTAGATGACGTTCCTGAAGATCTTTGAGAGGTAGATGTATTTAATCCTCTGAAAGTATAGTAATTTGATCCACCAGGTGTTGAAACACCAGCAATAGATCTCAAGTAGTCTTCAGGATTAGTTATTCCTCGTTCCTCTATTGCTAATTCTGTTATTACAGATATATTCATAGGTATTTCTTGAACAGTCTCAGCTTTTTTGTTGGCTGTTACTATGACTTCTTCAACCTCTTGTGAAATCAAAATAAACGGTGCCAAAATTAGTGTGCACAAAATTGTTCTAAAGTTTTTCATAATTCATATCCTCTCAAAAAAAAACCCAGCAAAGGCTGGGTCAAATAATAAAAGCGGTCCCAGCTATGCTGATACTCCCCGTCTTTTATGTAAGTTATCATCTAACATACTCTTTTGAGTATATATGCAAAAAACAATTTAACTAGCATTTTAATAAAAAAAGTATCTATTTTTTATATAAAAATGGTAGGGATGGAGGGAGTCGAACCCCCACGCCTTGCGGCACTTGGTTCTAAGCCAAGCGTGTCTACCAGTTCCACCACATCCCCATGCATATGCATTATATATAGATATATTGTCTTAGTGGAAAAATTTTTTAAAGGTCGTAATTAAGTAAATTTTTTCTTTGTCTGTGAATTATAGTCAGTCCAATAAGAGTAAGTACACCCAATATTGACGCAATAATGTCATAAAAATGATATCCCTCATAATATAGTCCACAGGCTTTTCCTAGTAGCATGAATGCACACAAATAAATTAAAACCGTACCAAGTTGAACTTTAGAGGACGAAAAGATAAATCGAATTAAAATGTAACCTGATGCAACAAAAACTCCAGACATTGTTCTAATAAAATTCGCTAAGGGAGTATATCTTTCTACACCACCAAAGGCAGGATACCAAGACACAAACTCTGGTCCAAACATTGCCCATAACCCCATTACCATTGAAGCAATACCAATTATAAGTAAATATCCTTTGATTATAAAGCTCATAAAACTCCCAGCATGTACAAGGCAAGCATAAAAGAAAGACCACCAAATGCCATCCATATATACATTTCTTTGTAATTGTTAAATTTATAGGAATTAATTGCAAGAAAACAGCAAAAAATTGGCGCAATCACAAGAATTCCATAACCAACTAGAATAGCTAAAGGAATAAACGCAAGGAACAAAAAAACCTGTAAAACGAACCTATTCACATATATATATTAAATAAATTGTTAATTTTGAACAACTTTATCGTTGTTAAGAGAATTCTGAACACTCGATATCTGTGTTTGAATCTCTAATATCACCTGATTTAGTTGATTTCTGTAGTTATTAAGTGCCTGAACAGAATCATCAAGCAATATCAATTGCGTATCAATATTATTCAAACTTAATTTCAGGGAAATTAAGTCCTCAGAAGATAGACCTAGATCATCTATTTTTTTTATGTTTTTACTAACGCTATCTTGTATTGATAAAAGATTCTTTTGATTTGTTTCGATATCATTGCTTATAGTTAACAACAATTTTTCTATTTCATTTGTTTGTTCGGTAAGTTTTTGAATATCTACTTTATTTCTTTTATTGCTTAAATCCCATAATTTTCTTATTTCTTTATCAAGAAATTGTATTGATGAGGTTATATCAGTCATAGAATCATTATTAGTTTCATCAACAATATTAATTTGTTCTTCAATAAGTGAAAGTCTTTCATCCACTAATTTCATTGATGATTTGTTATTTTCAGACTCAAAAGTTTGCCATATAGCTAAAAATAAAATGCTCATAAACGCAATTACATATATAAATCCTATTAGAAGTCCCCCTTTTGAAGATTTCTCAAGGTATGAAGGTAGATTTTTTGTAATTTTAAGTTTACTAGCCATTGATAATTAAAATTCAAACGTATTTAGCATATAATAATTGATTATTTTACCTTAACTTAAAACTTTATAATGAATTTAGATTTTTCAGACGATCAAAAATTTCTTCAAGAAGAAGCAAGAAAATTCTTAGAAAAAGAAAATGCCCTATCACGAAATAGGACAGTTTTAGAAAATCAGTCACATTTTGATGAAGAACTATGGTCGAAAATTGTTGACCTAGGGTGGACTGGTATTAGAATTCCTGAAGAATTTGATGGTCTTGGTTTAGGGCATTTGGAGCTATGTGTTATTGCTGAAGAGCTTGGAAGATTTTTAGCCCCAGTTCCTTTTTCATCTTCTGTATATTTGTTCACAGAAGCAATAATTAAGTATGGAAGCGAGGAAATGAAAAAAGATCTTCTTCCAAAATTAGTATCTGGAGATGTTATTGGAACCTTGGCGGTAACAGAAGATCTCTTTGCACCTTCAAAAGATAATATTAAATTATCATGCGAATCAGGAAAAATAAATGGTAAGAAAATTGCTGTGCCTGACGCGAGAATTGCAACTCATGCATTAGTTGTTGCTAAATCGGATAAAGGTGTTTGCCTTCAAGTTGCTGATTTATCTCATGAAGGGGTTTCAATTGAACACCAGGAGAATATTGATGAGAGCAGAGGTCATTTCTCAATAACATTCGACGGTGTAGACACTCAGGCTATTGGTGATGACATTTCTGGATGGGATATTTATGAATCAATTATTAATCAAGCAGCAGTTCTATTTGCTTATGAACAAATTGGAGGTTCTCAAGCATCACTTGATATGGCCGTTAACTATGCAAAAGAGAGATTTGCTTTTGGACGACCAATAGGCTCCTATCAAGCAATTAAGCATAAGCTTGCTGATATGTATATTGCTCTTACTCTTGCAAAATCAAATTGTTACTATGCTGCTTGGGCATTATCAACTGATTCAGCTGATCTCCCTTCAGCATCAGCAACAGCTCGTGTTAGTGCAATCAAAGCTTATCAGTTATGTTCCCAAGAAAATATTCAAACTCATGGCGGAAATGGATTTACATGGGAATATGATTGCCACATGTTTTATAGACGATCTAAGCTTTTATCATTAAATCTTGGTTCACTGAGTAATTGGAGAGAAAAATTAGTCACTAGTTTAGAACAATCAAATATTAATTAGGAAAGTAAATATGGACTTTAACGACACAAAAGAAGAAGCAAAATTTAGAAAAAAATGTAGAGATTGGCTTGAAAAAAATGCCACTTATAAAGAAGACTCAACACCCCAAAATGATGACTTTGCAAATAAAGATAAAATGAAAGCGGCTAAAGCATGGCAGAAAAAGAAATATGATGCTGGATGGGCAATGCTTCATTGGCCAAAAGAATATGGTGGAATTGGTGCGAGTTCAATGGAGAGAATTATATGGGCTAACGAAGAAGCTAAATTTGATGTGCCAAAGGGAATTTTTGAAATTGGTTTAGGTATGTGTGGTCCAGTGATGATGGAGTATGCTTCAGAGGAACAAAAAGAAAGATATTTACCACCAATGGCAGAAGGTAAAGAAATTTGGTGTCAATTATTCTCTGAGCCTTCAGCAGGTTCAGATGTGGCTGGTCTTAGAAGTAAAGCAGTCCAAAAAGGTGATAAGTGGATTATTAATGGTCAGAAAGTCTGGACATCTGGTGCTCATTTTTCAGATTATGGAATTTTAGTGGTAAGACATGACCCAGACTTAGAAAAACATAAAGGTATGACATTCTTCTTTGTTGATATGAAATCACCAGGCATTGAAGTAAAGCCAATTAAGCAAATTACTGGTGGTTCAAGTTTCAATGAGGTTTATTTCACTGATGTAGAAATTCCAGATACTCAAAGACTTGGAGAAATTGGGGATGGCTGGAAAGTTGCTATAACAACTTTAATGAATGAAAGACTTGCCGTTGGCGATGCAGGCGGTGCTGATGTTGAGGATGCGTTTAGATGGGCAAAAACTCAAGATAATTTAGGAGAACCCCTTTTAAATAATAAAGCAGCGAGAGAATCTATTGCTGATTGGTATTGTGAAAAAAGTGGTCTTAAAAATACAAAGTTAAGAACAATGTCTGCACTTTCGAGAGGAGATACTCCTGGGCCTGAGGCATCAATAACTAAAATTGTCAGCGCTGGAAAACTTCAAAATATTGGTAATTTTGGGATAGATTCACTCGACATGGCTGGCATGCTAAGAACAGATAATAATGATGTAAAAGGTTTTCAAAATGCCTGGTTGGGCGCACCTGGAATGAGAATAGCTGGTGGAACAGATGAAATCCTAAGAAACATCATTGCTGAAAGAGTGCTTGGACTTCCTCAAGATCCACGAGCTGATAAAGGCGTTGCATTCAAAGACATACCATCTGGTAATTCTTAGTTAATTTATCTAAATTTGCTAAGGAATTGGAGAAATTCAACCGAACCTCCTTCTATTTGCATGTCTCCTGATGCAATAGATGTAACGGGATTGGATAATCCAGTTAAAACTTTTTTAAGTTCTATTTCTTCGGTCAAAACAGTAATCGAGCACATATCTTGATTTGAATTACTGATAACTGCTACTTGATTTCTAATGGTAATGTTTTTTGTTAATCCTGAAGAAAAAATAAAACAAACAGTTATATTTTCTTCAATATTTTTTGGATTATATCTTGTAGATAAAACATCAAATAATGTGCTCATTGAAATATATTCTAATAGTTCTTCAGAAGTTCTATCCAACAATGAAGGTTCAACATAATCTGAGCTCAACTCAAAAGCTGAGGTTAAAAAATAGTTTCTTTTATTTGGATTTGATGATCTTGAACCTTCGTATAACAAAGCATCTATTCTTAAGTTTCTTACTTCCTCGGTAAAATTATCTAATGCGATTAAATAATCACTTAGTTCAAGTGCCCATTGCATATCATTATTACTAACGGCAATCCTTAGATCCTCAATCAAAACATTTATGTCTCCAGCAAGATTTAATACTCTTTTTGCTTTTTCTTCTCTTGAAAGCGGATCTAGTTCAGATGGATTACCGCTAAACCATCCTAAGTATCCATTAAATATGCTCTTAACAGACCATCTAACAGTTCCATAAAATTCTTTTAAATATGGGGAATTTACTATGCTATCGGGTAATTCTATCTTTTCGGCAATCTCATCTGGATACATTCCTTGATTCATTAATCTAATTGTTTGGTCGTGAACATATTGAATAGCATCTCTGTAAACATTTAAGACATCTTGTATTACATCCTTTCCTATTATTGGTTTAGTGTGACTTGGAAAAAGAAATTCTGGATTAAATGTTTTCATATGATCTAGGCTTTCTATCCAGCCTTTTACATCTCTATGTGTGGTACCTCTTATGGTGTATAAGTTTGGAAAAGTCTTATATACATTATCTCCTGGCATTAAAGATTTGTGATTAGGCAACCATACAAAAATCTGATCATTTGTTTCACCAGGTGCATGATACATCTCAATTTCTATACCAGAAATATTGATTTTTAGTTCATCTTCAAAAGTTAAATCTGGCTTTACATATCCTGTTGGTGATTTTGAAACACTTAAGTTTGGACCTATGCCAACATTAATTAAATCTTCTTCAGGTAAGGTGGTGCCAAACATTCTTGTGCTTCGAGCAGCAATAATAGGATTAAGAATCCCCATTATTCTTTGAACATAAAAGTCGGTATCTTCGTGAGCAATAATTTGTGGTCTTTCCTCTTGAATATTGAGATAATATTGTGTTCCAAAAGTATGATCTCCATGGTTATGAGTGTAAATAATCGCTTTAATCGGATTTGAATTTTTTTGTTTGAATAAGTTATAGACCTTTTCCGCCTCGTACATGCTATCAGCAGCATCAATAATGATGTTTCCACCATTACCCTCAACCATTATTGAATTTGCAATGCCAAATCCAATTGCAAAGTGAATGAGTCCGCCAGGAGTATCATAAGATAATACTTTTTGCTCAAATTCTTCTGAATGAGAAATAAGATCTTCAACTTCTGATGAATAAGGAATATCAATTTTTTTACTATCAGAATTTGAACATCCTGTAACGACGACAAGTATTAAAAATATTTTAAAGAATTTATGCAAAATATACTTTTATAAAAAGCTTATCATTATCTCATCTACTAACATATTAGACGCATCGTCAGAAGATATTGATCTGCTAGAACCGTCTCTCCATACTGTCACAACAGTCCAAAGTGTTTTGTCATCATCAAGATTTCTTAGATTTACTCTTAGTATGTTTTGAGTTACGTTATATACGTCATCTCTATATCTATAATAATCATAATAATATCTTGAGTAGTAATAATTCAAAGGATCAGACTCTACTGTTTCTTTTGTAGTAAAATTTATATCGAAAACAATATTTGAATCTTTATTGTATTTAAGACCTCTTTGTTCAATTGCTGTCTTGAGATTTTCTTTAAATCTTTCAAGCACAATGGGGTTAACTTCGGCACTTATGTTTGTATTGTTTATCTTTATATTAAATTCGTTATAATTACTTAGATTAAAAGTCTCGATAGAATCGGTCTTAATATTCGATTGAGTCGCGGTACAGCCTATAAGTATTATTAAGCTTAAAAGTGATGTAATTTTATTCATAAATTATTTATTATTGAAATATGTTTAACTTAGAAGATCAGAAATATATTAAATTATTAGACCTTAATGCTCAAATATATACTGAATCTAATTTCAATTGCAAGCATATTCATCTAGATTCAAAAAGTGATGAAAAAGTCTTTATGGTTGCCTTTAGAACTATTCCTGAAGATTCAACTGGGGTTGCGCATATCTTAGAACATACAGCTCTATGTGGATCAAAAAAATACCCTGTTAGAGATCCATTTTTCATGATGATAAGAAGATCTTTGAATACGTTTATGAATGCATTTACTTCCAGTGATTGGACAGCATATCCCTTTGCCACACAAAATGATAAAGACTTTAATAACCTTTTAAGTGTTTATTTAGATTCTTCTTTCTTTCCCAATTTAGATGAACTTGATTTCCTTCAGGAAGGTCACAGACTCGAATTCTCTGAAGCTAATAACGCTGATAGTGATTTAGAAATTAAAGGAGTAGTTTTCAACGAAATGAAAGGAGCTATGAGCTCAATAACTAGCCAGCTATGGCATGGTCTATCAAAGCACCTATATAACTCGTCAACTTATAAACATAATAGTGGTGGGGATCCTGAAAATATTATTGATCTAACTCATGATTACCTTGTAGAGTTTCACAAAAAACACTACCACCCATCAAATGCAACTTTTTTTACATTTGGTAATGTCGATCCTACTGAAATTCAATATTTCATAAATGAGAATGTTTTAAAAAGCTTTCAGCCATCATCTGAGACTATAAGTGTGAAAAACGAAAATAGAATCACTGAACCAAAAACTATTACCGAATACTATAATCCCATGCCAGATGATGAAAACAATCACCATGTTATTTTGAGCTGGCTTTTGGGAGAAAGTCATAATCCAGTAGAGTTATTGGAATCGTATTTAGTTTCAAATATACTTTTAGATAATTCTGCATCTCCTTTAAGAAAAACGCTTGAAAATACTGATCTAGGTAAATCTTTATCTCCATTAACTGGTCTAGAGGCTGATCACAAAGAGCTAGTATTTGCTGCAGGTCTTGAAGGTGTAGATTCCAATAAGCAACTTGAGGTTGAAGAATTAATTCTAAATTGTTTAAAAAATGTTGTCTCAAATGGCATCTCTAAAGAACTTGTTCAATCGTCACTTCATCAACTTGAAATAAAGCAAAGAGAGATAACAGGTTCCGGTATGCCTTATGGTCTTCAAATAATGTTAGGCTGTCTACCAGCATGCTTACACAATGATGACCCTCTTAAAGTCTTAGACCTTGATGCATCATTTGATGTAATTAAAAATAATCTTAAAAAAGAAAATTATATTGAAAACCTTATTGAAAAGAAAATTATCAATAATAAACATAGAGTGAACTATTGTCTTGCGCCTGATATTGAATTCAATTTAAAAAAAGAAATGAAAATCCAAGCAAAAATTGATCAAAAATCAAAAAACTTGTCTGTTGATGATAAAGAAAGAATAATTGAACTAGCTAAAAACTTAAAAGCTAGACAAGAAAAATCTGATAATCCTGAAATTTTACCCAAGGTAACTAAAGCAGATATACCAAAATCTCGAGAATATGCAAAATCTCAATCTTTTAAAAATGACAATAAAAATTTCTATTACAACGTTGGTACAAATGGCATTACCTATCATTCAATAATTCTTCCATGCGATCCGCTGACTAAAGAGGAATTCAAAATTGCCTCGTTATTTACAAATACATTAACTGATGTTGGGATTGGTGATAAAAGCTATGAGGATGTCCAAAAAATGCAGTCTGCGGTAACTGGGGGTATTTCAGCAAGTTTTACACTCATTCCAGATGATAATCAATCGACTCATTCTTTAGGATTGAAAATCACATCTAAATCACTAGAAGAAAATGAAAAGAAAATGCAAGATTTAATGATTGAAACTGCAAAGAACTCAAATTTTTCTGATAAAAATAGAATTAAAGATATGCTTAACTTCATATCATCAGACAATGAAAAGTCTTTAATACAAAATGGACATATTCTTTCTATGAGCAATGCTGCTGCTCAAATTAATAACATTTCAGCTACCAATGATTTCGTATCAGGTATAAATTTTATTACCAATACAAACAAGCTCTCAAAGAATATCGAAACAGAATCTAGTCTTGATAAGTACATTCAATTATTAAATGGTATAAAAAATAAAATTGATTCAAATCCATCTTATTCATTTACGGCATCTTCTCTTGACATAGATCACTCAAATATTAACTTTGAGTTTGATGATAAAGATACTAACTTTAGTGTTCAAAATTATTTTGATATACAGGAAGAATCAATAGGATGGATTACAGGTGCTCAAGTTACTTATTGTGCTGAGGCTTTTCCTACGGTAGATTTTTTTCATAAAGATGCGCCAGCTTTGAGTGTTTTAGGTGCTGTTTTAAGAAATGGATATTTACATTCAGCAATCAGAGAGAAAGGTGGAGCTTATGGTTCCGGAGCAATGCAAGACTCCAATAACAAAGTATTTAAATTCTTTTCATATCGTGATCCAAGATGTTATGAAACTTTTGAAGAGTTTCAAAAATCCAGAGAATGGTCGCTCAAAAATATTACTCAAGAGCAGCTTGACGAGGGTGTTTTAGGAATAATATCAAGTATAGATAAGCCGCTATCTCCATTTGGAGAGGCGATGAGCGATTTCTCTATGAATCTTGATAAAAAAGATTTAGAGGCAAGATTAAGAATTAGATCATTAGTAAAAAGCTGTTCTCTTGATGATCTAGTAAATGTCTCTCAAAAATATTTGTTTAATGAATCAAAGAGATCTGTGATTGCAGGCGCAAGTTATATTGATGAAATGAAAAAATTAAATTTCAAAATACAAAATATTTAATTAAAAAAATATAAATTTCTTCCTTTTTAAATCTTTTTCACAACCCCAATACTGTTTTTGATACTTAGTTGATCTTGCTTGAACTCTATCTGCTACTTTTATTAACCATTGTTTTTTTCTATAAGTTTTTCTTTCAAACCCTGTATAACCCTCGTGATATGCTAAATACAGTGACCTTGCATCAGCCCTCTCAAAACCTTGATAGTAACCCTTGCTTGCGTACCAACCTATAAAGTCTGCTGAATCTGCAAAATCTTTTCTGCTCGCCCTAGTATTTCCAGTTTCATCCTTGTAATCCTCCCAGGTTTTAGTAAGTGCCTGAGAATATCCAACAGCTGAAGACGGTCTAAACCAAGGTATAAAACCAAGTATTTTTTCTCTATCAGGTTTGGCATCTGCTTGGAAACTTGACTCTTGATGAACAAATGACATCAATACATAAGGTGGTATTTTCCATCTTTTTTCGCTTTTAATTACTGCTTTATACCAACTTCTTTTTTCTTTAAAAATTAGGCATATATTGTCAGGATTCTCAGGAGGTCTTGTAGCACAAGATTGAATGATCAATATTATTAATATGAAATAACTATACTTAAATCTTTTCATCCTCTTTAAATCCTCTAAAGTTTTTAAATCTTGGAAATCTTAAGCTATAGTGCTCGCCCTCAATACTTTGAGTTATTGCATCTGCTCTAATTTCTACCATTCTTCCAATAAGTTTATCTTTTGCAGCCCAAAATCTTTCTCTATCATCATCAGTAAGCCCACTTCCAACGCTTAAAGAAAAGAACTTACCATCGTCTTTGCCTTCTACATGAAATGCACCTAACTTACCCTCATGCTTCCCTGACCCCTCTTGAATATCAATAACCTTCAGCGTTACCTCAATGAAAGGTTTAATTTTTAACCAAGCATGACTTCTTTTACACTCATAAAAATTATCATTAGGTTTAATCATTAAGCCTTCAAATCCTTTTTCAAGTGCTTCTTTATTCATATTAGAAAATTTAGCTTTTCCATCATCATTATCAAAGTTAATAATTTCATAATCTACAAGCTTTATTGCATCATCAAATGATTTAGCTAATTCATTAAGTTGTTTTTTTCTTTCAATTGAAGTTAGTATACTTTTTCCATTATTAAATTCTTTGAGTGGAAGAATATCAAACAAAGCAAGATAGGCGTCGTCAGTTTTTGCTCCAGATTTTCTATAAACTTGTTTCATTAAAGCTTGAAAATCATCGCTCATCACCTCTCCATCGAAAACAAGATTATTAAATTCTTTTTTACTTAGAGCGCTTTCAATATGTGGAAAATTATTAAATATCTTTCCATTTCGACTGTATAAAGTAGCTCTTCCATTTTTAACAATCGCAATAACTCTTACACCATCATATTTATACTCTACCAAACAATCGCCCTTAATTTTTTTTGGATGTTTAGCGCCGTCATGAGCTAACATACATGAAAAAATAGGTACTCTAAATTCCAGGTCCATTTTTTTTGCAACGTTATTTACTGTCTTTTCACTTACTCCACATCTTAGATCCTTGATGAGAATTCTTCTATACCAATCATTCCACTGATCTATCTTTGTTGATTCAATTAATTCAATAATCAAATCTCTAGCAGCATGGCCAGTTTTGTCCCTATCTATTAATTGATTTGCAGCTTTTTTAAAATCACTCCAATCTAAACCGGCTCCATCTTCAATACATTCAGGTACTTGTTTTACTCCAAATGTGGTCAAAGGATCTAAACACATAACAAGTCCCTCTTGAAAAATTTTATCGTTAAGGTGCTTTTCTATCACTCCCTCTTTAAATAGGCGACTGTTATCACTTTCAAGTTCTACAATAATCTTCCAAGGTTCTATCATTTATTTAATTTTCCTCATCAGAAATATTAAGTTGTTTTAATCTTGCTATATCTTGAGCTCTAGACTCAATATGTGAAATCATTTGCTTTGTTATTGGAGTTCTATCTTGATCACAAAGTGTTGCATAAAATTTTTCTGCAAAGTTAATTGAAAATTCGATCATTTGTTTCACTGTATTTAAAGGGTCATCTACAACATTTAAATCAGATACAACTGCAATTGCAAATGATTTAGTTTCATCTTCAAAAGTTCCCGGTTTTAAAGCGTTTATGACCCGAAATTTTTCTATTTTATTATCTTGATAAAAAGCAAAGTAATTATTCACAGTTTTTGCTCCATAATTTGATAAAAAACCAAACAATTGATCCATATCAAACATAGATCTATCCATAGAAATTAAATTTAATATTACTAATTCCTGTTCTTTTGACTGATTTATATCAAAATCAAAAGATTGTTGATTTTTATGTGGCTCATCTGAAATATTTAAATCGGATGGATCTTGGACTTTCTCAATTTTAACTTTTAAATTACCATCATTTGAGACTTTTCTTATGAATAAAAAAGTAATTATAAGAAATATCAAAATAGCGAGTCCTATAAGATATATCTCTGAATTTACACTCATTTACGATTCAGCCAATTCGAGAGCTTGATTTACATCCACCGATACCATCCTTGAAACTCCAGCCTCTTGCATTGTTACACCCATAAGGTAGTCGCTTCTTTCCATTGAAACTTTATTATGAGTTATGAATATAAACTGAACAGTTTTTGACATCTCCTCGACCATATTTATGAATCTTAATGTATTCAAGTCATCCAAAGGAGCATCTACTTCATCTAGCAAACAAAAAGGTGCTGGATTTAAGTCAAAAATTGCAAAAACTAAGGCCAATGCAGTTAAGGCTTTTTCACCACCTGATAGTTGAGATATTGAAGAGTTTTTCTTTCCAGGAGGTCTTGCCATTAAAATCACACCGGCATTTAAAGCATCCTCCTCAGTCAAGGTTAATTCAGCTACCCCGCCACCAAAGAGTTTTGGAAACATCTCTTTTAGTTTTGAGTTAATAGAGTCAAAGCTTTCCTTAAAAATTGTTTTAGTTTCTTGATCTATCTTTTTTATTGCACCAGTAAGTTTTTCTAAAGCTTCTGTTAAGTCATTATATTGTTCGTCTAGCTCTTCTTTTCTTTTTGATTCCTCTTCTATTTCTTCTGGCGCGGCTAAGTTAATGGCTCCTAATTTTATTATTTTTGTCTCAATATTGACCAGCTTATCTTCAAGCTCTTCTATAGTCATATCTTCATATTCAGAAAAATCTATTTTATCTATGTCTATTCCAGCTTCTTTAATTTTTTTGTTTGAACTATCTAAATTAATTTCGTAAGTTTTTTGCTCTATTCTTATGTTTGTGATCTTTTCAGAAATTGTTCTGGCATCTAAATCTGCAATAGATTTTTTATTTTCAAACTCCCTCAATTCTTCATTAAATTTAGATTGTTTTTGCCTAAGGGAAATTAAAACTGATTCAGCACTAGAACTTTTATCTACAAAGTCTCTCATTTCATCTTCGATAGACTTTTTCAATTTTTCAGCATTTACAATTTGATCCTCAAGATCATTTTGTCTTGATAAATATTCCTCAGTTAATGTCTTTGATTGAGCAGTCGCTATATTTAGAATATCTGTAAGTAAGCTTTTTAATTCAATTGCTTTTTCTCTGATATTTTCATTTTTTATTCCATATTTCTCTATTGTATTTATCATGCTATCAAGTATATGCATTGCCTTTTCGCTTGGACTTAACTCTTCAAAATTCTTTTCAGTTTCTTTAGCTTTTTCATAATTTTGTTTTACTTTTTCTAAATTAGACTTTGTTTCTTGTTCATTTTTATTGATGTTGTGAAGGTTTGCCTCCCTTTTAGCTATTTCAGCACCTACAGCATAGAAATTCTTTTGAGCTTCTTCATATTCGCTCAGAACAGATTCATTTTCGGTTCTAAATTGATCTATTTGAGATTGTATGGTTTCAGATTCAGCATTTTTTATCTGCAAGTCTCTGTTTAATGAATCTAATTTTTTTTGAAGATCATCTCTACTACTTTTAGCTTCAATAGAAAATAGAACGGCCTTATCCAGTTCAAGTTTTGCTTTATCTTTTTTAAGTTCATTATATTTTTCAGCAGCTTTTGCCTGATTCTCAAGTCTTTTTATTAATCTTCCTATTTCATCTCTGATATCTTTTACTCGTGATAAATTTTCTCTGGTTCTTTTAATTCTAGATTCTGTTTCTCTTCTTCTTTCTCTATACTTTGATACTCCTGCAGCCTCTTCAATATGCGTTCTTAACTCATCTGGTTTTGCACTTACAAGCTTGGTGACCATCCCTTGTTCAATAATCGCATAAGAGCTTGGTCCAAGGCCGGTACCAAGGAATATATCTTGTACATCTTTCCTTCTACATTTTGTATTGTTTATAAAATAGTCAGACTGAGCGTCTCTTGTCATAACTCTTTTAATTGATACTTCATTAAATGAAGCATACTCTCCCCCTATTTTCGCACTCGAGTTATCAAATAAGAGCTCGATACTGCATTGACCAGAAGCTTTTCTGTTCTCTGAGCCGTTGAAGATTACGTCCACCATTGATTCACCTCTAAGATTTTTTGCTGATAATTCACCAAGCACCCATCTAACAGCATCAATTACGTTTGATTTTCCACAACCATTTGGACCTACAACTCCGACCATATTTGTTGGGAAAGATATCTTCGTTGGATCAACGAAACTTTTAAAACCTGAAAGTTTTATATGTTTAAGCTGCATTTAAAGAATCAATTTAATACCACTATTATAACTCTTGTGGGGTTTTAAACCATTCATTTAAATTAATTTTGTACGAATTAAAAGGTATATCTTGATTAAGAAATATTTTGTTTTCTACAAAAAATATTTGCTGATCATCCAAGCAATTAATTTTAATTTTCATCTCAATAGATTCTTGATTTAGATATGCAGAAGCTAAGTCAAATCCAGGTATCACGCTGTCTAGATTATTTAATGAAATATTATCTTTGTTTTTGAATTCTTTTTTGGCAATCGGTATTTCAGGACCATTTGTTATGAAAAGAGTAACTTCTCCATTTCTAATAGAACACGGATACAATGAGCTAGAGTCTATCTTAAAACTAGAGCTCTTAAATTTAGGAAATTTCTCATCTCTTAAAGCAGCATAAAAGTTATAGAAGATAAGTTTTTCATTATTTGATTTAAAGAATCTCTCTGAAAAAGCTATTAAACTTTCAGCTGACTTAAGTTTTTTTAAATCTATTGATTTGCCAATTAGGCCTACTAGCCAATTCTTTAATTCATTTTCATCAAGAATATTTTCTAGTTGTTTTAAATATTCAACAGATATTCCTGCATCAATATAAATTTCATCAAAAATTTTATTATTTAGTGCTTGTTTTTCATAAGAACCAACAAATGCAAATTTACTTATAAACATAAATAGGCATAAGGAAAGGATTAACAATGATGATCCAAAGATAAGTCCTTTGTTTATGGTTTTCTGAGCCAAAATATAAGCGATTATTGGCAAAGCGGCCAATATTGTTAATAAATAAAAAATAAACATTATTTTTTTCTAAAGAAAAAAATTAAAAATGCTAAAAGTAAAAAAACGAATGGAGAATACCATAAAATATAGGTTGTATTATTTAACTCAGGTTCGTATAAAGAATCTTGTCCAAATCTTGACGAAACATAGTCTTTAATTTCTTGATCAGTTTTGTTTTCATTGATCATTTGAGCAATCTTAATTTTTAAATCTTCAGATATTGGAGCATTTGAACTTGATAAAGAACCAGAAGTACATTTAGGGCATCTTATATCTTTTATTAAATTATTAAATCTATTTTCATCATACTCATCTTCAAAATAATATAAGTTGTCTGATGAAATATTTAATGATAAGAATAATATGAATGTATATAAATACCGCATCTAAAACATTTTCCTATCTTTAATGATTGGCAAAAAGACATCATTCCATATTTGATCATTTACCTCACCTTGATAATGAGCAACAACTCTACCATCGCTTATCAAAAATGTTTCTGGTGCACCCGTAACACCTAAATCAAGTGCCAAGTTTCCTTTATAATCATGCAATATTGTCTGATATGGATTGCCATATTTTTTTAACCAAATGATGGCATCTTCTTCTTCATCTTTATAATTTAGTCCAATAACAGGTATGCCATTTTTGCTTAAGCTTGTTAGGTATGGATGTTCTATGATGCAAGTTATACACCAGCTAGCCCATACATTTAAGACATAGTCACCATTTAAAAGGTCATTGTTAACTGTCATTGTATTATCAAGAACTTTTAATTCAAATTCAGGAATCTGAAACTGATCATAATCAGCCCCAGGATATGTATCTTCATTAGTTAAAATCATAAAAAATAATAATAAGAAAATTGTTGGAACTATAAAAACTATTAATTTTAATAATAAGTTCATGTTTTGACCCTATTTGAAAAAACTAGTATTACTCCAGCTAAACCCATCAATAATGCTGATAACCAAATCCATCTTATTAAGTAGTTAATTTGGATATTCACTATCCAACTTCCATCATCAAGCTGGTCTCCAATTGTTATGTAAATATCTCTCAAAAATGTTATGTGAATTGCTGTTTCTGTAGTGATTTGGCCCCTTGTGAAATATCTTCTTTTTTCTGGCTTAAGATTAAATGTTCTTCCGGTTTGGTCTTCCACAAGAAATGTTGCTTTTATTGAATCATAATTAGCGTTATTTTCCACACCAATATCTTTAAAAGAAATTTTTAAGTCTTTGTATGACTCAGTAGTATTCAAATTAATACTTAAAGCTCTTTCAGTACTCAAAAGACTATTGAATGAAATAGATATTAAAAGTAATCCAAGTGACATATGAGCTATGACACTAAAGGGATTTATAAATTTCTTACTAAAAATAAAGTTAACAATTTCGTATATATATCTAAATATAATCAATGATCCTACAAATATCGAAGCAAGTATTGAAATACTGTGGGATTCAAAATATTGCACTACAAATATAGTGAATGCTAATGATAATAAAATTGAAAAAGATATCGGCGCCGAAATAAATTTGAAGTTGATGCTTCTTGACCATTTTGAATCAACCGAGAAAAATAAAAAAATTGCAGCTAAAACAACTATTGGGATAAATATTGCATTGTAAAATGGCGCGCCAACACTAATTTTTTGATCAAATAAAAATTCATAAATTAATGGATACGTAACACCCAGCATCACGGAAAAGATAAGAGCTCCAAAAAGAATATTATTTATAGAAATAAATGATTGTTTTGAAAATTTCTTAATTCTTGATAAGGATTGAATGCTTGATAATCTCAAAATAAATAAAAAAACTGATGTAAAAACAATTAATCCAATAAATCCAAGAAGATATAGACCTCTGTCAGGATCATTTGCAAATGCATGAACGCTATCAATAATTCCAGATCTAACAATAAATGCTCCAAACAAACTGAGCGAAAACACTAAAATTGATAATAAAATTGTCCAAATTCTTAGCTGCGATGATTTTATTGATACTCCAAGAGAATGAATAAATGCAGTAGCCGCAAGCCATGGCATTAATGCAACATTTTCAACAGGGTCCCAAAACCAATATCCTCCCCAACCCAATTCATAGTAAGCCCACCAACTTCCAAGAGTAATGCCAACTGTAAGAAAAACCCATGCAGAAACTGACCATGTTTTTACTAAAGCTTCCCAGTTTATTTTGGAATCGCCATAGAGTAAAAAAGCTATTGCGCTAGCAAACGGAATTACAAATCCGACGTATCCCAGATAAAGAGTTGGAGGATGAATTGCTAAGGCAGGATCTTGTAAGACTGGATTAATATCAGCTCCATTTAAAGGTGGAATTGGAAGTATTGTCTCAAAAGGATTTGATGTTGCTAACAAAAATATTAAAAATCCAACCAATATAAAAGAAATTACTCCCATTGTTTTAGGCTTTAAAACTTCACTATTTTTTACCGTAATATTGAATAAGAAACCCCATAAAGATAAAAAAACAATCCATAGAAACATTGAGCCTTCATGTGCACTCCATATCGAAGAAATTTTATAAAAAATTGGAAGTGCTGTATTTGAGTGATTTGCAATATATTGAACACTAAAATTATCTGTAATAGCCAGCCAAACATATATTAAAAATGAGGATAGAAGAAAAAAGAATCCATGCGAATATGTTCTGACAATCAAGTTTGATATGTAGCTAGGATTTGATGAAGGAGTAAGGATAGAGAAATAACCAACGAGTAAAAATAAGCCGGTAGCTAAAACTGATAAAAAATGAGAGATTTCAATTATCATCATTTATCTCAATATTCGGAGGCATATAGTTTTCATCATGCTTGGCTAAAACTTCTTCTGCATACAATATTTTATCTCTTAAATTTCCTAAAACTACAACACCGCTGTCTTCTCTAAATAAATCTGGAACTATGCCCTCATATTCAACTTTAATTGAGTTTTCATAATCAGTGATGACAAAAGAAATTGAAGATGAAATTCTATCTACTGAACCACTTAAAACCATACCGCCAACCTTAATTCTTTTATCAGCTGGTATATTTCTATCTTTAAGTTCAGTTGGCGTAAAAAAATAATCTAAATTAGAGTTTAATGAGTAAAGTATTAGTGAAATACCTGAAACTGAAAATAAAAATACAAAAAGAATGCTGTATATTCTTTTCTTTCTAATTGGATTCATTTAATTTATCTTTAATTTTTTTAATTTTTACAGTGAAGCCTATAAAAAAGCCCAATAAACTAATAAATACTAGTATTACTACGCTCCAAACATATAAACCGTGACCATTCATATATATGGCCTCATAAAAAGAATTAAATGCAAAATTAAACATAATCTTTCAACCAAGATTTATTTTTTTCTCTATGGAGTATTTGATATTTTGATGAAAGCAAAACTAAACAAATTACTAAGCCAAAAAATCCAATAATTGAACCCATCAGAGGATACAACATTACTGGATCAATACTGGGTTTATCAGTTAATGTTATAGAAGCAGATTGATGAAGTGTACTCCACCAATCAACTGATTTTTTAATTATAGGTATGTTTACAGCTCCGACTATTACTAACCATGACAGCAATTTATCTGCTTTTTCATGATTACTGAATGAATTATGAAGCGATATCAAACCTAAATACATGATAAATAGAATTAAAGTAGATGTTATTCTTGCATCCCATTGCCACCATGTACCCCAGGTGGGTATTCCCCATATAGATCCTGATATTAATGCAATAAATGTTGTCATAGCTCCAATTGGCGCAATCGCAATGATTAAGTATGCTGCAAGCTTAACCCTCCAAATTAAATAAGTGATGCTGGATATTGCCATTGCTAAATATAATGTCTGAGATAAGAATGAGGCGGGAACATGCAGATAGATAATTCTATATGAATTTCCTTGAACAAAGTCTTCTGGTGTAAAAAAAAGACCCCAAATAATAGACATAATATAAATTACCAAAGAGAAGTAAAAAATATATTTATAAAACCTACTTACTTGATATAAGTATGTTTTTGGAGATGCAAATTGATGTATAAATTTTTTAATCACTTTGTTTTGTACTGAAAGACTTTATTCCAAATGAGCCTTAATAACATAGGATACTACTATAGGTATTGCTACTATTATAATAGATAAGCTTCCCAATAATAAAAAAATAAAACTTTGATAATTTATATCTAATTGAATTGCAATTAGTCCTTTTCCTAGTACGATCAAAATAGGTAGTGCTAAAGGCATAGTAACCAATGCACCGAGAACAGAACCTTTATTTAAACTAAGTGCATTACCTAAAACAAATAAATTTAAGAAAATATAAGAGCTTATTATTGCTAGAGGAAGAATTGATAAGCTTAAAGATAAATCTTCTGTAGTACCCAGAGAAAAAACAAAACTTAAGATTGAAATAGGCAATCCTATTAAAAGCCAATGTGTGAATATTTTAGTTACGATGATAATAGAGAGTGATGGATTTTTAATTAGAGTTTGTTCAAGAGATCCATCGTTATAATCTTCAGAAAAAATGTCCTCTGTAGCTAGCATCATTGATATTAGTATGGCAATCCAAAGTACAGAAAAAAATCCTATTTCTAATTTATCTTGAAGGAATTCAACAGTTAAAGGATATGCAAGCATAATTAACCAGAAAACTAAAATCGGTCCTAGCCAGCTTCTTGTTTTCTTTCTTAATTTTAGAAATTCTAACTTAAACATGTTTATTTTATTTTGGTATCTCTAAAGTCTTAGAATTAATGTTACTAGGAATGTGTGAAGTAAAAACCAATGACTTATTCTTATCTAATTCATTATTTAAAAATGAAGTAAGTAGTGTATGAGCGCCATCATCTAGCCCCACAAAAGGTTCGTCCAAGATTATTAAATCAGAATTATTAAGAAATACTCTTAACAAAGCTAATTTTTTTTGTTGTCCAAATGATAAATTAGATACAGTGACATCTCTATATTTATTGAGTTCTAATTTATCAAGATAGGATTTAAGCATGTCACAATTAGTTAGTTGCATTAAGTTAATGTTATCGTCAAGAGTTAAGTAGGTTTTTAAAGCATTTTTATGCCCTAGGTAGCATATCTCTTTTGTTGATTTATTTTCTATAGTTCCTTTTACTGGTTCGGTAATTCCTAAAATAATTCTAATTAATGTAGATTTACCCGATCCATTTCTACCTTTAATATGAAGGGCCTCTCCATGGTTGATATCAAAAGATATATTATGAAAAAGCTTATTTTCATTAATTTTATAACCAATATTTTGTGCAACTATTAAAGAGTTTTTATTCATTAGAATATTTCAAGATTTGTAGTCCTTATTATAAGTGCTGGTAAGGGATTTTGTGGATCAATTCTTGTATAAAATCTTTTTGAGATTTCCTTAAAGGGATTAGAACCAAAATCTCCAATTCCACCTACTGAAAAATATAGCCTCTTACTAAAAAAAATACCCTGTTCTAATTTAGGTATTTTTCTTAAAGTTGTGGATATTTTTTTTATGTTTTGTAAAAAATTCTTTTTCTCTTTAAATCGAAACCAACCCCAAGCTGAAAGATCAAGCATAGCAATCTTCTTTAATGCATTCTTAGCTTTTAGGTTTGGGAATGCAGAGGGAGGTAAAAATACTATTAAACTTCCACTTGAATTAGTTACCAATTCATCTAACTTTTTTTCAAAAGAAATATTATTTGAAAAATTCGCAAAAATATATTCTTCGTCTTTATTAGAGACTGGACACTTTAATGTCTTTAGCCTTTCTTCAGAGCCAAGAACTATATAAGTTACTAATCCTTGGCTCAAAATTAATTAAATTTTCGATAAAGCTTGTTCGAAGTCAGCGATAATATCATCGGTATGCTCAAGTCCAATTGAAAGCCTTACAAAACCAGGTGTTATCCCAGCAGAGAGTAATTCTTCCTCTGATAATTGACTATGAGTTGTACTACCTGGATGAATAGCTAAACTTCTTGAATCGCCAATGTTTGCAACATGGTAAACCATCTCAAGAGCGTTAATAAACTTCTCACCTGACTCTCTTCCGCCTTTAATCTCAAAACCCATTAGACCTCCGTTTCCACGAGTAAGATATTTTTCAGCTCTTTCTTTTGCATAACCGTCCATTACAGATGGGTAAATAACTCTTTCGACAGAATCATGCTCTGATAGATACTTAGCAATCACCTCAGCATTTGCAGAATGCTCTCTCATTCTTAAAGCAAGGGTTTCAAGCCCTTGAATAAACATAAATGCATTAAATGGACTCATTGCTGCTCCCATATCTCTTAAAATTGTTGTTCTTGCTTTAAGAATATATGCAATAGGTCCTAAAGGTTTTACAGCTTCAGTCCATACTGCGCCACCATAAGAAGGATCTGGTGAATTTAATGCAGGTTGTCTATCTGGAAAAGCCTCCCAATCAAAATTCCCACTATCAACGATAATACCTCCAATAGAAGTTCCATGACCTCCAATGAATTTTGTTGTTGAATGAATCAAAACAGCCGCACCATGATCAAATGGTTTACAAATAACTGGTGCCGCAGTATTGTCAACAATTAAGGGAATGCCAAGTGGTCTTCCAATCTCAGCAACTTCACTTATAGGAAAAACTTCAAAACTAGGATTTGGAAGAACCTCACCATAATAAGCTCTTGTGTTTTCATCAGTAGCTTCTGCAAAATTATTTGGATCAGCAGGATCTACGAATCTAACTTCAATTCCCATATCCGACATAGGGTTTTTAAATTGGTTATAAGTTCCTCCATATAAATGAGATGAAGCAACAATGTTGTCCCCTTTTCTTGCAATATTTTGAATAGCGTAAGCGGATGCTGCTTGACCAGAAGCAACAGCTAGAGCACCTACTCCACCTTCAAGTGCTGCAATTCTATCTTCTAGAACAGCGCATGTAGGATTCATGATCCTTGAATAAATATTCCCTAGTTCTGATAATGCAAATAGATTTGCTGCATGATCACAATCATCAAACTGAAAACTGGATGTTTGGTGGATTGGTACAGCAACAGAATTAGTTGAATCATCTTTTCTCCATCCTGCATGAAGTCCAATTGTCTCTGGATTAGTGTATGTTTTGCTCATTATTTATGCTCCTCTTTCAAAAAATATAGTTCAATTAGTATAGTAAATATTCATGTATAACAACACCCTTATTGGATATATACTGGTATATTGATAGCAAATAATTATAATTAGCCAAGGAAATTAAATTATGGCCAAAAAATATACAAATTTTAGAATTGGTGGCTCTCCATCAAAAGTTACTGATGACTATACAGTATGGACAAATGACTTACTTCAAAGGGTTATTGCAAGTAAAACTGTTATTCAGCCTGGCAAATCAACTATTGGTCATAAGTTAATAGATTCAGACGTCGTATACGTAATTACTAATGGTCGCGGCACTATGGAAATAGTTGAATATATGAATTCTGATGAAGGCCACGGTTCGAATCCTTCCTATGGCATTGAACACAAAGATTCCTATGAGCTCTCTGCTGGTGATGTCGTTTTAGTAGAGTCTGGTGACTATTGTAAAGTTGTTAATGATTCTGAACATGATCAATTAACCTATCTAAGGATATTCGATAGAGGTGGCTGGAGAAAATAAATGCTTAAAGCACAAATGAATTCTGATAAATTAGCTGTTGGATTATCGACAGCTTGTGTAATTCATTGTTTTTTTGCTCCTTCATTAATTGTTTTGTCATACAGTTTTTTATCTTTTTCTGTTGATAGTGAATTGGTGCATTATTTGATTTTGCTTTTTGCATTACCAATAAGTATTCATGCTTTGGGACTTGGATATAAAAATCACAAAGAAACATCATATTTTATAATTGGCATCACAGGATTAATGATATTACTTTCTGCAGTTTTATTTTCGGATACGTTATTTGGTGAAGCTGGAGAAAGAGCTCTTACTTTAATAGGCTCAATGATTGTTGCATATGCTCACTACAAAAATCACAGCATTTGTAAGCAAATGGAATGTGATTGCCACGATAACCTAAAATCTAATTAATAATCTCAAATTTCGCCACCATAGGTAGATGGTCTGAAATGCCATATTTTTTTGCAGGATTAAAATTAATTGGTTTCCCAGTATCATTATAGGAATTGGATTTTGTTCTATATATTTCTATAGTGTCTTCGATATAAGAAATTCCTCTATCTTTAGATAAAAATATAGTATCCAAAAACTCCCATGTTTTACCATAGTTGTAATAAAAAGAGCCTTTACAATCATCACATGCATAAATATGAGCAACACTCCAGTAAATTTCTTGAGATTTATATATGTTTAGTTTGCTGTCCTCTTTTGTGTTTACATTAAAATCACCAAGAGCAATAGTTGGGTAATTATGGCTATTAAGTAATCCAGACAAAACATCTAAGGAATCAATTCTCATTGATACATCGTGAAACCCAGAAGGAAAATGGACATTGTATATTTTTAATTTTTTTCCATTTACTTCTATAGTTGCATCAAGAATTGGCCTGGTGTCCTTACCCTCAAACTCACCTGAAAACTTTATATAGTGCAACTTAGAATCAATAATATTAAACCTGCTTATCAAAGCAGTATCGATGCCTCTGTAATCCTTTCCTTCTATTAAAACAGAATCAATATACCCATAGGGCTTTAATAGGTCTAATAATTGACTAAGAATATTATTATTTTCAACTTCCTGAAGAGCAATTATGTCTGGTCCATTTTGACCATAAGAAATAATATTGTTTGCAATATTTTTTAACTTGGCATTCTTTGTATCTTCGTTCCAATCTAGATATAAGCATTCATTTTTCCATGAGTTAACTCTTATTTTGTTGCATGATTTTTTATGAGCTTCCGATTGTTTAAACTCAATTGGAAGATATGCTTTGTCATCTTTTTTTATATCATCTAAAGTATCAAATAAATTATCTACATTTAATGTCATAGCACTAAATTCATAACCAAAAGATGTTGTAGGTACGATCAAAAATGTAATTAAAAATGTCTTTATAAAATTACTCATCGATATCTTTAATATGAAGCTTGATATCAAAAGGAATATCTATTATTTTTCTTTGACTCAAATAAACATTTTGTAAATGTTCAGTTTTTTCATCTGAAAAATTAACTATTTTCCTTTTATTAAGGTCGATATGGCCTAGAACTGTTTCAAATATTGCCGCAAGATCTGAATTTTCATTTTGCAGAATACCAATAAAGTGTAATAATTTTTTATTTGACTTATAAAGAGTGAATGATGGGAAAACATTCTCCCCCAAAGTAAATTCATCTAAGTATCTAATACTATCTTCTAGGGTAAATGTTGAAAAACCGCTTTTTAGATAATCATCTCCAAAACCAAGTTCATCTATATAAAAGGATGTGTATACGCTGTCAAAAAGCTTGTAATAATAATTTACATTCATATGACCATTATGGTCACACATTTTTTCAGTAACTTTTATGGTATTGTGAACGTATGGTAGTGATTTCATATATAAATTATAAATAAAAAAAAGCCCAGAATAATACTGGGCTTTTAAATAATAAAGTACTAATTAAAATTCAGCACCAAATTGTAGACCAAAAGTTCTTGGATCTGTAAAGTTTGCATATAATTGGCCACCTTGGATATTACTTCCAGATCTTATGCTATTGATTATTCTATCATCAGTTAAATTCTTAGCATAAAGACCAACATACCAGTCTCCATTATTTGGTGTAAATCTTATGAGTGAATCCCATGATTTTTGCTCAGGAACATCAAATCTTGAGTAATTAAATGGATCGCCATTAACCTCATCTCTATATCTGTAAGATAATCTCCATGAAGTTTCACCATTTTCTGTTGGGAATACTTGTGTCATAGAAAGACTATAAGAAAGATCTGCTACACCTGGCAATGGAAGGCCAGCAACACTCACTGGTACTCCTAATGATGCAGCCGCTGGACAATCAACATTAGCAGCAGGAGCAAAACGAGGAGAACTACAGTTAAATCCAGCTGATTTAAATCCTGTGATTCCATTATCAAAAACAGCTCCTGTTTGGAAACCAGTTAAAGCAGTATCTACTGGTCCTAAGTACTGTAAAACTGAATTAGCATCCCATGGGTTAAGATAATTAATTGTAGCTGGTGCATCCGTAATTTCTGCATCAACCGCTAACCATGAAAATTCTAATTGAGTTGTTTCAGATAAAAATACATTCATTTGACCTTCAAAACCTGTGACTTCGGCATCAACGTTGTTGTTAAATGATTGTGTATCTCTAATAGTTGCAAGCAACATACCCTCATTATCATTTCTATAAAGGTTCATATTAAGTAGCATTGCACCGTCAAGTAATCTAGCTTTTAAACCAAAGTCTATTACAGCAGTTTCTTCCTTATCGTAAGGGATAGGATCGTCACCTGCATTTACACCAGCGCCTTTAGTAGCAGTTGAATAACTTGCATATACCATAACATCCTCTTGAAGGTATTTTTGAATAGCTATTTTTCCGTTAGTAGCTGTTTCATTTTGAACTAGATAATCTACTAACCCAGGGACTTTCATTCTGTCATCGTATAAGAAACCACCTGCAGCAATCCAGCCACTTGAGAGAATACCACCATTATAAGTTGTAGTAGCATTAGTTAAATCATCAAAACGTAATCCAAAGGTAAGTTTAGTAGTATCATTTAGATCGTAATAAAGCTCACCATAAAGAGCCTGAGATTTAATTCTTACATGTTGATCACTTAAAGTACCTCTAATATCCAAAGGAACTGTTACATCTGGTAATTTAGCAAGGTCACCAACTGATTCTTGCCATGCTAAAAGTGCTGCCACATCTTCTTGACTTACTGGAAGGCCCATTGCAAGCATAGTAGCGGTAGTTTGTGCATCGGTTGCACCACCAACTACAGCTAATAGACCTTGATAGAAAGGAACACCACCTTTAGCACCAAGGTCTACACCTAATAGCGCAGTAACTGTTGGGTAATAAGGATGTGAACTAAAGTCACCAATATATTGAGTACCAGGAGTTTGAACTCTATACTCATTATCATTTCTTGAATCATACATGTAGTAACCAACTGTATAATTAAGTGGTCCATCAAAATCAGAAATTATGTTGATTTCAGCTTGCTGTGATTCATACATAACATCTGAAAAATCATATGTTCTGTCGGTTGTTACATATTCGCAGAATCCAAAACGAGGAGTTCCAAAGCACTGTTCTGACTCAATAGGTGGTAGACCTAATAATACGCCAGCACCTATAAATGGTGAGTATGAGACACTGCCATCGTTATCATTCATTTGTTGGAACATTCTTGTTTCATATGAATACTTTGCAGTAATTGTAAGACTATCACTTAGTTCTTTTACCAACTCTAAATTTGAAAATTCATTTTTCTGGAGGTGAGTTGGTTCTCTATTGAGTGATAACTCTCCAAGCTCAAGAGCTGGCGGTGTTGCACCGTAATCATTAGTAATAGTTCCGGGATATAATGCTGCTATAAATGAGAATAATCCAGCACCTATACCTCTGCTATCTGCAGCAGTATTAGGAGTTCCTCTTTCCCACGGTGAACAACCAAAAAATGCATCTTGTTGACAGAAAGAAACTTCTTCTTGTGGCCTATTATCATCACTTTTTTGACCTGAATACGTAAATCTCAATTCAGTAGTATCATTAATGTCCCAATCTATAGAAAGTCTTATACCTTGATCATTTCTGTCATCCATTACATTTCCAGTGAAAGGATTATCAACCATTCCGTCTCTTGTATTTGTCAAAAATGATAATCTAGCGCTTACAGTATCAGAAAAAGGAACATTTATAGCACCTTGAACAGTTTCTTTATCATATGAGCCACCTTCATATCTGATAAAACCCTCAAATTCATTAGTAGGTCTTTTAGTAATTAAATTAATAACACCTGCAACAGAGTTTCTACCAAAAAGTGTACCTTGTGGACCATTAAGGACCTCAATACGCTCAAGATCCAGAAACCCCATGTCTGTAATAATATTTGCATTCGCACTATGTCCGTTAATGCTAGTCACTATTGAACCAACAACAGCAGCACCAACGCCATAAGATCCAATACCTCTCATAACAAACCCTGAACCAGATCCAATTCCTTTTGCTGTTTCAAAGCCTGGAATAATTTCAGCTAAGTCTGATAGGTCATATATCTGATCAGCTTCAAGTTGATCTGATGTTACAGCAGTAATTGAAACTGCGATGTCTTGAGTTGATTCCTCTTTCTTAGTTGCTGTAACTACGATTTCTTCAATTTCTTGTGCAAAAGAAGAAACAGAGAAAACTAAAGTTAAAAGAGAAATAGAAAATAATTTATTTATAAATTTTATGTTAAACATGCAAATCCCCCAATGTTTAATATTGTTTTGTTTATTTTATGCCTAAAAGTAGTTTGAGGACAACAAATTTAACTAAAAAATATATATATAAATATATGTTTTTTTTCCTAAAAATCGAAAAAAGCTTTAAAACCAGCCTTTTTTACAATAAATAAATTTTTTTATTAGAAAAGTATGTGTTTTTAGAATGCTTATTTGTTATACCAAGGATGACACTTGGAAATTCTAACTATAGATAAATAAGTTCCTTTGAATATTCCATACTTAAGAATAACCTCTATCGCATATGCAGAACACGTGGGGTGAAATCGACATGATGGAGGAAACATAGGTGATATAAAATACCTATAAAATCTAATTGGAAGTATAAAAATTCTTGCTAGCATTAGTTTAGAGCTGAGTTTTCTTTGGTAATTTGTTTTATAGCTGCTTTAAGGTCTACAACTTCAGTATCAGTACTTCCAATTCTTCTAATAGAAACTGTTTTATCTTTTTTTTCGTTATTTCCAATTGCTAAAATAATTGGAACTTTTCTATTACTATGCTCCCTTATTTTATAACTAATCTTTTCATTCCTGAAGTCAGCTTCTACCAAAATGCCCTCTTTTTTTAATGATTCCACGATCTCTAACGAATAATCATTTACATCAGAAATAATTGATGCCACAACAACTTGTTGAGGAGATAACCAAAAAGGAAGCTTTCCAGCATAATTTTCAATTAAGATGCCAATAAATCTCTCAAATGATCCCAAAACAGCCCTATGTATCATAACTGGTACGTGTTTTTTTCCATCTTCTCCAACATAACTAGCATCGAGCCTTTCGGCTAGGTTGAAATCTAATTGAAAAGTACCACATTGCCATTCTCTTCCTATTGCATCGGTGAGAACAAAATCTAGTTTTGGACCATAAAATGCGCCATCACCCTCATCAATTCTGTATGGATATCCTAAATTTTTAATTGCTGCTTCAAGAGCCTCTTCGGCTTTATCCCATGACTCATCTGAGCCAACTCTCATCTCGGGTCTTGTAGATAATTTAATATCAAAATTTTTAAATCCTAAATCAGCATATATAGTTGAAAGAAATTTAATGAATAAGCCTGTTTCTGATTCTATTTGGTCCTCAGTGCAAAAAATATGTCCATCATCCTGAGTAAAAGCCCTTACCCTCATCAAACCATGCATAGTTCCCGAAGGTTCATATCTATGACATAAACCAAATTCTGCATATCTCAACGGCAAATCTTTATATGACTTAATACCCTGATTATAAATTTGAACATGGCCTGGACAATTCATTGGCTTTAGAGCATTAACTCTTTTTTCGTTAGCATGTTCTTCGTCGATCTCTGTAATGAACATATTTTCTCTATATTTGTCCCAATGGCCAGAAGCCTCCCATAATTTTCTATCAATAACTTGAGGTGTATTTACTTCAATATAATTATTTTCTTTTAGTCTGTCTCTAACAAAATTTCGTAGCTTTCTATAGACAGTCCAGCCATTAGGATGCCAAAAAACCATCCCTGGAGCTTCATCCTGAAAATGAAACAAGTCCATCTCTTTCCCAAGTTTTCTATGATCTCTTTTGAGCGCCTCTTCTATGTTATCTAAATGATTTTGTAAATCTTTGTCATTACTAAATGCTGTTCCATAAATTCTTGTTAGCATTGAGTTCTTTGAATCACCCTTCCAATATGCGCCAGATACTTTTGTTAATTTAAATGAACCAATAAATCCTAAATTTGGTAAATGTGGGCCTCTACATAAATCAACAAACTCCTCGTCATCCTGGTAATAAAGTTGAAAATCATCATCTTGATCTGATTCATTAATAATAATTTCTTTATATGGTTCTTTGTTTGATTTAAATATCTTTAAAGCTTCTTTTTTTGAAACTAGTTTTTTAGTAATTGCTGATTTGGTTTTAATGATTTTTTTCATTTCTTCTTCAATCTTACATAGATCATCAGAAGATATAGACTCATCGGATTCAACATCATAATAAAAACCATCTTGAACAGTAGGACCAATAGCTAATTTTGATTTTGGATAAAGATTTTTAATCGCCCTTGCTAATACCTGAGCAGTAAGCGTATGACGCATAATTTCAATACCTTCATCGCTATCTATTGTAATAATTGAAACTGCTGCATCAGCATCTATGGCATCATGCAGATCTCTTTGTACACCATTAATGGTTACAGCTATTGCAGATTTGGCAAGACCAGGTCCAATATCTTTTGCAAGATCATAGCCTGACGATCCCTCAGGCAATTCTCTCGAACTATTATCTGGTAATGTAATTTTCATCTTTATATTATAGATTGGTTAAGAATTTTTTTATATCGGCAAATATACAACAGTATTGGTAGAGAGAATCATTATAAATATAAAACAAGTAACAATTGGTCCGAGATAGACTCTCCCCGTCATTTCGAAAAAGATTCTATTAAAATAAGGAAGAATAAACATCATTGGTACAATACCAAATAAGAGGTTTACACTTAACCAATCTGTTGAATTAGAGCTCCAATAAACTTTACCTGTAGCTGCAAAAAAAGAATATTGAATAATGATAATAAAAATTAATCCAAGAGAATTTGCAAAGCCTCCTATAAGTCGCGACTTCCATTCAGCTTGACCTTGAAATCTCATTGATCCATTTATTCTTAGAGAGTTTGAAAAAAAGAAAATAAAAAACAAAGGGAAGTACATTAGTAAAACTAATATCATTTCGGGTTGAAATACTCTGACCCCCATAAACCAAAATCTATAATCAACGTGAAAAAGATAATAGATTAAGAATAATATTAAGTAATATGCACTAAAAACTAATATTCCTAGAAGCACGGTTTTACCAAAATCATATAAAGAAATATTTAATCCCCATGACTCTTTTTGTGTTCCGTGGTGACGACCAAAAAAATAGTAAGATAATATAAAAATTATTAAGCCTATTGTTCCATTTAATGCTGCCCATAACATTACAGAATTATTCATTCTCTGAGGGAAAAACCAAGTTAGTTCTCTATTCGCAGCGTCAACAAATAAAGTTTTTGCAAGATCTACCATTGGTATGAATGAAATGCATGCAACAGTTGCACTTATTAAAAATATAGTCCAAAAGACAACTTTTCCCTTTGTAGATTGCCTCGGTAAAGGATCAGGGGTTGCTTTTATTAACGAACTAAAAAATTTAAATTTAAGAAATAATCTGGTCATAGGAACTAACATCAATAGTGAGACAACCATGTTAATTAGAGTAAAGAATTCTTTAAACTGCCAAATTTGATAAGAAGAATTTATTTTATTTGGGAAAACAAACACAATATCAAAAAAGTCTAACTGGTTAGCAGTTGCCTCTTTGTTATATGGTTGAAAAGGATGCAATAGTTTTTCATTAAAGACTACTCTTAAGCTTCTGTTTTTCTTATCTCCATAGTATTTTCCAAGTTCAACTTTATCTATTTTATTTTCATCCGATAAAACATTATTAACTACCCGTAAAGATTCTGGCGCAATTTCCATATTTCCTGCATCCCAACCCTTAAGCTCATTTCTGAAAGCTCCCTCATCATAAAGAGCATAACTAATTCCCATATTTGATCTTGAATCTTTTAGAATTTCATCTCTTAAAGTTAAAACGTAGCCAGAAACATAAACAGAATGAAGTTTGCTTGCTTGTTCATTTCTAATTGCTTCTTTACCAAAATAGTCAGCACCTCTAATAGCAGCATTTCCTCCCATTGAATGTCCTGTAGAGCCTATTTTATTAACGTCAACAAAAGGAAAATTCCCTTTATATGCGTAGTCTACAAGTGCAAACATTCCATAACCTTGTGTGGTTGCTGCAATTCTACTAGTTGAAGATGAAGACATTCCTTGTGCGTATGGATCTATTAAAGCTATTGCAATACCTCTTCTTGATAGCTCAATAGCAATGTTTGAAAGAGCTTCTTTTGATCTTTGAAACCCTGGAACGACTACTACAAGGGGGACTTTGTTTTCACTATTTGAAAATTTAGGCTTGTATAAGTCATACACCAAAGTTTGACCATCATCTGTTTTAAGTTGTTTTAATTCAACTGAAACTTTGCCTAAACCAGATTGGATAAATGAAGCAAGAAAACTTGAAACAAAAATAATTGATAAACAAATAAAGAAAAACTTATTTGTTTTTATATACTTTATCATTACGAAATTATTCTAATGCCTTCTTAGTTAAATGGATATAACAAATCCCTCCTAAGGATTAGTTGCAGGTTCGATTCCTGCAGAGGGCACCAAAATAAAGCTGACAAGTGCCAGCTTTATTTATAGTAGTTAATTCATTTTAATCTAAATTATCAAACAGAAGCTCGTTATAGAAACTATTAGATGGTGCACATTCCACTAGATCACTATAGCTTGACTCTATATCAGGATATTTTTCAACAAAGTCACCATAATTATTGGCCATATTCCCTCTTTCCTCAAAAGAATGCCAAAAAATCATATCTACAAAGTCATAAGGATAATCAGGATCAAATCCTAAATAGGGAGAAAAGGTTCCTCTAGACCAACCTGTAAATCCAAACTTAGTCATTAATTTTCCATCCTCTTCCATATACTTATGAACATCTTCTATTGAAACACCATCTTTAAAAGAGCATCCAGAAAATTGAACTGGTCTTCTATTATCTGGATCGGACATATCTTTTGTGTTTGATATGACACCTGTATGAAATGCCGCTATTCTGGATTTGCATTCACTAGCAGATTCACTTGAAGAATCTTCATCCATTGTCGTAAAAGATTCATCATAATCATTTAAATAGGATCCCCATTCATCATACATAGCTTTTCCATCAGGCCATGAACCCCATAGAATGTAATCGTAATCAACTTGTCCAGCATGGATAGGAACTAACATGCTCTGTATGTATTTTGTTCCTGCCTGTTTTGAAAACTTTCCATACTCCTTGGCTTGATCAGCAGCATCTTTTAAAGTCATGCCATCATTTAATTCACAATATATAAATTCTGATCTCATTTCATAATCAGCAGCACTAACTGATACAGAAATAGCTGAAACAAATAATATTGATAAAAGTATCTTTTTCATAATTTAATCCTCAAAATCTGCAGCAACTGTTTGATGAGTTCCGCCATAAGATGCTGAAGAAAAATGCATTGTTTTTGCTACCCAATCACCTTTTTCACTGATCCATACACCTGTAACTCTGGTTCTATAAGGTTTCATTCCACCATTCCCGTCAGGAACAACACCTTCAGCATAATACCTTACGTATACTGCACCATCATTAAGTTGATGTGCCTCTGGCGCATGAACGTTAATTATTCCAGTACCACTAACATTTTGGTCCTCCCAATCTTGAGCAGTTTGTGTATTTTTTGGTTTATGAAAGCTACCATCAGAGTTTGTATTCAACATACCCGATGCACTGCTCATTGCAACAACTTTGTCCCAGTCAGCAGAATTTCTTGCATCCCAATATTCTGATATTTTTGATAAAACTTCTTTTTCTGATGAAGAATGATCATCCGCAAAAATTAAACCAGTAGAAAAAATAATAAACGTTGTTAATAAATAATTTTTCACTTCTCTCTCCTATGATTAATAAATAAATGATTTTAAATAATACATTATTAAAAGAAATAATTGTGATAGATAAGGTATTAATTTTTGATATATTTTATGGCACAAGCCAAGAAGAACTATAACCATCAACCCATTTGTGAATAGCTCTTCTATGTCCAGAACTTTTAAGATATAAAAATTCAAGTGAACAAAAATTGAATAATAAAACTGAAAAATTTTTATATCCTTCCTCAGCTTCAAAATCTTTAATATCGTAATCTTCAGGATTTGTAATTTCTTTTGAGGATCCTCCTTTAACTGAGTAACATTTTTTTGATCTTGATGTGGATTGGTCCCAGGCCGATTTTGTTATTTCATCATCATAATGAGTAGATATGTTTCCCTGTAATTTGATTTGTATTTTTAGCTCAGGGTCGTAACCTATAACCGAAGCAGTTGATATTTCATTGAAATGATTTATTTTGGCAGCACGATGATCAGTATGAAATCTCATTTTACGATCTTTAAGACAAAATTCTCTAAGCACCATGACTCTTGATGATATTTGATTATCATTGAAAGAGGAAACAACAGGGGTATGGAATAATGTTTTGGCATCATCAACTGCTGCTATTAAAATCTTTTCTGCAATTTCAAGCGTTTCTTCCAGAGTTGAATAAACTTCAGGTAAGTTAAATTTGGTTTTATTTGTCATGATTTGAGTTTCCACTCAGTCCCATCACTAGAGTCATTTATTTCAACTCCTAGCTCAATTAATTGATCTCTAATGGCATCAGCTGTCTTAAAATCTTTATTATTTTTTGCTTCCGATCTTTTTAAGACCATATCATTAATTTTATTTTTAAATTCTTCAGAAATCTCGTTAAAAGTTTCATCTTCTAAAATTCCTAAGACTGAGCTAATTAAGCTAAGTCTGCTTTTTATGTTCTCTTTTTTACTATCAAAGGAATTGTATTCTTTTACAATGTTATTTAACTCTGTTATCAATCCAGGAGTATTCAGATCATCCATTAGAATTGATATAGCATCTAAATTATTTTTATTATTATCAGGAATAGTTACGTCATCTAAGTCATCCTTAATTTCATATAACTTATTAATTAATTTATTTGCTTGGTGAATAACTTTTTCATTCCAATCTAGTCCTTGTCTATAATGTGAAGATAATAAAGCAAGTCTTATTACTTCACCGTGATAATTTTCAGCTAAATCTTTTACTAAAATTATATTTCCTAAAGATTTAGCCATTTTTTCACCATTAATTGTTACAAAACCGTTATGCATCCAATACTTTGCATAAGAATCAGGTTCATCGATACTCGCAGATGTGCAACAACTTTGAGCAATTTCATTTTCATGATGAGGAAAGATAAGATCACGTCCGCCTCCGTGGATATCAAATGGAAGTCCTAAAGTTTTTTTAGACATTGCCGAGCACTCAGTGTGCCAGCCAGGCCTTCCAATTCCCCAAGGCGATTCCCAACCAGGCTGCTCATCAGTACTAGGTTTCCATAATACGAAGTCAGCAGGATCTTTCTTGAAAGGTGCAACCTCTACCCGACTTCCAGCAATTTGCTCATCCCTATTTCTTTTAGAAAGCTTTCCATAATTTTGATATGTTGGTACATGAAAAAGCACATGCCCTTCTTTTTCATAAGCAAAATCTTTTTCAATTAACTCAACTATGAGTTCAATCATTTCTGGTATGTACTCAGTAGCTTTTGGTTGAATGTCGGGAGCTAAAACATTGAGTTTTAACATATCATCATTATAAATCCTAGTGTATTTTTCGGTGATAGATGTTATCTCAACATTTTGTTCGTTAGCAGCTTCTATGATTTTATCGTCAATATCAGTAATGTTGGATACGTATGTGACTTTTGGATAAATTACTCTTAGAGTTCTAACTAAAGTATCAAAGACTACAGCCATTCTAGCATTACCAATATGTGCATAGTTATATACGGTTGGTCCACATGCGTAAATTTTTAAATGATTTGGATCAATTGCCTCTAATCTTTCTTTGTTCCCGCTTAAAGTATTAAACAATTGAAATGGTTGTTCGCTGCTCATAATTTATTCTAAATCAATTATCTTTAAATCTCTTAATGCATTTAACAAAGGTAATAATGGCATTCCTCTTACGGTATGTGATGAACCACTTACATAAGAAAAAAGATTACATCCTAATGATTCAAATTTGTATGCTCCTGCAGCATTAATTGGATTCTCAATATCAACATAATTAATAATTTCTTTTTCAGTTAAATCATGCATCTTTAGTTCAACAGTTTCTGAATACTCCCATAAGCATTCATTATTTTTATATATACATACTCCGCTGTGTTGAAAATGTTTTTGATTGGCTAAAAGTTTCAGACTCTCTATGGCTTTATCTTTTGATCCAGGTTTGTGTAGAAGAGTGTTGTCTAGAGCACACATTTGATCTCCACCAATTACAATAGAGTCAGGATTTTGTTGACTTACCGGCTCTGCTTTTGCTTTAGCAAGATGAACAACTTGCTCGCTATATGGAAGAGATGAAATTTTATTTTTAATAAGATCTTCGTCAGTTGGTGAAATTATTACATCAAAAACGATTCCAGCTTCTTCAAGCATAAGCTTTCTACTTTCTGAACCAGAAGCGAGAATAATAGAAACTTTTGGCTTGATACTGGAAGAATCCAGAGATCTAGTCATTTAGTACTTTTTAGGTGAGTGGATAAGACTTATAAATTCTTCTCTAGCTTTATTATCAGATCTAAAAGTACCTAACATCCTAGAAGTAATTGTGCTCGACTCAGTTTTATGAACACCTCTTGTGCTCATACATTGGTGATTAGCATCAATTACAACTGCAACACCTTTAGGCTGAAGTACTTTATCAATAGTATCTGCAATCTGTGCAGTCATAGTTTCCTGAGTTTGAAGTCTTTTTCCAAATAGATCTACTAATCTAGCTAATTTACTAATTCCAACAACCCTTTTTCTTGGAATATATCCGATGTGGGCAACTCCAACAATTGGTACCATATGATGTTCGCAATGTGACTCAACTCTTATATTTCTAACAATTACTGCATCATCATAGCCCTCCACTTCTTCAAAAGTTCTACTCAAAATTTCTTCAGGATCTTCCTCGTAACCAGAGAAAAATTCTTTATACGCTTTAACAACTCTTTTTGGTGTATCAACAAGGCCCTCTCTTTCAGGATCGTCACCAGCCCAAAGAATTAATGTTTTTACTGCTTCAAGCGCCTCTTTCTCAAGAGAACTCTTAGAAATTTCATCAGTAATGGTTTTTACAGCTTTTAAAGCTTCATCTTTTGATACTTTTTTACTCATTTTTTATTCCAATAATGTTAAGAACGCCTATTTTATAGTATTTTTCTAAAAATTAAACCAACCATTTGAATCATACTCAATCCCAGTTGATACAAATCCTTGAACTGCAAACAAACATCCAGTTAATACAAGACCTAAAACTGACCCAATGACACCATTATTCGCAGCATATCCCAATATCGTTGTTGGTTTATATATTAACTCTTTATAGTTTATAGATTCATCAACTTGCTCTAAAAGTGCCTTTGCGCTTGTAAGATCTGTAATTCTCTCTTTATCACCATTTTGAAGCTTTAATTCCCATATCTCCTCTTCAATAATGAATATTTCGTTTCTTATAAAATCTCTATGTTCTGCGCTAAGTGATTGAAGCTTGATCGCTTTATAAATTGCGTACAAGCTAATCGATGAAACAAAAAATATTACGACGCATATTAAATACATAGTGGATATGTGATGTCTCAACTCAGTCCAAACAATCAAATTTAAGATAGCAACGCAAAATAAAGAATAAAATATTAATATTGAGGTATAACTTTGAATACGTAAATAAAAAGCTTCGCCGAAAGATCGAAGTACTTTTCTCATATTCATCCAACTAAATACATTTAATCTTTTCTGTAATTCTACATAAATGTTTTCTGACTCAGAAGTTGATCCAAACATATTTTTAAAATTTAAGCCTGGAAATGCAACCAAGTCACCCAATTTTTTCGAACACCTATATCTTCTTTCATAGTCAATAGAGCATACAAGTCCAAACATGATTAGTTGAAAACCGTTCAGTAATCCAATAAAGGTAGCAGCAGATATAATTTTTTCGTTAAGTGTCATTCCAAATAATGGAGTGCCATATAAAAACTTAACCAAAAATGGAGTAACAGATAGAGATAGAACAGTTATGAGTAAAATAGTCCTAAAGTTTTTCATAGTAGGACTGCTATAAACAGATTTAATTATATTAAAAAGAATAAAACCAGAGGCAACTTCATTTTTTGATGAAACACTAGTTTTTGCTGGAAAAAGATCACTTGAGTCTTCTTCTAAAAATTTTTTTTCAGTATCTTCATCAACCTCTAAAGGAATTCCTTGTAAACAAATGTCATTTTCATCCATTGCTACTGTTAGCTCATCTTCAATTAATCCAGGGAAGAGCCATGGTTGAAGCCAGCCTTGTCCTACTAGACGTCTATTGGTTTTATTTCTATCCCAGTCAGGAGCTGGCAAGCAGAGCCTTTCATTATCTTCAGGCCTAAAATATCCATATTTTGTTGAGATAATTAGTCTTCGCATAAACAACAATAAGTAAGCAAGGATCATATGAAATGGATCAATATTTAATATTAAAGAGCTCTCGCTGAACAAAGCAAGATAAAGCCCAATATTCATAAGCCATGATCCTGGGTAGACAATGCACCACATTTGAATAATTTCGCCAATAGAGTGATGTTTTGGAGAAACAGCTATTAACATCCTATTCTGACTTACATGCCAAGCTCTGCTCAATGATTTTTCAAGGAACAATGCAGCAATTGGCGAAAAAATAACAGGAGGAAGATTTTCATATATCATCGTTTTCCAAAAATCTTTCCATGAAAATTTTACCGGTGAATGATATTCAGAAGCTTTAGCATCTCTTGAGGCGCTTCTTAACTTTGCCGCTTCATAAGATGAATTTATACCTGAGATAAATTTTTCATCCTTCTCATTAGTAGGGATTCTTAAACTCAAATAGGATTCGTTAGTTTGTTCATTCATAATATATTTACAATTATATTTTTTAATATATTGTAAATCATTATGCTCAAAGCTTTAATTCAACCTGTAACTCTTTTTGAACAAAATGCTTCAATAATTTTTTGCGATGAAACAAAAAAATGTGCAATTGTTGATCCTGGAGGTGACATAGAAATATTGCTAAATATTGCTAAAGAAAAAGAGTTATCACCAGAAAAAATCTTATTGACACATGGTCATATTGACCATGCTGGTGGAGCAACTGAAATATCAGAAATTTTAAATGTAGAAATTCATGGGCCTCATATTGACGATAAATTTTTATTAGATGGGCTTCAAAAACAAGGTGAAATGTTTGGATTGCAGTCAAAAAATTGCAATCCAGATAAATGGTTAGATGAAGGTGATGTTGTATCAGTTGGTAACGAAAGGCTTGATGTATATTTTTGTCCAGGACATACTCCAGGCCACATAATTTTTTTCAACAAAAAAGTTAATTTAGCGCTTGTTGGAGATGTTTTATTCAATGGATCTATAGGCAGAACTGATTTACCAGGCGGTAATTACCAGCAGTTAATTGACTCAGTAAAAAATAAATTATGGCCTTTAGGTGATGATGTTGACTTTATTCCAGGTCATGGACCAGTTTCAACGTTTAAAGCTGAAAGAAGTTCAAATCCATTTGTTTCAGATTCTGTATTAGGTTAGCTAATTATTGGTTGTATCTTCCTGGAGCTAGAATCTTTCCTAATGAAGTTAGGACCCATTGAGGCATGTTTCTTAGCATGAAAACCAAAAACTTATAGGTCTTAGTTGGTACACATAATCTCTGTCCTGATAGAGTTGCTTCAATGGCTTCGTCAGCAACTCTCTCCGCTGTAAATACTAAAAATTTTGGTACCCTATCCATCTGTTCTTGGACCCCACTTGCTGTATGGAAACCAGTTGTAGTGAATCCTGGGCAAACTGCAGTTGAGGTAACTCCTTTATGTTTATAGTTAATATTTATACTGTCGCTAAACCTATTCATAAATGTCTTAATTGGTCCGTACAGTGGTTGAATGGCTGAGGGAGCTGCAAAAGATGCGACAGAAGAGACAATCATAATTTTGCCATTACCTTTTTCAATCATTTTTGGTAAGAATAATTTTGTCATCATAATTACTGAAGTACCAAGCACTCTGACAAAGTCTTCCTCATCATCAATGCTTGTTTCATGAAATGAAGTCTTGATTCCATATCCAGCATTATTAACTAAAAAATCTACTGAGTAATTATTTTCTTCACAAAAATCAAAAATTTCTTTTGGTGCTTCGTATTTACTAAGATCTTTGGAAATTATATCTACGTTGATATTATGCTTTTGCTTTATTTCGTTAGCTAAATTCTCTAGTAATTCAGTTCTTCTGGCAGTCAATACAAGGTTAAAACCTTTTTTAGCTAATTTTTTTGCAATTTCTGCACCAATTCCTGATGATGCGCCTGTTATTAGAGCGTATGAATTATTCATAGTCATATACTACCAGTATGATCAACTTTGTAATAGAATTACATGCTATTTTAAAAGGTATACCATATGATTCAAAAAAAATTATCAATCTATTTTCTTTTCTTTTTATCTATTTTTTTAGTTAACTTTGACCTAAATGCTTCAATGGCTAAAGATTCAGAGGAGGAAAGTAATCAAACCGAAGAATCAAAAGATAAATCTGCTGACGAAGATACCAAACCTGAAAATCTTGAAGAATGCATGATGCAAGCAGAAAGCATGAATGATAGCAAAAAATGTGAAAAAGAATTCATGAAAACTATAGAAGAGTTTATTGAAGAAGAGGAACTTAAGAAGATTGATGGATTCCTAAATATATACTCAAACGATGATGATTCTGTATTTTTCTTAAAGCTCGGTAAGGAAGATTTAAATGAAAAATTCATTTATTTCTCATATGTTATGAATGCTCCTCAAGGCAGCACGCTTACTGGAGGTTTACCATCTGACGGAAAGGTATACGAATTTAGATCATTTAAAAAAGATAAAATTGGTTTATACCAAATCAATACTTCGTACATCAAAGGAGACGAAACAAATAATATTGCTAGGTCATCAATTACGAATATTACTGAAGCGTTTGTAGAAGTTTTTAAACCCACTGCTCGAACAGAAGATTCTGTATTAATTAATCTTAATAGCATAATACTTTCTGAAAAAATGGACTCTATCAGTTATGTTCCAAGCGAGTACAGAGAATATATTTCAGTAGACTATGGTAGACCTGATGAAGCTAAAACATTTGTAAAGAATATTTATAATAATAAGACCAATACAGCATTTGAAGTGACATTTGCTTTTGAAAATGTGATGCCAAATCCAAATGCTTATTCTGTTTCTGCGGTAACCGATCCACGCTATTTATCTGTTACTGGTCGACATATTTTTGTAAAAATGCCTGACGATAAATTTGAACCAAGAGTAAATGATCACAGAATTGGTTATTTTGTTAATAAATCTACTGACTTAACTTCTTACGATAATTTTCCAAATTTTGCTTTAATCAATAAATGGAGATTGATAAAGAAAAACCCTGATGCTGAAATGTCAGAACCTGAAGAACCAATTATTTTTTGGGTTGAAAATACTACTCCCAAAGAAATAATTCCTGCTGTAATTGCTGGTATTGAAAATTGGAATATTGCTTTTGAGGAAGCTGGTTTTATCAATGCGGTTGTTGCAAAGATTCAACCAGAAGATGCGGAATGGGATGCTGCTGATTATGACTATAACGTTGTAAGGTGGTCTTCTGAACCAGACGGAAATTTACTTGGAATTGGGCCAAGTGTAAGCAATCCTTTAACTGGAGAAATCATTTCTGCAGATGTTGTTAACAAGCTTCTAGCAATTAAATTAGGTTATAACTATAGAAAACTATACGGTTACACAGAAGACAATGATCCTTTGATGCAATACATCACTAATCTAACTTTACATGAAGTAGGACATGTTCTGGGTTTGAGACATAATTTTAGAGGTAGCTATTTGTACAGTCCCGATGAAATACATGATAAAAATATTACTGGTAATGTCCTAATGAGTTCCGTTATGGATTATGATCCAATCAATATTGCTCCTGAAGGAGTTGAACAAGGAATTTACTTTTCAACTGAGCCTGGCGTTTATGACAAATGGGCAGTTAAATTTGGATACACTCCTAACTTAACAGACGAAGAGAGAACTGCATTACTTCAACAATCTGTTAAAAGAGAACTAACATTTGGTACTGACGATGATGCTATGTCTTATCCTGGCAATAATATTGATCCAAGAACAAAAAGATATGATATGAGTAATGATCCTATTGGTTATGCTGAAGATATAGTGAAAATAGTTGATCAAAAGATTAATGAATTGCCAGAAATATTTTCTGATGAAGAAGGTTTTAATAACTATACAAACTCTTTTTATAGATTATTCAGAACTAAAGGTAGATTTCTAGAAACCGTCGCTCAACAGATTGGAGGAGTTTATATAAATAAAATAGCTTCAAATCAGGATGATTTTGTTTCTTTAGAGCCAGTTCCATATGAAAAACAAAAACAGGCTTTTGAGCTACTTAAAAATGAGGTCTTTTCAAATGGAGCTATGAGCTATGATCCTAAAATTCTTGCAAATCTAATCTTTGAAAGGGATTCAGATAGTTACTACGCAAATTTCGGTGATAATAATGACCCAGATTTTCATGAGATTGTATTAGCAAGTCAAAGTAATATTCTTAGAAATATACTGCATCCAGCTGTTATGAAAAGATTGGTCAATAGTTCTTTATATGGAAATAAATATATGCCTGATGAGGTTTTAGAGGATTTAAATTCTGCTATTTTTATTTCTGGTGAAGAGCCTGATACGTTTAAAAAGAACCTTCAATCTACATTCGTAGATTTGCTAACTAATGGATTTAATGAGGGTCCATACGATGACGTCTCTAAAGCAGCAATTTTTTCTGCATTAAAAGAGATATTAGAATTTAGTAGGAATAATAGGTTTAAATCTAATCACTATGATTTAATTTATTTTAAAGTGAATAATTTTTTTGATAGTAAATAGATTATTTGCTTAAGGATTCTATTTTAAGCAATATTGACTTTAGTTGAATACCTCCACTCGGACTGTATCCACCAATGCTTCCATCAGAACATATAACTCTATGACATGGTCTTATAATTGGAGTTGGATTTTTACCACAAGCTTTTGCAACAGCTCTAAATGATTTAGGTTTTCCAATAGCTATAGCAATTTCTTTGTATGACTTAGTCTTACCATATGGAATCTTATCAATTTCTTTGAAAACTAATTTTTCAAAATCTGAATATATTTGCACTAAATAGCTCTTATTACTTTTGTTATTTTGTCGATAGCCCAATCTAAATCTTTTTTTGAGATCATTAAAGGTGGAGCAAATCTTATAACTGTTTTATGAGTTTCTTTACATAAAAGGCCTTCATTAAGGAGCATTAAACATAAATCTTTCGCATTTATATCTGATTTGTTTAACTCCATCCCAATCCATAAACCTTTTCCTCGGACTTCTTTAATAACTTTAGAGTCTATTTGTCGTAACTTAGATAAAAAATAGTTACCCATCTTTTTACTATTTTCGATTAGCTTATCTTCAAATAATAAATCTATAGCCTTTGCAGCAACCTTTGAAGCCAAAGGATTGCCTCCAAAAGTCGAGCCATGCGACCCAGGATTAAAGTGTTGCATCACATCTTTTGAACTCAAGAAAGCAGATATTGGCAAAAGTGCTCCACCTAGTGCTTTACCAAGAATTAGGCCATCAGGAATTATATCTTCGTGCTCATATGCAAAGAGTTTTCCAGTTCTACCCAAACCTGATTGAATTTCATCCAAGATCAGCAGAATATTTTTTTCTGTGCATAATTCTCTAAGTTCTTTTAGCCATCCCTCACTAGGTACCCTTATACCAGCTTCTCCTTGAATAGGCTCTACCAAAATAGCACATGTATTTTTGTTAATTTTTTTTTCAAAAGATTCTATTGACAAGCAGTTTTTTATAGACCCACATTCACACGACCCACAATAATCTGCAGTTTCAAACCCTGGTGTAAAAGGACCAAAGCCATCTTTATATGACGTATCTGAGGAAAAACTAACAATCGTGGTTGTTCTTCCGTGAAAATTTCCGTTAGCTACAATAATTTCTGCCTTATCCTCAGGGATTCCTTTTGAAAAATAACCCCATCTTCTTGCTGCTTTTATAGCAGTCTCAACTGCTTCAGCTCCAGTATTCATGGTTAACACAGACTCATAGCCAGAAATATTTGATAATTTTTCTAAAAAGTTTGCAAAAGGTTCAGTATAAAAAGCTCTTGATGTAATTGCGAGTTTTGATGATTGATTCTGAAGAGTCTTAATTAATTCTGGATGCGAATGTCCATGGCTTACTGCTGAGTAAGCCGATACCATATCAAGATATTTATTACCATCAACATCCCACAAATATGCTCCCTCACCCTTTTCCAAAACAACAGATAAAGGTGAGTAATTTTGAGCACCATATATTGATTCTTTTTTTATGAAATTGTCTTGTAAACTTGATGACATGGGTGTATTTTACTCGCATAGTTTTTTTCTACAAGGAAATAGATGCACCAACAATCAACGTCACATTTATTCATGATAGAGCCTGTTGAATTTTATGCTAATGAACAAACTGCATATACAAATCATTATCAGAAAGCAGTAAGTGATGAAGCAGCAGATAAGATTGCAGAAAAAGCCTTAAGTGAATTTCATGATTTGAAAAATGCAATTGAAAAGAGAGGAATCAAAGTAACTACCTTATTAGGTTCAAAAGATTGTCCAGATCATATATTTCCAAATTGGTTTATCACTTTCGATGATAAAACAATGCAAATATTCAGCATGATGGCCCCCAATAGAAGAGAAGAAAAAAAACCACATATGATTCAACATCTTACAGAAACATATGAACTTACAGATGATATGTCTGATTTAGAAGATAAAGAAATCTTCCTTGAATCTACTAGCAGTATGGTCTTTGATAGAGTAAATAGAATTGTTTATGGTGGAGTATCTCCCAGAACTAATGCAGTCCAGCTAATAATTTGGTGCAGAAATAATGATTATGAGTTAGTTCTCTTTGAAACTGAAAGCCATACCGGCTCACCAATTTATCATACGGATGTATTGATGTATGTTGGAACAGATATCATTGGTATTTGTCTTGATGTCATAAAACCAGAACATAGAGATTACGTTGAAGAAAAAGTTAATACTTATCACAAGGTGATAGAATTGACTCCGGAACAAATTCAAAATTTCTGCGGAAATGCTATAGAGGCAAAAAATAATAATAACGAACTGTTCTTAATAATTTCATCGACAGCTTTCAATGCATTAAATCAAGATCAAAAAGAAATGCTGCTTCAAAGCTATAAAGATATTATTCACTCAGAAATCCCAACAATTGAGAAATATGGTGGTGGTTCTGCAAGATGCATGCTTACTGAATTATTCTAAAAAAAAGGAGGGTTGCCCCTCCTCATAGATTCAATATTTAAACGCTTACTTTTTAAACCAAATTGGGAAAAGAATAATTAAAAAAGCCGTCAAATAGAAAACTATTGCTACAGGTTGATTAAGCAAGCTTGGTTCAGCACTCCATGTCTCTGCAAATCTCATAGCACCATCGCTTACTTCCATTCCAGCCTCATTCATTGATTTAAATGCGTTAGCTGTTATAGACCAATTAGCTTGTGCCATTAAATTTATTTGAATACCCCATAGAATTACAGATCCACCAAACAAAGTAAGTAGCACCTTTCCTAATACAGTTTTATTTTCCTCTGACTGTTCAGAAGCAACACTTGAAAATCTAGCTGCAACCCATATAGCAATTATGGTTGTAAGACCTCCAATTGCTCCTGGAATTCTGTTTGTTGCCCAAACATTCCATATTTCCATTTCCATATAATTTCTCCCTTATTATTTAAATGAACTTATATATTACTTAAATTTAATTAATATCACCCAAAAATTATGTAAATTTTATTTACATAATTAACAGGCTTCTTTTACGAAATCTGATACTTGTTTGATTCCACCTAGCGGGAAGAAATGAACCTTTTCAATATTAAATGAAGGATTATTAGCTTTATAAGTAGCTAATTCAGTAATGATATTCGTTGGCTTATATGGCAAAAGCAATTTAGTTAAATCCTTTGCACGTTTTTGTATAATTTTAATAGAAGCTCCAACTCCACATTCAATCGAATATCTAAGAAGTGTCTGTAATTTTGCAGGGCCAGCTATACCAATATGAACTGGGATATCAATACCGGCTTCTTTTATATTATTTGCCCAACTAATTACAGAACTTGCATCAAAACTAAACTGTGTAGTAATTGCCATGTTTGCATCAGTCCGCTTACTAAATTCATTTTTCCATGACAGCGCTTGATCAACATTGGTTGTTGATCCATCAGGATCAATATCCATGCTGCCTTCAGGATGTCCAGCGATATGAAGATTATTAAAATCTGCTTTATCAAATAGTTCAGATTCTATTAGTTGAATTGAAGAGTCATATTCTCCGTATGGTTTATTTGCACCGCCAGCAATTAAGAGCGCATTTGAAACATTAGCTTCATTTTTATATCTAGAAATCCAGTCTTCAAGCACATTCTTATCCTTGATAATTCTTGCAGGAAAATGAGGCATTGCACAAAAGCCTTGATCATTAACCTTCTTAGCTGTTGCAACCATCTCATCAATCGGAGTCCCCTCAATATGTGCAATATATACAAGGGTTCCTAATGGAATATAGTCTTCAAAATTTTCTATTTTAGATGCAGCCTTTGGTGTTACTTCTACTGAGAAACCATCTAAGAATTTTTTAATTGCTTCACTACTCATAACTTATTAAACCATATATCTGGCGGAGAGTGAGGGATTCGAACCCTCGAACCAGTTGCCCAGTTACCTCCTTAGCAGGGAGGCGCTTTCGACCACTCAGCCAACTCTCCTATTTGTATTTAAGAAGAGGGATTATAACTCTTTGAAAATATAAAGATAACTAAATTATCTATCGAATTCTATTTGCATACCGTTTGGTAAGTTTTCTTCAACTCTGCCATCTTTGAAAGCAACATTACCATTAACAATAGTCATAAATATAGAAGATTTAAATGTGTGTCCATCAAAAGGAGACCAGCCACATTTATACAAAATATTATCTTGAGATACAGTATAGGGAGTATCTAAATCTAAAACTGCTAAGTCAGCATAATATCCTTCTCTTATATAACCTCTATCTTTAACTTGAAATCTATTAGCAACATTGTGACTTGTTTTCTGAACTATTGTTTCAAGTGACAAAATATCTTGATGATAAAAATCCATAAGTATTTGCATACCATGTTGAACCAGCGGAAGTCCTGCAGGTGCCTTCGAATAGTTTTGATTTTTTTCCTCCCAAGTATGAGGAGCATGGTCGGTCGCAATAATATCAATCTTATCCTCGAGCAATGCGTCTATAAGTGCAAGCCTATCAGATTCAAATTTAATTGATGGATTACATTTTATCTGGTTACCAAGATCTGCATATCTGGATTCATTAAAGTACATGTGGTGAACGCACACCTCTGCAGTAATTTTTTTGCCATAAACTTTACCTGGTGTAAATAGTTCCATTTCTTTCTCAGTTGTTAAATGGAATACATGAAGGTCAGAATCATATTTTTTAGCTAAATCAACTGCTAATGAGCTTGATAAATAACAACTATCAACATCTCTTATTAAATGATGATGTTCAGCGCACAAATCTTCTCCATATTTACTTAAATATATCTCTTCATTTTTCTTTACAGTTTTTTGGTCCTCACAATGCGTTACGACTATTAATGGTGAGAAGTTAAAAATATCATCAAGTGCATCTATATCATCAACAAGCATTTCTCCAAAAGAGGCTCCCATAAAAACTTTAAGTGCTGATGCCTGATGAATATCAACCTTTTTAATTTCTTCAATATTTGTATTACTTGCACCAAGATGAAAACTGTAATTAGAAAGAGCTCTGGTACTAGCCAATTCAAACTTCTTTGTTAGATTTTCATTTGTGGTAGTAGTTGGATTTACATTTGGCATTTCAAAGAAACTAGTTACACCTCCAGCAAGACCCGCCTTTGATTCTGTTGCTATGTCACCTTTGTGAGTCAGTCCAGGTTCTCTAAAATGGACCTGGTCATCAATCAATCCTGGTATTACATATCTACCATTTAAATCTATTACTTCTCTAGCTTCAGAATCTATGGAAGTTGAAATTAATTCTATTCTTTGATTTTTAATCGCAATATCTGATTCTTCAATCTGATTTTCATTAACAATATTGCAATTTTTTAGAATTATGTCGTACATTTATTTTTCAAGTTCAAACTCTTCATGAAGAACATTAACTGCTTTATCAACCAATGCTTCATCAATAACCATTGTAATCTTAATTTCAGATGTACAAATAATTTGAATGTTTACATCGTTTTCTGAAAGAGCTTTGAAAGCCTTACTTGCAACACCAGCTTGAGATCTCATTCCAGCTCCAACAAGAGAAACTTCTGCGATGTCTGAATTAATTATTAACTCTTTATAATTAACTTCGGTTTTTAAATCTGTTAGTATATTTTCAACTGCTTCTTTATCTTCATTTGACACGGTAAAAGTAAAATCTGTTTTATCGTCAATACTCACATTTTGAACGATAACATCAACTTCTATCTCTGCATCACTTATTGGTCCAAGTATCTTAAAAGCTGTTCCAGGAGTATCTCCAACACTATGAAGGGTAAACTTTACTAGATCTTTTTGAAATGCTATTCCTGATACTAGTGCATTTTCCATACTTTCATCCTTTAATGAAATTAAAGTTCCATTTCCATCATTAAAACTTGATAAAACTCTAACTGGAACCTTGTATTTATTAGCAAATTCTACTGCTCTAGTTTGCACGACTTTTGCACCCTGACCTGCAAGCTCAAGCATCTCTTCCATTGTAATTGAATCTAATTTTTTTGCATTAGGAACTACACTAGGATCTGTAGTGAAAATTCCATCAACATCTGTATATATGTCACATCTAATTGCTGCGATTTGAGCTGCAATTGCTACTGCTGTTGTATCAGATCCTCCTCTGCCAAGAGTTGTTACATCGCCACCCTCTGTCACTCCTTGAAAACCTGTAATAATTGGAATCGTATCGTTTTCAACAACATCTAAAATTTTCTTAGCATCTACATCAAGAATTTTCGCTTTAGAGTAAGAACTAGTGGTTCTCATAGAAATTTGAGATGCCGAAAATGATTTTGCTTTTACTCCTTTAGAATGAAGTGCCATAGTTAATAGAGCCGAACTTACTGTTTCACCTGTAGATACTAACGCATCAAATTCTCTTTTGTCAGGGTCATCTCCAAACGCTTTAGCTAAATCAACAAGTCTATTTGTCTCACCACCCATAGCCGAGACTACAACAACTATTTTGTTTGATTTAAAGGCATTTTTAATTATCTCAGCGACAGAATCTATTCTGTCGACTGTTCCAACAGATGTACCTCCAAACTTTTGAACAACAATTTCAGACATAGTATTTTTTATTTTGCGAGGGATTTTACTGAATTTGGAATAGAAGTCACGAAATCTTTAATATTATCTGATTCGCCAGCACCTTGAGCAAAATCAGATCTACCTCCACCCTTTCCATTAATTTGATTAGATAATTCAGATACAACTTCTTTTGCTGATAAAGATTCAGTCAAGTTTTTTGTAACTCCACAGACTAAAGCTATTCTATTTGATGACTCTGAAAAAATAACTATGCACAATTTTTCGTTTGTATTTTTCTGTTCATCAACAAGAGTTCTTAAATCTTTAGTATCCTCAACATCTACTTGCTCAACAATTAATTTCCAATCGTCAAATTCATGCATTTCTGATGAAATTACTGATTTCTTCGAACTTTTGCTCTTTGAAGATTTCTTTAGTTTCTTGTTTTCTTCAATCAAAGAATTTACCTTTTCTTGAAGTTCATCAGCTGATACGTTAAGAGAATTTTGTAAAGATAAATTAACGTCCCTTAATTTTTTTACATGCTCAATAGACTTTGCCCCTGCCAATGCTTCAATTCTTCTTATTCCTGAAGCAACACTTGATTGGTTTGTAATTACAAAAAATCCTATATCTCCTGTTCGATTGACATGAGTTCCACCACATAGTTCTACCGAATATGAGTTTTCTCCCATAGTAAGAACTCTTACATCATCATCATATTTTTCTCCAAACAATGCCATAGCTCCAGACTTAAGAGCATCATCTAATTTCATTAATTCAGTTTTTACTTCGAGATTTTTTAGGGCCTCTTTATTTACAATATCCTCAATCTTAGTAATTTCTTCTTTCGTAAGTGGTTTAGTGTGAGAAAAATCAAATCTAAGTTTATTTTCGTCAACCAAGGACCCCTTTTGTTGAACATGATCACCCAAAACCGCTCTTAATGCTGCATGAACTAAATGAGTTGATGAATGATGTATAGCAATTGCAGACCTTTTTTCTTTTTCAACACTCATTTTAATAACGTCACCGGTTTTAATGCTTCCTTTGTCAACAATTGCCTTATGAATATATACTTTACCTTGTTTCTTACAATCTAAAATACTACCAGTTGACGATTGAGATGCAAATTTTCCTTTATCTCCAATTTGTCCACCAGCTTCAGCATAAAAAGGTGTTTGATTACATGCAAAAAATATTTCCTCTTTATTCTTAGCTGCATCTATTCTTTCCTGGTCTTTCCAAATAACTAAAACTTTTGAATCAGACTCTAAATTTTCGTAACCTAAAAATTTAGTCTCTTCAATTCCAGATGCTGCTGGGAGCGAAGATACAAAACTGCTTGATGCTTTCGAGGTTTGTTTTTGTTGATTCATGCACTCATTGAATCTTTTTTCGTCAATATCAAGCTGTTTTTCTCTTGCAATATCTGCAGTCAAATCAAATGGAAAACCATAAGTGTCATGTAGTTTAAAAACTACATCGCCAGACAGAGTTTTATTTTTCATATTGGAAATAGTGTCTTCAAGTATTTCTATTCCTGTCTCAAGCGTTTCAAAGAATTTAATCTCTTCATTCTTAATTAATTCAATAATATCTTTTTGTTTTTTCTTTAATTCTGGGTAAGCAGAATTCATTAGTTTTATTAAATCTTTTACAAGTAAATGCATAAATGGTTTTTTGGCACCAATTTTATATCCATGTCTGATGCCTCTTCTCATTATTCTTCTCAAGACATAACCTCTTCCTTCTTTTTCAGGAATTACTCCATCAGATATTAAAAAAACACTTGATCGAATATGATCAGCAATAACTTTGTGAGATGTACTTCCTTCGCTACCAAGTATTTTTTCTGAAGCATTGATTAAATCTTTAAAAACATCCGTTTCATAATTTGAATTAACGCTCTGTAGAACCGCTGCAATTCTTTCTAATCCCATTCCAGTATCAACAGATGGTTTTGGAAGTGGTTCCATTTTTCCACTTTCATCTCTATTAAATTGCATAAAGACAAGATTCCATATTTCGATAAATCTATCACCTTCATCACCTTCGGCCCCTGGAGGTGTTCCATCAATGTGTTCTCCATGGTCATAAAATATTTCAGAGCATGGTCCACATGGTCCTGTATCACCCATAGACCAAAAATTATCATCATCACCTAATCTAGCTATTCTGCCTGGATCAATTCCAATAATATTTTTCCAAATTTCTTCAGCCTCATCATCGTCTTTATAAACAGTGATCCATAATTTTTCTTTATCTAGCTTAAGTTCCTCTGTTAAAAATTCCCATGCGAATTTAATAGCATCTTCTTTAAAATAATCTCCAAAACTAAAATTACCTAACATTTCAAAAAATGTATGGTGCCTTAAGGTATAACCAACATTTTCTAAATCATTATGCTTGCCTCCAGCTCTAATACATCTTTGTGAGGTTGCAGCTCGTTTAAAATTTTTAGTCTCAGTACCTAAGAAAACATCCTTAAACTGCACCATTCCTGCATTTGTAAATAATAGAGTTTCATCATTTGATGGAACTAGAGAGCTTGAAGCAACAACTTCATGATTCTTTGAATTAAAAAAATCTAAAAAGGCTTTTCTAATATCACTTGTTTTCATCTGAATTCATTATTTGCTTATATTTTTTGTAATTTTCTACATAATGAGAAGCACCAATAGAAACAACGCTTTGTTCTTCTTCGCTAAGAACCTTTTTAATTTTTCCTGGAATGCCTAAAACCATTGAACCATCAGGCACTTCCATGCCTTCTGTAACTAGTGCCTTGGACCCGATAATGCAATTTTTTCCTATTTTAGCTCCGTTTAAAACTACAGAACCAATTCCTATCAAACTTCCGTCACCAATAGTGCATCCATGAAGCATAGCCATGTGTCCAACAGTTACCATCTTGCCGATAGTACACTTAAATCCAGGGTCTGTATGTAAAATTGCGCCATCCTGAACGTTAGAGCCCTCACCAATTTCAATTGGTTCATTATCACCTCTTAAAACTGCATTGAACCATATACTTGCATCTTTTTTTAAGATTATGTCTCCAATAACAGTTGCGTTTGGAGCAATCCAAAAGTCATCTCCCTCAGTTTTAATTTTTTTGTCACCCAGATTAATTTTCATCGTATTTTCTTATTAAATCAAAGTCAGTTTTTATGGCAGCATCAAAACAAATATTCAAAAAATCCGCTACTATCATGGCTGTGAGGCCCCAAATTTTATTACCATTATAAACCCAACTAGGAATATATAGTTTTAAATCATTTTTTTTGAATTCGTTATAGGTTATGTTTTCAGGTCCCATTAGAAATTCTAAAGGTACTGTAAATATCTCATCTATCTCATAATTTCCTTTAAAATCTTGATTCTTTACAAGTTGTCCTACATATGGATGAACTTCGATCTTATGTCGCGATATCAAATAATTAAGTGCACCTAATTTTTTTAAATTCTTTGTATCTAAATTTATTTCCTCATTACTTTCTCTTAAAGCAGTTTCATAAAGGTCTTTATCGCCTTCCTCCCACTTGCCTCCAGGAAAACTTACCTCACCAGAGTGAGTTGATAGACTTGAAGACCGTTTAGTAAATAAAATTTTGATGCCACTATCATTATCATTTTGTAAAAGAATAATCATCACACCAGCTTTTTTATGATCAGTAGTATCAATGAGATTTATTTGTTCAAGTTTTTGCTTTATGCTGTTAATCATATAGATAATTTTAACGTCTAAAGTATCTATAATCTTTAAATAAGGAAGGAAATTGAAATATTGTTCTAATTGCGGCAGCTCAAACCTGGAATTTATGATTCCAGAACATGACAATATTAAAAGATATTGCTGCCAAGACTGTGATTCAATCTTCTACACGAATCCAAACAATGTTGTTGGCGCGTTATGTATAAGAGATAACAAAATACTAATGGCAAAAAGAGATATCAATCCTCGTAAAGGTTTATGGACTTTACCTGCTGGTTTTATGGAGAATGCTGAAACTCTCCAAGAAGGTGCTATTAGAGAAACTTTTGAAGAAACTGGTTCAAAGGCAAAAATTAAAATGGCATATTCAATGTTTAGTCTGCCTCATATTAATCAAGTGCATATGTTTTTTTTAGCTGATCTTTTAGATGATAACTATGGTCCAACTTTTGAAAGTTCAGATGTGAGGCTATTTGATATCGATGAAATTTTATGGGACGAAATAGCCTTTCCTACTGTTAAAAAAACACTTGAGTACTATATTGAGGATCTCAAAAAAGGCGATTTTATTTTTAGAGAAGAAGATATAAAACTTTGGTAATTAATTTTTATCGCTAAATTTTTTTGCATTTATAAAAATTTGCATCCAAGGAGAGTACTCATTCCAGTCTTTTCTGTGCCAACTTAGTTGAACTTTTCTAAAAACTCTTTCGGGATGGGGCATCATAATGGTAACTCTTCCATTAGAAGCTGTAATACCTGTTATGCCATTAGGTGAGCCGTTTGGATTAATAGGATATATTTCAGATGAGTTTTCTGATGAATCAACAAAATGCATGGCTATTTGATTGGATTTTTCTAATTCCTGAAGATCATTATTATTAAATTGAGCTCTTCCTTCTCCATGAGCTGATGCAACTGGTATCATCCAATCCTCCATCCCATCTAAAAGAACCGACTCTGTTTTTGAAATTTTTACTTGAGCCAAACGGGCTTCAAATTGATCTGATAAATTTCTTTCAAAACTTGGCCAAAATTCAGCTCCTGGAATAATATCTTTTAAATTTGAGAGCATCTGGCATCCGTTACATACACCTAATGTGAAAACTTTTTCATCACTGAAAAATTCTTGAAATTGATCTTTAACAAGATTGTTGTACAAAATAGTTTTTGACCAGCCTCCTCCGGCACCCAGAACATCACCGTATGAGAAACCACCACATACTGCTATACCCTGAAAGTCCTTTAAATTTGTATTTCCATCAAGAAGGTCTTGCATATGAACATCAAAAGCATTGAAGCCTGCAAGGGTAAAAGCAGCTGCCATTTCATTTTGTCCATTTACTCCCTGTTCTCTTAAAATTGCTACTTTAGGCTTTGTTCTTTTGATATTAATATGCTTAAGCTCATTTTCATCAAACGAGATATTGCTTTTAAGTCCTTGAAAATTTCTATCATCAAGCAAACTCAGCTCAGAGTTTGCAATTTCTTCATTATCTCTTATGGATTGAATAGCATGAGAGGTTTCTCGCCAATTTTTTTCTAATTCAATAACTGATTTACTAAATAACTCTGAATCATTTTTAAAAATTGAAAATTGCTCACCATCTATTATTTCAGCTATATTTTTTACATAAATATTTTCATTCGTTAAAGTATTTGTAACTTCATCAAGATTATTTTTCTTAATTTGAATTGCAAAGCCAATTTCTTCAGAAAAAAGGAATTCATTAACGCCTGATGAATCATCTAAGTTCAATCTCATACCAACTTTTTTAGTAAAGCACATTTCTAACAATGTTGTTATAAGACCTCCATCAGAAATATCATGCATTGCTAGTATTTTTTTATTTTTCAAAAGGTTTTGAATACCTGAAAACAGTTTTTTGAATATCTCAATATCGTCTATGTCTGGGGTTTGTTGATATTTTGTTTCAGTAATTTCTGAGAATATTGATCCAGCCAACCTATTTTTATTATTTAACTTAATCAAAAGAATGCATGTATCATCAGAAGTATTTAATTCTGGAGTAACTGACTCTGTTACATCATCTACCGGTGCCATTGCTGTAATAACTCCAGACAAGGGACTTGATACCTCATAATCTGAATTATTTTCTGACCACTTAGTTCTCATAGATAAAGAATCTTTTCCGACAGGTATAGAAACTTTTAAATCGACTGCAATTTTTGATAAGGCCTCAACTCCAGACCTCAAAGCAAAGTCATCTGAATTTTCTCCAGATGCTGCCATCCAATTTGCGGACACTTGAACATTATTTAATCCTTTAATAACAACCCCTGACATATTGGTTAAAGCTTCGCCAAGAGCCATTCTCATAGATGCAGCAGGATTTATAAGAGCAATGGTTGGCTTTTCTCCAATACTCAGAACTTCTCCATTATTTGATGTATATGATCTTAAGCTTAGTGAATAGTCAGAAACAGGAACTTGATATGGCCCCACAAACTGATCTCTTGCAACCATTCCACTTACTGTTCTATCACCAATTGTTATTAGGAAAGATTTTGATGAAACAGTCGGATGTTGAAGAACTTTAGTAATTGAATCACTCAGATCAATATCTTCTGAATTATCTTCATTAAAAAATGTTTCAACAAATTCTTCTTTAACTTCCATTTCTGTAATTGGAAGATCACCGAATAGCATCGATAATGGCACATCAACTGGATAGTTTTTGTTTTGCTCATCATAAAGTTTTACAGACATTTCTTTTGTTGTATGTCCAACAATTGCATATTCACATCTCTCTCTTTGACATATCTTTTCAAAAGCATTTTTATTATCTTTATGAATTGCAAGTACATACCTTTCTTGGGATTCATTAGACCAAATTTCCATAGGTGACATGGACTTATCTGCATTTGGAATTTTTGATAATTCAATATACACCCCCAGATTAGAATCTTTAGCTAATTCAGGAATTGCATTGGATAGTCCACCAGCACCAACATCGTGAATAAATTCAATAAAGCTATTTTCTTGTGATGAACATTTATTAATGACCTCCTGACATCTTCTTTCCATTTCAGCATTGTCTCTTTGAACGGAAGCAAAATCTAAATCTTCGTCGCTATCTCCTGATGAGACTGATGATGCAGCACCTCCACCAAGACCAATAAGCATTGCAGGTCCTCCTAAAACAACAACTAAATAATCTTCCTTAATTTGTAATTTAAAGTTATTTACATCCCTTACTTCACCTATACCTCCAGCAAGCATTATTGGTTTGTGATATCCAAAGGCTTTGTTATTGTCAAAGTCGGTTTCAAAACATCTAAAATATCCAAGGGTTGATGGTCTCCCAAATTCGTTATTAAAAGCAGCTGCACCGATCGGTGCTTCAGTCATAATATCTAGCGGGGATGCAATTCTTGATGGTTTAAGCTCATTTTTTTCCCAGCTTCTCAAAAGGTTTGGAATTCTTAAATTAGAAACATTAAAGCCAACCAATCCAATTTTAGGTTTTGCGCCCCTTCCTGTAGCTCCCTCATCTCGAATTTCTCCTCCAGATCCTGTTGAAGCTCCTGGATATGGTGAAATTGCTGTTGGATGGTTATGGGTTTCGACTTTAATAGTTGAATTTAAATTATCCTCTTTAAATTCATATTCATTAGATTCATTTAAATTCAATCTCTCAACTTTTGACCCCTCAATAATTGCCGCGTTATCTTTATAAGCTGAAATTATTCCATCTGGAGATGATTTGCTTGTCTCTTTAATTAGATCAAATAATGTATTATTTTTTTGAGAACCGTCAACATTCCATTTAGCGTTAAATATTTTGTGTCTACAATGCTCAGAATTAGCTTGAGCAAACATCATCAATTCTGCATCGGTGGGATTTCTTTTTTCGTTATTGTAAAAATCATATAAGTAATCTATTTCTTGATCGCTCATAGCAAACCCAAATGACTTGTTTGCTTTTTCAAGCTCTGATTTACCTTCTTCTAAAATGTTGATGTGATTTAAGGATCTGGGTTTATCTGATCTAAAAAGATTCTTAAAATCATCCTTATTGTTATAAATCGATTGAGTCATTCGATCGTAAAACATCGAAAGATCTAGTGCATTAATCTCAGAATCACACTCAAGATTAAATCCATATAGTCTCTCAACTCTTTCGATATTATCAAAACCAACGTTTCTGATGATGTCCTCTGTTTTAGATGACCATGGTGAAATTGTTCCTAATCTTGGTCCTACATAAAAAGTAAACTCTGCGGCATTCTCTTTTGCAGCAAGAATGTCTTGAAGACCCTCATGATTAATTTTTTCAGATTTAGATCGAACCAAATAAATCTCATTAGATGATATTTTTGCATTGATTTTGTTTGAATTCGAGAATTGGTGCTTGATCTGATCAAGCTTAGAACTTGAAAAACTTTGCTTACCCTTAAATATAAAGTTTTTAGTCTTTGACACTTCTTTAAGTCTGAAATATTGTATATAACATATTAATTATAAAGTCTTTATGAATTAAATAATTAAAAATGGGGAATATCTTTAGATTTTTTTTATTTTCAGCCATTACGGTCTTTTTGGTAGGTTGTTCTTTCTTTAACAAAGAAATGAGTTGTGAAGAAATTCTAATAAATTCTTATGAAGAGTCTTCATTAAATAACTTTGAAAAAAATAAATTTAAAGACTTGCTCGAAAATAGATATCCTCAATACGACGAAATGTTTGCATCAGCATCTAGAGAAACAAACATTGAAAAGCATCTTTTAGCAGCAATCTCATTTCAAGAATCTCAATGGGATCCAAGAGCAAAATCTAATATGGGTGTTAGAGGTATGATGATGGTTACATTAGAGACTGCAGCCTTAGTTGGCGTTGAAAAAAGACTAAATCCTGAACAAAATATTAAAGGTGGAGCAAAATATTTTTCAATGCTTCAAAATAAAAATAAAATCGGTCCCTCCGAAGCTGACAAATTATCGATCGTATTAGCCAGTTATAATCTTGGGCCAACAAATATCATTAAAATAGCCAGTCAAATAGATTCTAATATTGAAAAAGTTACTTGGGAGGATATAAAAGAAAAACTCAAAGTAACTACTGGAGAAGATCTTAATATGATGGATAACGGATCCTACTCGAGGGCTCAACAGGCAATAGATTATGTTGATAGAGTTAAGAGCTATTATCAATTAATGAGTGCTCATGCATGTGTAAATCCTAAAGATCAATTAACTTTCTTTTAAGCGAAGTTATTTTATCTCTACAAACTGCAGCTTTTTCGAATTCCATTTTTTTTGCCAAAGCAAACATCTCATCTTCTAATTTTTGTAAAGTCTCAGTAATGTTATCAACGGTGTCATCCTTAATCTTAAAGGTAACAATTTTATCAATGTCTTCTTTTTTCTTTTTGGTATTACCCTTAATAATTCTTGCACCTTCCATAATATCTTTAACTTTTGTTGAAATAGATTTTGGCGTGATATTATTTTTGTCATTAAACTCCTCTTGAATGGACCTTCTTCTATCTGTTTCATCAATTGCCCTTTGCATTGATCCGGTTACTTTGTCTGCATACAAAATAGCCTTCCCCCTCAAATTTCTTGCTGCTCTTCCTATTGTTTGAATTAAAGTAGTATCAGATCTCAAAAATCCTTCTTTATCTGCATCTAAAACTGCAACGAGACTTACCTCAGGAATATCTAAGCCCTCTCTTAATAAATTAATGCCAACAAGAACATCAAATTTACCCAATCTAAGATCTCTAATAATTTCAACACGCTCTACTGTGTCTATATCAGAGTGCATGTATCTCGCAGAAATATTATTTTCATTTAAATAATCTGTTAAATCTTCTGCCATTCTTTTTGTAAGAGTCGTCACTAATACCCTTTCTTTCATTGCAACTCTATCATTACATTCACCTATAACATCATCAATTTGTGTAGAGGCAGGTCTTATTTCTACCTCAGGGTCAGTGAGGCCAGTTGGTCTTACAAGCAACTCGACTAAATTATCTTGCTTTTCATTTTCATATTTACTTGGAGTGGCAGAAACATAAATTCTTTGTGGTGCCAACATTTCCCATTCCTCAAATTTTAAAGGCCTATTATCCAAAGCTGATGGAAGTCTAAAACCATATTCAACTAGTGTTTCTTTTCTTGATCTATCACCTTTATACATTGCTCCTATTTGCGGAACAGAAACATGAGATTCATCAATAAAAACAATTGCATCCTTTGGAATGTAATCGAACAAACATGGTGGCGACTCTCCTGGTTTTCTACCACTTAAATATCTTGAATAATTTTCAATACCTTGACAATAACCAAGCTCACGCATCATTTCGATGTCATAATTTGTCCTCTCTTCTAGTCTTTGAGCCTCAACAAGCTTATTGTTGTCTCTTAGAAAGTTAAGTCGTGTTTTCAATTCATCTTTTATATCCGGAATACAATTTGTAACTGTGTCTTTTGGTGTTACGTAATGAGTTTTAGGAAAAATCGTGACTCTTGGAATCTCGCTAATAATGACTCCTGTAAGAGGGTCAAACCAAGATAGTTTTTCAATTTCATCACCAAAAAATTCAATTCTTAATGCCTCCTTGTCTGAGTCAGCAGGATAAACATCAACGGTATCTCCTCTAACTCTGAAGGTTGCTCTCCTAAAATCTAGATCGTTTCTTGTATATTGAAGTGCAGATAATCTTAAAACAAGATCACGTTGAGAAATCATATCTCCTCTATCAAGATGAACAACCATTTTTAAATAAGATTCGGGTGCGCCCAAACCATAAATTGATGAGACAGTTGCAACTACAACAGTATCTTTTCTTTCTATTAGGGCTTTAGTTGCAGAAAGTCTCATTTGTTCAATATGCTCATTTATCGAAGCATCTTTTGCGATATATGTATCAGATGTTGGTACATAAGCCTCTGGCTGATAATAGTCATAATAAGAAACAAAATACTCGACAGAATTATTTGGAAAAAAATCTCTAAATTCACCGTATAGCTGAGCAGCAAGAGTTTTATTGTGAGCCATTATAATTGCAGGTCTTTGAGTTTCCTCAATAACTTTTGCCATAGTGTAAGTTTTTCCAGATCCTGTAACACCTAATAGAGTTTGATGCAGCAATCCATCTTCAAGCCCAGATACTAAATTATTAATAGCTTCAGGTTGAGATCCAGCTGGCTCAAAATCAGATACAACCTTTAATGTTTTTGTCATTTACTTATATATAAAAAATTACTTATAATGCTCTGCTATTAGCGTTCCTCAGTAGCTCAGCGGTAGAGCAGTTGACTGTTAATCAATTGGTCGTTGGTTCGATCCCAACCTGAGGAGCCATTTAACTTTACAAATTATTCTCAATCATAAATTTTTTCATCAAATTATAAATATTTTCTCTAGTTTTTTGAAAAGCCATATTTAATTGAACATCGTTTAAATTATTCATAGCAGGATCTTCATTTATCCAGTGTAAAGAAATAGCATCCGTTGGTAAAACTGGGCAAATCTCTTCTGCACATAGTGTTATTGCAAAATCTAGATTATCCAAAAAATCTTTGTCTAAATCATTTATAGATTTTGACTTATTGCTACTGATATCAATCCCAATATCTTTTAGCGTTTTTACAGCAGAAGGATGCACTTCACCAACTGGAGCAGACCCAGCACTTTTAATAGTGTGATTGTGACCGAACATATCAACAGCAAGACCTTCAGCGATCTGACTTCTTGCAGAATTTCCAACACATAAAAAAAGAATATTCATGGATAAATTGTAGATTTGCTTATATAGAGTTATCTTATATCTATTATAAATAATTTTAAAAGTGATTAATAAAATAAGCGTCAAAAGCATGCTAAGTGGACTCGAGGGAAAACTTGGAGAGGATGACTATACTGAGCCACTTGAAATTCTGATAAATTCAGCCAATAAAAATAACGAATTTAATCTTTTTGGTTCCATAGCATTTAAAAATCAGCTTAAAGATAGGCTGAAAATGAGAAGTAAATTATATGACTTTGTAAAAGACAGAGATCTCCCCTCTCCAGCTAATCCAGTTTTTGTTACTGGTCTTCCAAGGTCAGGTACTACTTTTCTTTTTAATTTACTTGCTCTTGATAATAGTCATAGGTCTCCTAGATATTGGGAAATAATGTCCTTAATGCCATTAGTTAAAAATAAATTTGATATTAAAAGACGGGAATGGAAGATCAATGCTGAATTAAAGTTTGCAAGAACAATTATTCCTAAATTAAGAAACATGCATCATATAAGAGCAAATTCACCAGAAGAGTGTGAACTCCTTGCAACCATAAATGTAAGAAGTTTTGTCTATATGTGTATGGCAAATGTCCCTGAATACGTAGAGTATCTAAAAGACTGTAGCTTTGATTCTGTTTTTAAATGGCATAAACGATTTTTTCAAGTCCTAGAAATTAATGGAAGACCAAAAAGATGGTTACTTAAAGATCCAAGTCATATAGGTCATATTCCAGAAATATTAACCACTTATCCAAATGCAAAATTTATAAATATACATAGAGATCCTATGGAATCGGTAGCATCTTTTTGCAGCCTTGCTAAAAATATAAGATCTGCGTTCTCAAAGAATGTAAATCCAGAGCAAATTGGTGAAGTTATTTTAGACTTTTGGCAACACAGTCTTCAAAAAGGCATCCAAGCCAAAGAAAACCTTTCCTCAGATCAAATCATCGATATTAGTTATAGCAATTTTATAGATGATCCTTTAAACATTTTGAAAGATATATACCAAAACTTTGAATTTGATTTGGATATAGAAACCGAAAATAAAATTAAAAACTATCTAATAAATCAAAGTAAGTTAAAAAAAGAAAAGCATTCATATTCAATAGAAGAATTTGGTTTAAACGAAGCTAGAGTTAAAGACTGTTTTAAAAACTACATGATGAACTATGAATTTTGATGATAAAATCAATATTAATATCTAAGGCGAATCATTGAAAACTAGAAACTTTAAAATCTTTATACCTCTTTTAGTCGCATTAACCTCATGTGTGGATGTTATTGAAAATGATGAAGCTAATAATCTTATGGAGAATAAAATGACACAAGTAACAATAAAAACATCTGTTGGAGACATTCAACTTGAACTTAATGACGAGAAAGCACCTATAACAGTTGAAAATTTTAAAACTATTGCCTCAAGTGGATATTATGAAGGAACAATATTTCATAGAGTTATAAATGGTTTCATGATTCAAGGTGGCGGATTAACTGCTGACATGAATAATAAGTCTAGTGGAACCGGTCCTATACAAAATGAAGCTAATAATGGATTGCCAAATGACAGAGGTACTATTGCAATGGCTAGAACGATGGATCCACACTCAGCTACAAGTCAGTTCTTTATTAATCACAAGGACAATGCATTTCTAAATCATACCGGGGAAACATCTCAAGGATGGGGATATGCTGTATTTGGTATGGTTACTGAAGGTATGGATATTGTTGATCAAATAGCAGAAGTTGCAACTGGATCATCTGGAGCTTATCAAGACGTTCCTGAAGAAGTGATAACTATTGAGTCAGTTACTATCTCTGAATGACATCCTTTTTTATATCGGACATACATTTAAGCGAAAGTAATAATAAACTATCTTCTGCTTTTATAAATTTTCTTAAAGATTCTAAAGAATCTTGCTCACAACTTTTTATTCTTGGAGACTTATTTGAAGTTTGGATTGGTGATGATTATGAAACAAGTTTTATAAACAACATAAAATCTGAACTTTTAAATTTTACAACTAACGGACCGGATACCTTTCTTATGCATGGTAATAGAGATTTTTTAATAAGTGAGAAATTTTTGACTGATACTGGTATTAAACTTCTTCCCGATCCATTTGAAATAACTATGCATAATAAAAAAGTTCTCTTAAGTCATGGAGACTTCTTGTGTACTGATGACGTTGATTACATTAATTTTAGAAATCAAGTTAGAGATAAAGCCTGGCAAGATAATTTTTTGAGTAAGTCAATTGAAGAAAGAAGTGAAATTGCATCAAAACTAAGAAGTGATAGCAATGATGCAACCCAAGATAAATCCATAGAAATCACTGATGTTAACGAGTCATCGGTCAAAAAAATTATTGGCGATTACTCTCCTGACATATTTATTCATGGTCACACTCACAGACCTAATATTCATGAATATGCATCCTCAAAACGTATTGTTCTTGGCGATTGGGATGACTTTGGTTGGTATCTTCGTCTTGACGATGAATCATATAATTTAGAAAAATTTTCTATTGCTTGATTAACTACTTTACAAATAATTAGATTTAAATATACTGTATATATATACAGTATTAATCCATGAAAGTTGACTATATCGGAAAAATTTCTGAAGAAAATCTGCCGGCAATATTTGTGCCCTATTTTCTTGAATCAGTCCATGCCGGATTCCCCAGTCCGGCAAGCGACTATATTGAAAGTCCAATAGACTTAAATAAACACCTAATAAAAAATGGTGCTGCAACTTTTCTGGTTAGAGCGCAGGGACAATCCATGGTTGGTTCTGGCATTACCGATCAAGCGGTCTTAATAGTCGATAGAAGTATAAAGCCTTCTCACAACAGTATTGTGGTAGCAACTATAGATGGCGAATTTGTATGTAAAAGATTAAAGCTCAAACCAAGAATGTGTTTAATGCCTGAGAATCCTGAGTACCCTCCTATCTTCATTAATAGTGGACAAGAATTAGAAATAGTAGGAACTGTAACTGCAGCAATTAATAAGTTCTAATGGCTTTTGCTCTTGTCGACTGTGAAAGTTTTTATGCCTCTTGTGAAAGAATTTTTCGTCCAGACCTAAAGAACGTTCCTATTGTTGTACTTTCTAATAATGATGGTTGTGTTATAGCAAGAAGTACAGAAGCAAAAAAGATGGGAATCGCAATGGGTGTTCCATGGTTTAAGGTTAGAGAATCTTTTCTGAAGCAAAATGGAAAAGTGTTTTCATCAAATTTTACATTTTATGGAGATATATCGGCCAGAGTAATGAATATACTTGAGGGATTTGTTCCAAGAGTTGAGATATATAGTATCGATGAGGCCTTTCTGGATTTAGATACTTTGAAGCAAAACTATAATTTGTATGATTTTGGTTGTCATATAAGATCTTTAGTGAGGCAATGGACAGGAATTCCAGTTCGAATAGGAATAGCTCCAAACAAAACTTTAAGTAAGATTGCTATAAATGAAATTAAAAGAAAAAATATACCGACCTCAGTAATTGATCTATCAAATGAGAAACAAATCAAAATTGCCTTGCAGCATACTCCAGTAGGTAAAGTATGGGGAGTTGGAAGAAGATTAAATGATCACTTAAATAATGCTGGTATCAATACAGCATTAGATCTTGCAAACGTTAATCCTCAAAACATTAGAAAGAAATTTAGTGTAGTTTTAGAAAGGACTGTTCGAGAATTAAGAGGCGAAAGATGTCTTAATATTGAGGATGACATTTCGTCAAAAAAACAAATTGTTGTGAGTAGGAGCTTTGGTGAAAGAGTTTCTAATTTAGAAACGTTAAAACCTATAGTTAGTAATTTTGCTGTTAGAGCAGCAGAAAAGTTAAGAAGTGAAAAGCAAAAATGTTCTCAAGTTTCTGTGTTTGTAAGAACTAGCCCTTTTAATAAAAATAAACCTCAACACTCGGATCTGAGAACAATTGGACTAATTACCCCTACAAACGATACTAGAGATATTCTTACAGCAGCAAAAAAGGGATTATTGCCTATCTTTAGACCTGGATATGATTATGCAAAAGCAGGAATAATCTTAAATAAATTTACTAACGAACAAGTTAAACAACATTCTCTGTTTAAAGACCCTAATGACCCTAAGCAAAATACAAAGCTAATGAAATATCTTGATCAAATGAATTCCTATGAAACTCAAATTTACTATGCGTCACAAAATACAAAAAAATGGTCGCCTATGAGACAGAACATGACTTCACCTAAATATACAACTAATTGGTATGAGCTACCATTAGTGAATTAAGACAAATCTAGCGCAAAATCTTTAAGAATATGCAGATCTATTACTTTTAAAGCTTTTTTGTTTGTTCTTTTAAGGTATATTTTAGGTGCAAAACCACACTCAAAAGCTTCTTTCCATCTTTCAGCACATAGACACCAAGAATCTCCTTCTTTTAAACCAGGAAAATTGAATTCAGGTCTTGGAGTTGATAAGTCATTCCCACGACTTTTAGAAAAATCTAAAAATTCATCTGTTATTTGAGCGCACACAACATGGAGGCCTCTATCAAGCTCATCAGTATGACAAAACCCATCTCTAAAATAACCAGTGATAGGATTTGAACAACATTCTTCAATCACTTCATCAAAAATATTAATCTGTTTCATTTTTATCTAATTCTTTTTTATATTTTTCATAATCTTCCCAGTCATGAGGTGTGCCAACATTCTGAATACCTTTTACTGCTCTAAACAAACTTTTAGATCTCAACGATGTTGAATCTTCCTCTTTTCCAAAAATCTTATTCCAGCCATGTTCAAAAAATTTAAAGAAATTTTTTTTATTTTCCATTTTTACTCTTTTTCAAAGTCGCAGGTCATTTTTGCAACGACCTCTCCCTCAACTTTCAAATTAACTTTTGCTCTTCCTTCCATTGTCCCTGTCACGGTACATTGTTCAATGCTCTCCTCTACAATTAAACGAACAATTTCTTTTAACTCATTAATTGATAGATCACTTACTTTTCTTTCATTAGTTTCTTCTGTCGCAAATAAAAATACTGGCATTAAGAAAATTATGGGTAATAGTAATTTCATAAAAGTCCTCGATAAAAAATTAAATTGTATAATTAATCTAAATTATATATTTTTTTAAAAACAAAAATGAATGAGTCGAAGATATTATTTAATGAAAAATGCTCTGTATGTAATTTTGAAATAAAACATTACAAAAAAAGATCAGATTTAAACTTTGTTAATTGCAGTGAGATGGGAGATAAGTATCTTAAAAAACTCCATGTTAGATTTGAAAATGGAACAGAAATATCTGGAGTTGATGCCTTTGTCTATGTTTGGGAGAGAACTAAAGGTTATGCGTGGATTGCAAAAATAATAAAATTACCAGTGATTTACTCACTATCTAAAATTGGTTATGCAGTAATAGCATTTATATTATTCTATAAATATAAACTACTATCTAAATGAGAATGATAATCATAGTGATTATCATTAAAAAAATACCTTATATCAGTACTTTACAATATATATAATAGTATTATACTTTGCGTGATCTAACAAATACTAGGAGAAAATTTGTAATGGAAAATAACGAGATAAATACTAAAGAGGTTTGTGACATTTTAAATGAAATAATGGAATATGAACTCGCAGGTGTTGTTAGGTATACCCACTCTTCGATGATGGTAAGTGGGCCCTATAGATTACCAATCGTTACATTTCTTAAAGAACAAGCTGAGGAATCTCTCCTTCATGCTCAACTTGCTGGAGAAAAAATTGCTGGCCTTGATGGGCATCCTAGTCAAAAGATTGCAAAGATTGAAGAAACAAATAGACATACTATTAAAGATATTTTGGAAGAAAGTTTGGAACATGAACTTTTTGCATTAAGTCTATACAAAAAACTTTTAAGTTGTGTTGAAAATAAATCTGTATATTTAGAAGAATATGCTAGAGCACAAATCGGAGAAGAGGAACAACATTCATTAGAATTAAAAATAATGCTAAAAGATTTTAGTTAGCTTTTTTAAAATATCTCTCGTGGTGTGCTTCTGATAAATCAAGAAGTTCTTTGTTAATAATATCTTTTATAGTTTTTGGATCAAAGTATTCCAAACTTTCTATCCCAAATCTTTTAAGTTCAATTGCCTGCGATCCAGTTGCGCGAAATAAATCAAAGATCCAGGTCAAAGGATCTAAAGAATGATTAAAATTAATTCCCATCTGATCAAGATTATTTGAAAATAATTCTTTATCTGTAATCTTAAATCTGTGTTTTAAAATTTTAATTTTAAATTCTTCTAAACGATTGTTTACGATTTCTCTTTCTTCTTCTGAGTATTTTGTCCAACTAACAATCTCATGAGCAAAACGCTTGCATCCTTTACAAACTTCGTCGCCAAAAGTTGTAGAGCATATACCTAAGCAAGGTGTTGAAGATCGTTTTTTTTGTAATTTTGGCATATTGCAAAATAATAACCGATTTTTAAATAAAATTACCTTATATTTCATCTAATTAGTGGCTATCTTTAGCTATAAGAGTAAAATATGCCCATCGGAGACCAGACGATGTTAGAAAATTATAAAAAACACGTTGCAGAGAGGGCAGAACAAAACATACCGCCCTTACCTCTTGATGCTGATCAAACTTCTGAGCTTATAGAATTACTAAAAAAAGATCATCAAGAATCAGATTTCTTATTAGACCTATTAAAAGAAAGAGTTCCGGCTGGTGTTGATCAAGCTGCATATGTTAAAGCTGCATTTTTAGCTGATATAACTACTGGCAAAGCTTCTAGCCCATATATTACCAAAATAGATGCTGTGAAAATTCTTGGAACCATGCTTGGTGGATATAATATTCAACCGCTTATTGAGTGTCTAAAAGATAATGAATTAGCGGAAGCAGCTGCACATGTTCTGAGCAGAACTTTATTAATTTTTGACGCATTTAATGAAATATTTGAACTATCAAAAACAAATGAACATGCAAAGAAAGTTGTTGAAGAATGGGCCAATGCAACTTGGTTCACTGAAAAAACAGATATAGAAGAGCAAATAAAACTTACAGTTTATAAAGTTACTGGAGAGATAAATACTGATGATTTGTCTCCTGCACCAGACGCTTGGTCTAGACCAGACATCCCTCTTCATGCATTGGCTATGTTTAAAATGCCAAGAACAGGTCTTGATGATCCGCTTGGTACAATTGAGAAATTGAAAGAGAAAGGGAATCCTTTAGTCTTTGTTGGAGATGTGGTTGGTACAGGTTCTTCTAGAAAATCTGCAACAAATTCTGTTTTATGGCATATGGGAGATGAAATACCTTGTATACCCAATAAAAAAGAAGGTGGTTATTGTTTTGGTGGGAAAATTGCTCCAATATTTTTCAATACTCTTGAAGATTCAGGTGCATTTCCAATTGAGATGGATGTTTCAAAAATGTTAATGGGTCAGGAGATTATTTTAGAGCCACTTAATGGAAGAGTTTTAGATGCTAATACCAAAGAAGTAATTTCTGAATTTGAGCTTAAGACTGATGTACTTTTGGATGAGGTCAGAGCGAATGGAAGAATTCCATTAATTATTGGTAGGCAGCTTACAGATAAAAGCAGAGAAGCTTTAGGTTTGGACACATCAAAAGTCTTTAGAAGACCTAATTCTAAAGATAAGAGTAAAGCAGGTTTTACTCTTGCACAAAAGATGGTTGGAAAAGCTTGTGGGGTTGATGGAGTAAGACCAGGAACATACTGTGAACCTAGAATGACAACTGTTGGGTCACAAGATACAACTGGTCCAATGACAAGAGATGAGCTTAAAGAATTAGCATGTCTTGGTTTTTCTGCAGACCTTGTTATGCAATCATTTTGTCATACTGCAGCATATCCAAAGCCAGTTGATATCGAAACTCAACATAGCTTACCTGACTTTATTATGAATCGTGGCGGCGTATCTTTAAGGCCGGGTGATGGAATTATCCATTCTTGGATGAATAGAATGCTGCTTCCAGATACAGTTGGTACAGGTGGTGATAGTCATACAAGATTTCCTATAGGAATAAGCTTTCCTGCAGGATCTGGTTTAGTTGCATTTGCTGCAACGCTTGGTGTAATGCCTTTAGATATGCCAGAGTCAGTGTTGGTAAGATTTAAAGGTGATATGCAACCAGGAATAACTCTTAGAGATTTAGTTAACGCTATTCCTTACGCAGCACTTCAAAGAGGATTACTTACGATAGATAAGGATGGAAAAAAGAATGTCTTTTCTGGCAGGTGTCTTGAAATTGAAGGCCTGCCTAATATGAAGGTTGAACAAGCTTTTGAACTTTCTGATGCTTCTGCTGAAAGATCTGCATCAGGTTGCACAGTTGAGCTCAATAAAGAACCAATAATAGAATATCTTCAGTCAAACATTGTTATGTTGAGATGGATGATTGCAAGTGGCTACGGAGATGCAAAGACTCTTGAAAGAAGAGCTCAATCAATGGAAGAGTGGATTCTTAATCCACAACTACTAGAAGCAGACAAAGACGCTGAATATGCTGAGATAATTGAAATTGATCTTAACGAAATCAAAGAACCTCTCCTTGCATGTCCTAATGATCCAGATGATATAAAACCCCTATCAGATGTTGCAAATACAAAAATCCAAGAAGTTTTTATTGGATCGTGCATGACAAACATTGGTCATTTTAGAGCAGCTGGTACGCTTCTTGAGAAATATAAAAATCTTAAGGCAAGACTGTGGGTGGTGCCACCAACAAAAATGGACGAGAAGCAACTAATCGAAGAAGGTATATATAATATCTTTGGAGTATCTGGTGCAAGAACTGAAGTACCAGGTTGTTCATTATGCATGGGAAATCAGGCAAGAGTTTTAGCAAACTCAACTGTAGTTTCAACCTCTACAAGGAATTTTCCTAACAGACTTGGTGATGGAGCTAATGTTTTCTTAGCATCAGCAGAACTATCTGCTATATGTTCAGTTCTTGGTAAAATTCCAACTATTGAGCAGTATCATCAGTATATGAATGATATCAATCCATTGTCTGATCAAATTTATAGGTATTTAAACTTTAATGAAATTGATACTTATGTTGAAAGTGCAAACAATGCTGAAATACCTGCAATTAATATAGTGAATCCCAGTTAACTCTTAGCTTTAGATTTTTCCCTTTGCATTTTAAGCTCATCTTTTCTAGAAATTTCTAATTCTTCAAGATAGTTTTCAACTAAGGGAGTGAAGTACTCGCCTGTAAAAATTGAAGTTTCAAATTCACTTATTTCTGGATTACCCTCCCTAACAGAATCTATTAAGTCTTCTAACGTTTGATAAATTAGCCAATCCGCATTAATTTCAGAGGCGACTTCATCATTTGATTTATTCGATGCTATTAGCTCAGCTGTTGCAGGCATATCAATTCCATATAAATTTTGATATTTAATAGCAGGAGCAGCAGATGCAAAATAAACTTTTTTTGCTCCAGCTTCTCTAGCCATTTCTATAATTTTTTTACTAGTTGTTCCTCTTACAATTGAGTCATCAACAAGTAAAACGTTTTTTCCTTCAAATTCTAAATCAAGAATATTTAACTTTCTTCTTACTGATTTCTTCCTCTCTTCTTGATAAGGCATAATAAAAGTTCTTCCAATATATCTATTCTTTACAAAGCCTTCTCTATAGGGCACATTCAAGTCAACGGCTAATTGATGTGCAGCAGTTACTGAGCTATCTGGAATTGGTATCACAATATCGATATCGTGATCGGGTCTAGTTTTCTTGATTTGCCTCGCAAGCTTTGTTCCCATTCTCATTCTTGCTTTATAGACTGAAATTTCATCAATCTTTGAATCTGGTCTTGAAAAATAAACATATTCAAATATACATGGTCGCTTCTGAGGATTTTCAGCACATTGTTGAGAAGATAATTTTCCACTTTTATCAATAAATATTGCTTCACCAGGATCTATATCTCTAAGCTTTTCAAAACCAAGAGGTTTAAAAAGAGCATCTTCAGAAGAAACAATGTATTCCTCTCTTTCTTTTCCTTTTCTTACTCCTATAGATAGAGGTCTTATTCCGTTATTGTCTCGAAAAGCAACCAGACCATATCCATTTATAAGAGCAATAACTGCATATGCTCCATCACATCTTATATGAGTTTTAGTTACTGCCTTAAAAATATTTTTTTCTGATGGGTATATCTCTCTTTGTTTACCAAGTTCATGAGCAAATATATTTAATAAAACCTCGGAGTCGCTATCTGTTCTGAGATGTCTCATTTCTGCATGAAATAATTGAGTTCCTAACTGCTTTGAATTAGTCAGATTCCCATTGTGCGCAAGACTTATACCATAAGGTGAATTCACATACATGGGTTGCGCAAATTCTTTACCAGCACCACCAGCCGTTGGATATCTTACGTGCCCTATTCCATAATTTCCGACAAGCTTATCCATATGTCTTTGTTGAAAAACATCTCGGACATATCCCATTGATTTTCTGGAGTTTAATTGATCATCATTATTGCAAACAGATATCCCTGCAGCATCTTGACCTCTATGCTGAAGCATTAAAAGAGAATCATAGATTTCAGCAGCTACGTTTGTTTCAGCCGAAATCCCAACTATTCCACACATTAAGAGTCCCCATCTTTAGTGTCTTCGCTAATTGGTTCTGGAACTACCTCTTGTTTTAAAGGTTCGATAATTTCCAGAGCCTCGTCCACAACATTTCTATTATCTATCAATTCTCTAAAATATGCTTCTATTTCTGGCGCATATTTTTGAATTATTGGTGTAATTTTAGAGTTGTTTATTAAGTCAGTTGTTTTTATGCCAGATGGAAGTAATAAAAATATTACAAACAAAACTATTGATCCTCTCATCAGACCAAACACAACACCAAGAAATCTATCAAACCCAGATGCCCCAGACCATTTAATTAACTTACTAATAAATTTAATTATCATTCCACCTATAAATATAAAAATTAAAAATACAACAATATAAGAAATTATTTTTGATATTTCTTCATTACCAATAAATTCATTAATCTTAGGTGTTGCAAGATATTCCAAACTTATTGCAGCTATAAAAGCTGCTAACCACAAAAATAAAGATAAAAATTCTTTTGTAAATCCGCGAGCAAATGAAATAATTCCTGAGGCAATAAGAACTATTAATATAAACCAATCTGCAAGGTTTAGTCCTAAAGCTTCCATCTCGAGACTTCTCCATTATTAGATTCAGATATTGATTTAATTAAATCCATATTGGTAACAATATCATTTTCTGACAAAAAAGGTCCAACGTATATTGCGTGCAAGTTTCCTTTATCACCAAAAGATTCTACAAAAGCTGGGAATCCATTATTAACAATCTTCTCCTTTAATTTTTCTGCATTATCTTTTGAGGATAGAACATGTGCCCTATATACAAAAAAATCAAAGTCTGATTCATTTAATTCTTTAAAATCACCATTACTATTTTGATTTGAATAGATAGGGTCTTTGTTTACTTCAATAGAAGTTATCTCAGTGGTCTTTGGATAATAAACAATAGCAAATAATGATATAAGCGCTATTAAAAAAAATAGCCCTAAAATTCTTTTAATAATCATTAAACTTTATGTTTTTTCTTTAAGGATTCGATTTCACTTGAAACTGGAACAACTTTATTTTTGAAAAATAATTCATGATTTTCTTCAACCACATCCAGATCATATAAATAATTAGCCATAACTCCATAAGACTGTTTCATCCCCTTTTCAGAAGTATCTGCATTAAGATTAATTCTTTCTAGGCTTGCTCCATTTCCAATATGAAATCTACTTACTGGATCATTTGGCATTCCATCATCTCTTTCAGAATGAGTTAAATACTTGATTGCATTTTTAGTGAGTTCATCTTCACTACAATTTTTATCAGTGCATCGCTCAAATGATATAGGAGAATATTCTTCCATCCATTTCATAAATCCGGGTAAAGGAGATAATGTCATGAATTGATTAAGATCTGGAAGTTCTCTTTTAAGATTACTTGCAACTTGTTTAATTAGAAAATTTCCAAATGAAATACCAAGCAAGCCATTATGACAATTTGAAATAGAGTAGAAAATTGCTGTATTAGCATCTTCAATTTCTATTTCTTGTCTATCAAGATTAATTATTTTTTGAATGGACTTTGGAATACCTGTCGTTAGTGCAACCTCTACAAAAATCAAAGGATCATTTGGAATCAGAGGATGAAAAAAAGCAAAGCATTGCCTGTCAATAGGAGCTAGTCTTGCTCTGAGATCATCCCAAGAATTAATCTCATGAACAGCCTCATACTCAATTATTTTTTCAAGAATATTTGCAGGCGTTTCCCAATCAATTTTTTCTAAAACTAAAAATGATGGATTAAACCAATATTTAAATAGTTTCAATAGGCGTAAATCAAAAGTCTTTAATTCCTCATCATTCAAGGATCTTATTCTTTCTCTTAGTTTAACTAATCTATATGTTCCATTCGATGATGAGTTTAATCTTCTAAATAGTTCTATCCAGCCTGGTTCAGATGAGATCCTTATTTTTTCAAAATTTTCTGTATTTTTATTTGAAGAATAATTTTTTACATCTTTCAAAAGAACCTTTGTATCAATATCATAATTTTTTAGGAGATCCTTTAAAAACTTCTTTAATCCATTGTCATCTAGATCTTCTATGAGATTTAAAAGGTGTTCTGCGAAGACTAATGAGGATACTTCACCGGAAGTAGACATTACTGAATCAACAGCTTTATTAATATTATTATGAAGCTTTCCAAAGCCTTTTGAGCGAAAACGGTTTAAACGACGAGTTCCCTTCATTACGGAGGTGATTATATTTTGAAAGAAACTCATGATATTGCCTTCTTAATATCAGTAATATATGTTCTTATTCTATCAAATTCTTTTGATTGAGAGCTTTCTTCAATCATTTGAACAATTGATGAACCAATTATGACTCCATCTGAACACTGTGATAAAAGTTTTGCATCTTCAGCAGATTTGATTCCAAATCCGGCAAGTGTAGGAACACTAGCATGTTTCTTTATTTCTTCAATGTTGCTGCTAATTTCATTTACGTCTAAATTCGACGCTCCAGTAACTCCTCTCAAGGTGACATAATATACGAATCCTGAACTATTTTTTGCAATTGATTCAATTCTGTCTTTTTTCGTTGTTGGAGAAATAAGTGAAATAGTGTTTATATTAGGATTATAGACTCCATAATCTTTGAGTTTTAGTTCGCCCGGTATATCAACAACTAAAACTGAATCAATAACGTCATTTTTATTATCTTCAATTAAAGCCTTATTAAAAATAAATGTATTGAGATATCCCATAAGAACAAGAGGTGTTTCATTATCATTCTCTCTAAATTTATTAACCATTTCAAAAATAGATTTTAAAGAAACATTATTTTTGAGAGCGCGGTCGTGGGCCTTTTGTATTATTGGTCCTTCCGCAATTGGATCTGTAAAAGGAACTCCAATTTCAATTATGTCCACTCCGGATTCAACAAGTACTGTCATTAATTCAAGAGTAGTCTCTATATCTGGGTCTCCAGCAACAAGATATGCAACTAGAGCCTTTTTACTTTTATTTTTTAATTCTTCTAAAGTATTTGTAAGTCTGTTCAAATCTTTATTCCATCAATATTTGCAACAGTGTTAATATCTTTATCACCTCGTCCCGATACATTTACAATTATATTGGAATTCTTATCAAACTCTTTCATTAAAGTATCTAGATATGCAAAAGCATGAGCTGTTTCAAGCGCAGGAATTATTCCCTCCAGCTCAGAAACCTCATGGAATGCTTTTAGTGCAGCATCGTCACTAACAGCAACATATTCAGCCCTTCCAGAGTCTTTCAGCCAAGAATGTTCAGGTCCAACTCCAGGGTAATCAAGTCCAGCAGAAACTGATTTTGTGCCTTTTACTTGGCCGCTGTCATCTTGCATAAGGTAACTTAATGATCCATGGAGAACTCCAGGAGTGCCATCATTTAGTGGTGCTGCATGTTCTCCTGTTTCTACACCTTCTCCACCAGCTTCAACACCTATAAGTCTTGTTTCATTAAATTTAATAAAAGGATAAAAAGCTCCCATTGCATTTGATCCACCGCCAACACATGCAACAATTGCATCAGGCATTGAATCAAATAACTCTTTTGACTGTGAAATCAATTCCTCACCAACAACAGAATTAAAATCTCTAACAATCATAGGATAAGGATGAGGCCCAGTGACACTTCCAATAATATAGTATGTGTCATCTACATTTGTTACCCAATCCCTTAAGGCTTCATTCAGTGCATCTTTTAATGTAGCTGATCCAGAATCAACAGAATGAACTTGTGCTCCAAGCAGTTTAATTCTATATACATTTAATGATTGTCTTTGAACATCTTCTGAACCCATATAAATATGACATTCAAGACCAAGCCTAGCAGCAACAGTTGCAGTCGCAACACCATGTTGTCCTGCACCTGTTTCGGCAATAATTCTTTTCTTACCCATGTATTTTGCAAGCAAGATTTGACCAATGGTATTGTTTATTTTGTGTGCACCAGTATGGTTTAGATCTTCTCTCTTCAGCCATATTGAGCCTGTACCATAATGTTTTGTTAATCTCTCAGCAAAATATAAAGGCGAAGGTCGTCCAACAAATTCTGAAAGATCTTTATAAAACTGCTCTTTGAATTCATTATTATTTTTTAACTTTTCATAAGTTGTTTCAAGCTCTTCTAGAGCATACATTAGTGTCTCAGGAACAAACTTACCTCCATATTCTCCAAAAAAACCATTTTTATCTGGTAAATTATTCTTGTCTAATTTCATATGTTAATTTTATCTAATAATTGTTTAATTAAGTCTATGTTTTTAACACCAGGTGAAGATTCAACTCCTGAATTTATATCAAGACACCATGGATTAATATCTATAGCATTATCAACATTTTCACAATTAATTCCACCAGAGAGAATAATTTTCATATCTAAATCTTTTACACTATTTATTAAGCTCCAATCAAAAGATTCTCCAGTTCCTCCTGGTTGATCTTTTTTATAGTTTTCAAACAAAATTCCAGATGCCTTTTCGTATCTAATAATCTCATCGACATTAATTTGATTATTGATTCTCAATACTTTCCAAAATTCATTATCAAAAGAATTACAGAAGTCACTTGTTTCATCTCCGTGAAATTGAAGGATAGGATCTTTAAAGCATGAAGAAGTTTTTTTGATGAAATCTTGATTAGAATTTACATATACACAAACTGGTCTCTTGTCTTTAAATTCAAACTCTTTTACTTGTTCAAGAAATTCTGGAGAAACATTTCTTACACTTTTTTCGTAAAAAATAAATCCAAGATAATTAATATTATCTATGGAAACTAATTGTTGAAGAACATTAAAGTCATTTATTCCGCATATCTTAATTAATGGCTTCATAAGATTTTATACCTATCAAAAATATTTTCTTCATACGTATTTAATTGCAGTTCATCTGGATATTTTGGACCTAGAAAAAAAAGTCCACATGCGGGCGCGGTTTTACCTGCAATTTTTCTATCTTTCTTATCTAAAATATCTTGAATACTCATATTATTTTCATTTTTTGCAATATCAATCAATGTTCCAACCATAATTCTTACCATATTTTGTAAAAAAGCATTTGCAATAATTGTGATTATTATAAAGTCATTAAATCTTGTTAAATTAATATCTTTTACAGTTTTAATAGGATTTTTTGAATTACAGTTTGAGCTTCTAAATGAACTAAAATCTTTCTCTCCCTTGAATGATTGAAGTTGTTCTTTCATTAGGTCTATGTTCAGTGAATTTCTTACCCAATAGGTATTTCTCTCTAAAAATAATGGTTTATTTTTAGAGTTGTAAATAACATATGAATATTTTCTTTCAATTGCAGAGAATCTTGAATTAAAAGTATCTGGAACTTTAAAAATGTTTTTAACTGAAATTGTTGAAGGAAGATTTGAATTAATGCCATTTATCCATTCTTTATCAGTTCTTTTAACTGTTGTTTCAAAGTCACATACTTGAGATAAAGCATGAACACCGGCATCGGTTCTCCCTGAATAATTAATCCTACAATTTTGATTTGTAATCTTTTTTAGTGCTTCCTCAACACTATCTTGGACTGTTGGAACATTTTTTTGACTTTGAAATCCTGAAAATGATGTTCCATCATACTCCAAGGTAAATGCTAACCTCACAGCTGTTTCACTTTTTCAAGGAGATCTTCAGAGGCTTTTCTTATTTCGCTATTTTCCGTTGTTTGAATTAAATTTTTTAAGAGTGCTTCTGCATTTTCTTTATCACTCATTTCATAATATGTAACTGCAAGGTCAAATTGCTGCTGATCTATATCATTTTTAATACTAAGATCAGACGGAAGAGTAGATAAGGTAGATTTATCATCTGATGCTTCTTCAAAATCATATTGAATTTCTTTAGAAGTCCTCATATTTCTAATTTGAATGAAAATTAAAGCAAGTAGAACTCCAGAGGCTAAAGATATTAGAGATATAAAAATTAAATCAAAGGTCTGAAACTTGTTATCTACTTCTGTGATGGTTTGTTTTAATTCAGTAAGTTCATCAATAATTTCATTTTCAACCTCTAATCTAATTTGTTTAGTATTCTGTTCAATAAGAATCTCAGGATCTGTTTTATTCTCAAAATCTATTTGATTTTGATCTTCCGTTTTTAATTCAATTTCTTTGCCATCATTTATATCTTCAATTACATTTGGTGCTGTCAGAACTAAAAGAGATCTTGTGGCAGATTGAAGTCTGCTTGCATATGATTTATTCATATCCAATATTGATTCTTTTGCTATTTGAAAAGAGATACTTTCAATATCATTAAGTGATGGAATTGTTATATCGAGATCTGCTCTAATTAAATTTATATTATCATTTAAAAAAGCCTTCCTATTGCCAAGATAAATCGACCACATTACCTGATAAATAGATATATTTTCATTCTGACCTTTTATTTTTTCAGCCATGCTCCAAACTGTTGTAATTTCTGAACTTTTAAAAATATCAATTTGTTGAATTTCGGGTTCAATTTGTTCTTTTTTATTTATAACTGAATTTTCTTCTATATCTTCTTTAAGAATATCAGGCTCAACTTGTTCAAGTTTTTTTGAGACAGAGTTTTGATTTTTAGATAAGGAGAATGTGTTTCTAGATGAAATTCTTTCAGGTTTATTTGGTTCTGGATTATTAAACGTATTTCTAACTTTTGAAGGTAAATATATAAAAATATCTTTTGCAAAGTTTTCTTTAATTAAGATTTTGAAGCTGAAATAGTCTTCTAAATACTCGTCATCTAATACAATAGTAAATGTATAATAATTTCCGAAGTCATTTATTAGCGTATATTCAATAAATGACTCATTGATGGGATTATTGGTTTTATATTCATTTAAAGTAATGTCTCCATCATTAATTCTTTCATTTTCAATTCTAAACTCTATTACCCTTTGATCTTGAGCATTAAGTTTTATTTTAGGAGAAGAAAGAAATACATCCGAAAAAACATTTAAGGAGAATACAAGAGATAATAAAAATAAAAATTTCAACATAATTTATTATTCTCCAATAAACTTTCAAGAATTTGAACAGTATTTAATGCAGCCCCTTTTCCATAAACATTGTCAGCAACTACCCACATTGAAATCCAGTTTTCATTATTTATAGTTTGTGATCTTATCCTCCCGACAAACACTTCTTCAGTATCATTTGCATTCTCAAGGGGGGTTGGATACTCTAGAGACTCTGGATTATCTATTACCTTAATTCCAGTAGAATTGTCTAATAAGTCAATTATTTGCTCGCGAGAAGTTTCTTTCTTTGTTCTTAAAAATACTGCCTCAGAGTGGCCATTTATAACAGGAACTCTTACGCAGGTCGCTACAACCTCAATGTTGTTATCAAGTATTTTTTTTGTTTCCCAGACAAGTTTCATTTCTTCTTTTGTAAAATCATTCTCTAAAAAGATATCGCATTGAGGGATTACATTAAATGCTATTTTTTTTGGATAAACTTCTTGATTGATAGACTTATCTTTGATCTGATTTTTTAATTCTTGAACAGCTTGTTTTCCAGTTCCGGATACTGCTTGATATGTAGCAATATTTAAAAAATCTATTTCATATTCCTTATGTATAGGAGCAATTGCCATTAAAAGCTGAGATGTAGAGCAATTAGGATTAGATATTAAGGATGGTGCATCTAAAAGATTAATCTCATTTCCATTTATCTCAGGAATTATTAGAGGTATATCCTTTTCGTATCTAAATTTAGAAGATAAATCTATTACATAAACTCCTGCATTAACATAATCTTTTGCATGTTCTTCTGCAACCTTTGACCCAGCAGAAAAGATAGCCAAATTTACCTTTGAATAATCAAAATCAGTCAAATCTTCAATTTTATACTCATTGTTATTAAACACTATTTCATCGCCTACGGAAGTAGATCCAAGTGGATAAAAATTATTTATTTCAACGTTTTTATTTTCCAGTAAAGAAATAATTTTTTTACCAACAACACCTGACGCTCCAATTAATGCTAAATTTATTAAACTATTCATTTTCAAGAATCTCTATAATTTTTTCAGCAACCTCGGATGTTTTTAAATAATTTTCATCCATGGCAATGTCTTTTGTTCGGAAACCTTGTTCTATGAACTTTTTTATTGATGTATCAATTTTATTTGCAACATTTTCTTCATCCAATGAATATCTTAAAGCCATTGATAACGAGCCAATCATTGCTAATGGATTCGCAAGATCTTGATTAGCAATATCAGGCGCGCTTCCATGACAAGGCTCATACATGCCCTTGAATGAGCTATCAAGCGATGCAGAAGGAAGCATACCTATTGATCCAGTAAGTGTCGCTGCAATGTCAGATAAAATATCTCCAAACAAGTTACTAGCAACAATTACATCAAATTGATTTGGATTTAGAACTAACTGCATTGCTGCATTATCTGCAAGTTGATGTGAAAGCTCAACGTCAGGATATTCTTCAGACATTTCTGAAACAATTGATCTCCAAAATTTTGAAACTTCTAAAACATTTGCTTTTTCTACAGAACATAATCTACCTTTTCTTTTTTGTGCTGATTCAAAAGCAATTTTTGCGATTCTTCTAATCTCATCTTCGTTATAAATCATAGTATTAAACGCATAATTTGGAGACTGATCATCAACAACTCCTCTAGGCTCACCAAAATATATACCACCGGTAAGTTCTCTAACTATCAATATATCTAGACCTTCAATAATTTTTTCTTTTAATGGGGAAGCATTTGATAGTTTATTAAATAAAAAGGCAGGTCTTAAATTTGCAAACAAGTTTAATTCCTTTCTTAAAGTCAACAGTGCATTTTCTGGTCTGTCTTCCCAACTAAGACCATCCCATTGCGGAGCTCCTACAGCTCCAAATAAAATGGCATCTGCTTTTTTGGCAGCTGTTAAAACATTTTCTGGAATTGGTGAACCAAACTTCTCGTAGGCAGTTCCACCAACATCAAACTTGTCTATAGAAAAATTCAAGGAAAATTTTTTGATAATAAAGTCAAGGATTTGCATCGCAGAAGCAGTTACCTCTTGTCCAATTCCGTCTCCAGGTAAAACTAATATTTTCTTACTCATTTGAATATCCAAGGTCTTTCTTCAATTCTAGTCCTTTCAAAATCAAGGATTTTATCTTTTTCCTTTAAAGTTATATCAACATCGTCTAATCCATAGATAATTCTATCTATAAGATGTTTTTCAACATAAAAAGAAATAGTTTTTTCACCATAGTTGATTTCTTTCTTTTGTAAATTTATTGAGAGTTCAAGAACTTTTTGCTGAGTTTGATCAAATAAAAAGTCTATCTCTTTTTTTTCTAACTTAATTGGCAAAACACCATTTTTAAAAGAATTATTATAAAAAATATCCCCAAAAGAGGATGCTATTACAGCTTTTATACCAAAATCTCTTAGAGCCCAAACTGCATGTTCTCTTGATGAGCCACATCCAAAATTATCTCGAGTTAAAAGTATTTTCGATTCATTGAAAGGATTTTTATTAAGTATAAAGTTTTCATCAATCACTCTTTCATCTTTTGTGACACCTAACTTTCCATCATCTTTATATCTCCAACCATCAAAAAGATAATCCTCAAAGCCAAACTTTTTAATTGATTTTAAATATTCCGTAGGGATAATTTGATCAGTATCAATATTATCTCTATCTATATATGCAACAACTCCATCTATGATTAATCCCTCACTGTTGGATTTCATAAGGATCTCCTATAGTTCCATTAATTGCTGTATAAGCTGCCATAATTGGACTCATCAAATGAGTCCTACCTAGGTATCCCTGTCTCCCTTCAAAGTTTCTATTTGAGGTTGACGCACATCTTTCATAAGGTTTGAGTTGATCTGGGTTCATTCCAAGACACATTGAGCATCCAGGATCTCTCCAAATAAAACCTGCATCAGTAAAAACTTTATCTAGTCCTTCATTTTCTGCTTGTTCTTTAACAAGACCAGACCCGGGCACAACAATAGCTTCTGAAATATTTGATGCAATAGTTTTACCCTTAACTATTTCAGCAGCCTGTCTTAAATCTTCAATTCTAGAATTAGTACAAGATCCTATGAAAACTTTATCGAATGTTAAATCAGATAATTTTGTTTCATTTTCAATGCCCATATATTCTCTTGCCAACTCAACATTCTTTTTGTTTTCATCTTTAGTATCAGATACTGTTGGAATTAATTCATCATAATTTAATACCATCTCAGGTGAAGTACCCCATGTGACTTGTGGTTTGATTTTTGATACATCTATAGTTATTTCTTTATCAAATTTTGCATCATCATCTGACTTTAGAGTTTTCCAATACTCTTTTGCTTGATTAAAAATGTCATCATCAAGAAATGATTTACTTTTAACATACTCAATAGTTTTATTGTCTGGGGCAATTAATCCAACCTTGGCCCCTGCTTCAATAGCCATGTTGCAAATAGTCATTCTTCCCTCGACAGATATGTTACTTATGTAAGATCCTGAAAATTCAATGGCGTAACCAGTTCCACCAGCAGTACCGATTTGCCCAATCAAATATAAGACAATATCTTTCGAAGAAACATGCTCATCTACCTCTCCTTCAAATCTAACGTTCATATTTTTTAATTTAGAAACTTTTAAGCACTGGGTAGCAAGAACGTGCTCAACTTCAGAAGTTCCTATACCCATAGCTAAACAACCGAGCGCTCCATGTGTAGATGTGTGTGAATCTCCACAAACAATAGTCATTCCTGGAATAGTAAAGCCTAATTCAGGTCCTATAACATGAACAATACCCTGTTTATTTGACTCTATATCAAATTGTTTAATACCAAATTTATTACAATTCTTATCCAATTCAACTACTTGAATCTTTGAAATTTCATCAGTTATTGATTCAGAATTAAAATTATTACCTCTTGTTGTAGGTACATTATGATCAGGAGTGGCAATGTTGGCATTAAGTCTCCAAGGTTTTAAATTTTTCTTAATTAGTCCCTCAAATGCCTGAGGAGATGTTACTTCATGCAAATAATGTCTATCAATATATAAAAGTGACTCTCCCGAATCAAGTTGGGTGACGTGGTGCTCTTCCCAGAGTTTGTCGTATAAAGTCTTCATTATTTTTACTCACTAAATGGAAGATTTTGTTCAACATCGGCACATTGAGCTTTATTGATTAATAAATGATCCACTAAAACTAAACTAACCATAGCCTCAGCAATTGGCACAGCTCTGATGCCGACGCATGGATCATGTCTTCCAGTAACCTCTATATCAACCTCATTACCTTCTTCATTTACAGTTTTTCCTTTTGTTTTAATACTTGATGTTGGCTTTATTATAAAACTTAGGCTTATATCATCTCCGTTCGATATACCGCCTAATATTCCTCCTGAATTATTTGAAGTAAAACCTGATGTTGTTATCTCATCCCTTGCTTCTGAACCTTTGAGACTTAATAGATCATCTGCATTGCCAATTGATACTGACTTTACTGCATTAATAGTCATTATTGCTTTTGCTAAATTAGCATCTAACTTCTCGAAAACTGGATCCCCCAATCCAACTGGACAGTTCTCAACAATAACTCCTAACTTTGCACCTACAGAATTACCCTCTTCAATTAAGTCTTTGAACATTGAATCTAGTTCAGACAATTTTGATTCATCACTAAAAAAGTATTTATTATTTATATTTTTATGATTAATTGAATCAGCCTTCACTTTTCCTATTTCTGATACAAAACCATTTACTGAGACACCCTCCTTTTTAAGAATCTTTTTAGCAATTGCTCCTGCAGCTACCCAGTTTACAGTTTCTCTAGCACTTGCTCTTCCACCACCTCTGTAATCTCTATGACCATATTTTGCTTGATAAGTAATGTCTGCATGATTTGGTCTAAAAACATCTTTTATATTCGAGTAATCTTTAGATTTTTGATCTTTATTGTAAATTATCATTCCTATGGGTGTGCCAAGGGTTTTTCCTTCAAAAACTCCAGACAAAATCTCTATAGCGTCGTCTTCTTTTCTTTGTGTAGTTACATCTGATTGGCCAGGCTTTCTTCTATCTAATTCATGCTGAATATCTTCCTTTTTTAGCTCAATTTGAGGCGGACAACCATCTAAAATACAGCCCATAGCAGTGCCATGACTCTCACCAAAAGTCGTAATTTTAAATATTTTTCCAAACGTATTGCCTGACATGGCGATAATTATAGTCCAAAAAGCTAAAAAAGCTTTATTTTATGGGATTTTTGAAAATAATTTCTGAAAATCAGTGACAGAGGTTTCTTCAAGCTTTTCTTGATTCATGCAAAGCGTGAATATCTTATCAGATACTTCTTCATTAAATGTTATGTCTAAATTATCTTTAAATTTCTTTTCTAAAACTGGAATGCCCTCTTCTCTTCTTCTTTTATGGCCAATAGGGTATTCAACCTCAACCTCCTCTGTTGAAGTTCCATCATTTAAATGAATCTGAATTCTGTTGGCAATTGAACGCTTATCTGCTTCAAGATATTCCTTTGAATATCTTTTATCTTCGTTGATAACCATTTTTTCTCTAAGTGCATCAATTCTTGGATCTTTTGCAACATCATCTTCGTAATCTTCTGCGACTAAATTGCCTTTCAATAGACCAATAGCAACCATATATTGCAAACAATGATCTCTATCAGCAGGATTATTTAGCTCCCCAACTTTTGAAATGATTCTAATGGCAGACTCATGTGTAGTGATTTCAACAGATTTTATTTCATCAATTTTATCTTTTATATCTTCATGTAACTTTACTGCAGCTTCTACTGCAGTTTGAGCATGGAATTCTGCTGGAAAGCTAATTTTAAATAGAATATTCTCCATAACATAAGTTTCAAAAGGTTGTGGTAAAGAAAGTTTTTCTCCATCAAATGAAACGTCTTCAAATCCCCAAACAGGTGCAGATAGAACACCAGGGTATCCCATCTCGCCTGACATAGTAATCATTGCTAGTCTTACAGCTCTACTAGTGGCGTCCCCAGCTGCCCAGCTTTTTCTTGAGCCCGCATTGGGAGCATGCCTATAAGTTCTTAGGCTTTGACCATCCACCCAGGCTTGGCTAACTGCATCTTTAATTTGATCAATAGAACCGCCCAGTAATTTTGTAGCTACTGCAGTTGAAGCAACTTTTACTAGAATGACATGGTCAAGTCCTACCTTATTAAAACTGTTTTCAAGGGCTAAAACACCCTGTACTTCATGTGCCATAATCATTGATTCGAGAACAGTTCTCATAGTTAATGGATCTTTTGCATTAGCAGCATTTTGTTGTGAAACAAAATCACATACCGATAATATTGCACCTAAGTTATCTGAGGGATGTCCCCACTCTGCAGCAAGCCAAGTATCGTTATAATCTAGCCATCTAACAATACAGCCAATATCAAATGCTCCTTTTACCGGGTCTAACTCATAATTTGTGCCAGGTACTCTTACGCCAAAAGGTACTTTTGTATCTTTTACTACTGGCCCAAGCATTTTGGTGCAAGCAGGAAATTGTAAGGCTAAAAGACCGCATCCAATAGTATCTATAAGACAATTTCTAGCAGTATCTAATGCTAAATTAGATTTAATTTCATAGTTTGAAACGTAATTTGCAATTTCAGAAATAAGTCCATCAAACCCAGGTCTGACATTCAGATCAACATTTGATGACATATTTTAGGACCTATTAGAAATATCGACCCAATCTGAAGTCTCAACTCCAATATAATCAGCACTCGGTCTGATGATTCGATTGTTTGCTCTTTGCTCCATGCAATGCGCAGTCCAACCAGATACTCTAGACATTACAAATATTGGAGTAAATAGTTTTGTTGGAATGCCCATATAGAAATATGCAGGTGCATGAAAAAAGTCTGCATTGGCAAACATTTTCTTTTCATCAGCCATAACTTTTTCAACCTCTTCAGCTACTTTATATAAAGTATCATTTTCAGCCAACTCAGATAATTCTTTTGCATATTCCTTAATTACAGCATTTCTAGGATCTCTTATTGAATAAACAGCATGGCCAAATCCCATTATTTTTTCTTTGTTCCCAAGCATCTCAATAATTTTTGCTTTTGCTTCTTCTTTTGAAGTCCAGTTTTCTATTAACTCCATTGCTTTTTCATTTGCTCCGCCATGAAGAGGTCCTCTTAAAGAACCAATAGCAGCTACAACGCATGAATGAATATCTGACATAGTTGATGCGCAAACTCTTGCTGTAAAAGTAGAAGCATTAAATTCATGTTCGGCGTACAAAATTAGAGAAACATCCATTACTTTTCTATGCAGATCTGAAGGTGGTTTTCCATGAAGAATATGTAAAAAATGACCGGCCATACTATCTTCATCATTAACAAGATCAATTTCTAGACCCTCATGAGAGTATTTATACCAATAAGTAACAATCGATGGCATTGTTGCAATCATCCTATTTATAGAATTTAACTGATTAGAAAACTCTCCTTCAGGTTCTAAATTACCTAACATCGATGTACCTGTTCGCATTACGTCCATTGGATGAGCTGACGAAGGAATTTTTTGAAGAACTTGTTTTAGTGAATCAGGAAGGTCTCTTTGACACTTAAGCAGTTTCTTATAATCATCTAGTTCTGCTTGATTTGGAAGTTTATCGTAAAGTAAAAGATAAGCGACTTCTTCAAAAGAAGACTTTTCTGCAAGTAATTCAATTTTATGACCCCTGTAGGCAAGCCCCTCAATTTGACCAACAGTTGACAGCGAAGTTTCTCCTGCAACCTGTCCTCTTAAACCTGCGCCCTCTAGTTTTTTAGTCATGAGCCTTCCTTTTTAGTATTTTCAAACTGTTCATCAAGTTGTTTTTCAAAATTGTAGTAATCAAGAACTTCATACAACTCTTCCCGGGTTTGCATTATATCTAACAGAGGCTCTTGTGTCCCGTCTTTGATAATTGAATTATAAATTTTTTCTGCCGATAAACTCATGGCTCTAAATGCTGTAAGAGGATATAAAACAATATCAACTCCAACATCGCTAAGTTCTTTCTGAGTGAATAATGGAGTTTTTCCAAATTCTGTAATATTTGCAAGTAATGGAACTGAAAAATTTTTATTAAACTCTTTGTATTGATCTAAAGATATAGCTGCTTCAAAGAAAATTCCGTCGGCACCAACTTTTAAGTATTCACCACATCTTTCAATAGCTTGATCAATTCCCTCAGATGCAAGTGCGTCTGTTCTTGCCATAATAAAAAAAGCTTCATCTTTTTTTGCATCAACTGCAGCTTTTATTCTATCTTGCATTTCTGCAACACTCACTATCTGTTTATTTGGCCGATGTCCGCATCTTTTATCATAGACTTGATCTTCAATATGAACTGCAGCAACTCTAGCATTTTCCATTTCTTCAATCGTATTTGATATTTCTTCAGAACCGCCCCAGCCAGTATCTATATCAACCAAGAGAGGAAGATCAGTTGCATCAGTTATTCTCTTAGCGTCAATTATGACATTGTCTAATGAAGTTACACCAAGATCAGGAAGACCATATGAGGCAGCAGCAACCCCACTTCCAGAAAGATAAATCGCTTTATGATTTGCTCTTTGAGCTAATTTTGCTGAATAAGCA
>CACMIG010000003.1:0-176019 GCA_902613705.1 uncultured SAR86 cluster bacterium | reverse complement strand
CATTTATTTCAGCATAACTTTGCAAATCTGAGGGAATTCTAACTAGCATTCTGCCCTCGATATCAATATCTGTTTGATAAGCATTACCAAGTATTGTCCATTGTAAATTTCTAACGATAGGATCTAAGCCCTGAAGTGATTGAAGTTTTGTTGAAATCCTATGCCATTCTGAATGATGATAAAGTTTTAAAGATGGATATTGAGGATCTTTTGTTATTACAATTTCGTTATGATTTTGTGTTTTAAAGTCAATTCTATACCTAGCAGGAATAGCTATTCTGCCCTTACTATCAATAGATGGCGTATTAAATCCAAACATTCTCAAAATATAAAGACTTTTTACACACTTTGCAACACTTTTGCACACTTTTTCACACATTTATTTGAGGTAAAAAATTTACAAAAATAGAGTTGAGTTGGTTTGTAAGCCGGATTCTGTTGAAGATGATCATCTATCTCGATATTATGTTGCCATAATACTCTAGCAACCTACCCAAATCCAAAGCGAGCAACTTTATTGGATTTCTATTTGGTTTTGCTTCAGGCTGGGGTTTGCAATGCCTTAAATGTTACCACTTAAGCGGTAAGCTCTTACCTTACCTTTTCACCCTTACCAATAATGGCGGTATATTTTCTGTTGCACTTTCCGTAAGCTCACGCTTCCCAGGTGTTACCTGGCGCCCTGCTCTGTGAAGTCCGGACTTTCCTCTAAATAAATTTAGCGATCATCCAACCAACTCAGTCGATATTATAAGCAATTTTTATTTTTCTATAAGCTTTTTATAGATATCTCTTTTATTCTTCCCAGTTAACATAGAAATTAACTTAGCTGAATCAGATGCTGATAGCTTTGACAAAAATTCCTTTTTAATTTGCGCATTAATATTTAAATCTTTTCTTTTATTATTAGCCCCCTCTAATACAACAACTAACTCTCCTCTGAGATTAACTTGATCATTTTCAATATCTTTTATAATTTCAGAAATTTTTCCTCTAAAAACATTTTCATGAATTTTAGTCATTTCTTTGCACAAAGAAATGCTTCTATTAATCCCAACGAATTTTTGTAAATTAATGAGAGATTTTCTGATTCTCTTAGGTGACTCAAACAAAATTGATGTTTTGACATCATTAGATAAAGTTTCAAATAATCTTATTTGGTCTCCAGCCTTTCTTGGAATAAATCCATAGAAAGAAAATTTGTCTGGAGAAAGACCAGACATTACTAAAGAGCTTAATACTGAAGACGGTCCAGGAATCAATGTATATTTAATATTTTCTTTTATACACAATTGAATTAACTTGTATCCAGGATCTGATATAGCTGGTGTTCCTGCATCAGATGCTATTGAGACAATCTTTCCATTTTTTAACTGTTTAATGATTTCAAGAGAAACTATGTTTTCATTATGCTCATGAAAACTTTTAGATTTAATTTTTAAATTAACAAAATTTAACAGTTTCTCTATATTTCTTGTATCTTCAGCATATAAATAATCAGAAGATCTTATAACATCTATTGCTCTAAGTGATATATCATTTAGATTGCCAATAGGAGTTGAAACAAAATAAAGCATCTTTAAAAATAAGTATATGAAATTCAGCTTAACATTTATTATGATAATTTTAATTGTATTTGTCACATCATGTTCGATGGTTCCTGCTGGAGAAAAGTCAATAGTTAAGCTTCAACTAGATATACAAACTAGTGACAAATATAAAGAAAAAATTATTGAGTCTCTTTTAAGAAACGAAATTAAATTTACGGTAAATTTTAGCAATGAAAATTCCTACACCCTTGATCAGAATATATTTAACTCTAACTTAAAATATTTCTGTAACAGTATTATGGAAGACGAAAGGAAGACTCTAGAATCAAATATATTTAATAATAAAAGAAATGAAGATAAGAAAATATTAGTTGTGTATTTGAAGGAATACCAGGAAATTGTCTTGGAACTCAAAAAAAAATATCCTAATGAAGAATATCATCTTATTAAAAAGAATGATTATGATTCACAAATAAAAAGAATCCTATATGTTGATTTAAGTATAAAAAATTTCTCGGAATTATCTAGACTTGATAATAATATAGAATTATTACATTCTCCAAGAGTTAGGAATGATGTTACAGGTATTTATTTTTTATCTAATTATGATTCAGGAAAAACAGTCGTACCTCTATTCAGAAGTTATGCGCTGGATATTGATTATTTTTCATCTACTGAAATATTTCATGACGCAAGTGATATCAAAAAGTTAGTAGATTTTGAAAATACCTTCATACCTATTACAAATAATATGATTGAAAATATTTCAAAAAAACAAACTGTTTCTATAAAAGATGAAATAGAAAATACGCTCATTAAAGATCTCTTAACAGTTGAGAAAATATATCAAAATAATCAATTTAAAAAAGACATAGTACCTGATTCAGGAAATATAAAAGTTAGAAGAAATACTTGTATAAATCGTAACTTGAATCTATGGAAAGTTTCTACGAATAATCTTAATGGCTAGAATTAAGATCTCTTTCAATAGAGGATAAACTATCTAAAAATCCATGCCTTTCAAAAACAGAATTTTGATAATCTATTAGAGGTTTTAAATGTCTGTTGACAGGTAATTTTATTCCTAAAGATGGTAGACGCCATAAAATTGGAGCAAAACAACAATCAACCAATGTAAATTCATCATTCATAAAAAATTTGAATTCCTTAAAAGTTGGAGCTATTGAAGAAATTTCATGCAATAGTTCCTCTCTTATTTTCATAAGTTCTTTATCAGATTTATCAGCTGTAATAAGTGAATCAACCATAGGACACCATTCTCTATTAATTCTAAGCATCAAGGTCCTACAATTTGCCCTTGCAACTGGGTAAACTGGTAGTAATGGCGGATGAGGAAACCTCTCATCAAGATATTCCATCATTACAGAAGGATCATGAATTGCTAAATCTCTATCAATCAGGATTGGGAGTTTATGATAAGGACTTATTGAAAGTATGTCATCAGGCGTTGACTCTGCATCAGATTCTATAATTTCAGCGCTAATATCTTTTTCAGCAAAAACTATTCTAACCCTTTGACTATAATGATCTTCTCTATCTGAATATAATATCATTTAATTTTCCCCTACTTATTATAATCCTTATGGAACTCACGATATAGTAAAGATGATAACGCAGTAAAAATTAAAAAATAAAATACTACATACCATCCAATCCTTTCTCTTGTCGCTTTACTTGGCTCACCTACATAAACTAAAAAATTTGTAAGATCATATATTAATGTATCAAATTCTTCTCTTGATAATATTCCAGTGCCATCCTGTACTTCAAGAAATCCACATTTCTCTTTAAGCACCGTATTTCCATAATCATCTCTTTTCTCTCCTCCATTTCGTGCAAGTACAGGAACGTCTTTACAGACCAATCTCTGATTTCCTTGAAGTGACATCAAAACATTTGGCATTGCAGTTCCTGGATAAACTAAATTATTTACACCATATTGTTTAGATGAATCCTCATAATATGCTCTTAGGTATGAGTAAATCCAATCATCACCTTTATATCTAGAAACTAAAGTAAGATCTGGAGGTTCCACTCCAAACCAATTTGCAGAGTCTTCAGGCATAGCGCCAACCATTAAATCACCAGGCTTAATAGATTTATCAAAAACAAGATTCTCAAAAAATATGTCTTCTGGTATTTGTAAGTCTTTGGCTACTCTTCCCCATCTTGAATATTTGAGGGAATGGCATCCATAGCAATAATTAATATAAGTTGAAGCTCCTCTTTGAAGAGATTCGATATCATTGAGTGAATATTGAAATTTGTCGCACTCTCCATAGTCCTTACAAGGACCTCCCTCAGCTGCATACATTTCATTAATAGAAAATAATAAGATAAATAAAACTATGCCTTTTGAAATAATTTGAAAGGAGTTAGCCAAAGATATCATAATCTTTCAGGGACTTCCTTAGTAGTTTCATACTTTGTATATATCGGCATTAACAAGAAATATGCAAAATAGATTATTGTGCAAATAACACTCATTGTTTTTCTTACTTCTGTTACTCCAACAGTTCCTAGATATCCTAATGTTAAAAAGCTTACTCCAAACATAGTTATAGCAATCTTGCTATAAATTCCTTTATATCTAATTGACGCAACCTTGCTTCTATCAAGCCATGGAACTATAAAGAAAATTGCCACCGCAGCAGCCATAACAATTAAACCACCAAGTGGATCAGGAATTGCTCTAAGCATTGTATAAAATGGAGCGTAATACCAAACCGGTGCAATATGGTCTGGAGTTACCAAAGGATTGGCTTCCTGAAAATTTGCCATTTCGATAAAATAGCCACCACCTTCAGGAAAAAAGAACATTATTATTGCAAATACTGTCATGAAAACACCAATTGCCACTAGAGCATTCAATACCTTGTATGGAAAAAATGGGACGCTATCAAGTGGCACACCATCTTCATCAAGATGTTCTTCTATATCAACTCCTTCTGGATTACCGGCACCTACTTCATGAAGAGCAACTAAATGAAGAAAAACCAGTGCAATCAAGACTAGAGGAAGTGCAACTACATGTAAAGCAAAAAATCTTGAAACTGTTATACCTGATATGTAATAGTCTCCTCTTACCCATAATTCTAATGATTCTCCAATATAAGGAATTGCTCCAAATAGTGAAATAATTACTTGAGCTCCCCAATATGACATCTGGCCATATGGAAGAACATAACCAAGAAAGCCTTCCGCCATCATAGCAAGGTAAATTGTGCAACCAAAAATCCAAACTAACTCTTTAGGTTTTTGATATGAACCATATAAGAGTCCCCTAAACATATGAAGATATACAACTGCAAAAAACAATGATGCTCCTGTGGTATGCATATATCTAATCATCCAACCATAGTCAACGTCTCTCATGATGTATTCAATGGAAGAAAAAGCTTGTTCCTCAGTATTGGAGTAAGGCATTATTAACCATATGCCAGTAACAATTTGGATAATAAGAGTAACTGCAGCCAGCGCTCCAAATAAATACCAAAAATTTACTTTAGAAGGAACTGGATGTTTGGAAAGATGTCTCTCAAAAGTATTAACTATTGGAAGTCTTGTATTTATCCAGGTAAATAATTTGCCAGCTATTTCAGTCATTTATAACTCCTTATCCTCTCCGATTGTTAATATGCTTCCGTCGAACATATGTGGTGGTACTATTAGGTTTGTTGGTGCAGGAACTCCTTTAAAAACTCTACCAACAATATCAAACATTGATCCATGACAAGGGCAAAAAAATCCACCATTCCATGTAGCATCCCATGGCTTGGGTTCAATTTCAGGGAAATATTTTGGAGCGCAACCTAAATGAGTACATACACCTGAAAATACTGAATATTCTGGACTTTTTGATCTAGATGGATTGAGACCTCTATAGGGTTCTTCGATCTGATCACTATTAGGATCTGCTAATTTTGGTAAGGCCAAATCTAAGCTAGCGATACTTTCTTCAGTATGTCTAACAATAAAAACAGGTTGTTTTCTCCATGAAACTTGTATTTGTTGTCCGTATTGCATCTTAGAAACATCCAATTTAACTGCGGCACCTGCAGCTTTTGCCTTTGCGCTTGGATTCCATGCTGCAATAAATGGAGTTGCAGCAAATGGTAAACCTGACAAACCAACTGCACTTGTTAGGCCAATTAATACTTTCCTTCTAGTTTTATCTTTATCTTGCATTAAGGGTGTGTGCTACTCAAATAACGACAAAATTATATCATAAATATGTAATATAAAATCCGCTTATAATTAAAAATAAGTATGTTTATAAAGCTATATTTATCTCTTAGAAAATTGCTTACTTTTTCTAGCTTTTACTAGTCCAGGCTTCTTCCTTTCAACTCGTCTTGGATCTCTTGTAAGCAAACCTGCTTTTTTAAGTTGTGGTCTTAATTCTTCATCAAAAGATGTAAGAGCTCTTGAAATTCCATGTCTAATTGCTCCAGCTTGACCAAAACTTCCTCCACCCTTAACTTTGATACTGATATCTAATTTTTCAGATAAATCAAAAAGCTCAAGTGGCTGCATTACCAACATCTGAGCAACTTTTCTACCAAAATATTCATCAAGCTTTCTATCATTAACAGATATATCACCTTTTCCTTTTTTTAAATAAACCCTTGCTGAGGAAGTTTTTCTTCTCCCCGTTGCATAAAAAATTTCAGTGCTCATTAGTTAGGATTCCACTCAGTTGGCTGTTGAGACTCGTGATCATGGTTTGGACCTTGAAAAACTTTTAGTTTTTTAATCATAGATTTACCAAGTTTATTTTTAGGAAGCATTCCTTTCACAGCTTCTTCAATAATCCTTTCAGGATTCTTTTGGTTTAACTCCTTGAAAGTTTGAGATTTTAAGCCTCCAGGATATAAGGAATGGCGATAGTATATTTTGTTATTAAATTTAGAGCCAGTAACTTTAATTTTCTCAGCATTGATAACAATCACATAGTCACCGCCGTCAGTATGGGGAGTGAATGTCGGTTTATCTTTACCTCTAATTTTATCAGCAATTTTAGTAGCAACTCGACCTAATACCCTATCGGTTGCATCTACAACAAACCAATTTCTTTGTACTTCTTCTTTTTTTAAAGAGTATGTTTTCATAATCATTTAATTTGAGTAGCGAATATTAATGTTTAGAACTAAATATAGCAATATTTATGTTAATTTTTATTAAACTAATTATTAGTTAAATATTCTTGTGTTCTCATTTCGGATAGTCTACTTTTGCATCTAACCCAAAGATTCTCAATCTTTGAGCCAGAATAAATACTTTCAACAGCAATATCATTAAAGAAAAACTTAATTTTTGTTCTATTTGTGTATGTTATATCTATAAATGATATAAATCTTCTTACAACATCAATCGTATCGTCATTATTTTTTTTAAAATTGCTTATAAATATCCAATCGAATTTATTTGAAATGTAAGCGTAGTCCTTGGATCCTGTAGCTTCCCTAAAAAAGTCGTTGAATTCAATCCAAAGAATATTATTAGAGACAAGTTTACATGTAAATTTTCTATCATTAATTAATATTTGATCTGATTTTTGATGATCTAAACCAAAATTATCAATTATGAACTTAAATATTTCCTCATCTGTAAAAATTTTATTACTATCATGCTCATCAAGTTTGATTATATTTCTTGTTCTATAATCTATGTCTCCGTCAAGTTCATGAATATTTACATTTTTTAAAAATATCTTTAAAGAGGCTAAAAATTTTTGTCTTTGAAGTCCATCAAGATATAAATCATTAGGATGTGCATTTGAAGTCAATATTATTTTTGTTCCGTATCCTGAAATTAGTTTCAATAGGTCTCCTATTATCATTGCATCAGCAACGTCTTCAACCTGAAATTCATCTATAAATATTATGCTGGTGTCTTTAGTTAAAGTTTTAGATATTATTGATAGCGGATTTTTTACTCCAGAATTTTTATTTAGCTGATCATGTATATAGCTCATCAAGTCTATGTAATGAAAGCTTTTTATGTCATCTCTTTTTAGCTCTTTAAGATATGTTTTTGTTATTAGGGTCTTTCCTCTGCCAACATCACCCCAAATATATGTTCCCAGTAAGTTATCTTTGGAGAATACTTTTTTAAATGAAAATTTCTTTGGAATATTCATCTTGCATAGCTTTTCAATTAGATTTATTTGAGACAAATCTGGATTAGCGCCTTGGTTTTTAAGAGTATCGATGATATTTTTAACGTTAGACATTATGAAATCTTTTCAAATTAATTTTCTAAATTATCTTTTGGTAATTATTATTACATTTGCAGGCACATGGTACTTTATATCTAATGATAAAAACAAATTGGTTTCAGCATCAGAGAAATCAATACCCTCAGTTGTAACAGTAATATCGAATCAAAATAAGACTTTTTCAAACAATAGAAATGGTATTGGATCTGGAGTAATTTTTTCTGAAGATGGTTATATTGTTACGAACTTACATATTATTTCGGGAGATGAAATATATATTAAGCTAGAGGATGGTAATAACTATCCTGCAAGCATAATTGGTGTAGATCAAAATACAGATATAGCAGTTCTTAAAATAATACCGGATGAAAAACTAAAACCTATAAATTTTGCAGATTCTGATGAATTAAAAATAGGTGACGATGTACTTGCGATTGGTAATCCATATGGAATTGGAATTTCAGTCTCAAATGGAATTATTAGTGCGACCGGAAGAGATTATGGAAATCCTTATTTACAATTAATCCAAACAGATGCTGCAATAAACCCAGGAAATTCTGGCGGAGCATTAATAAATGTAAATGGTAATTTGGTTGGTATTAACTCTAAAATTTTTTCAAGAACTGGAGCATATCAAGGTATCGGGTTTGCAATACCATCAAATCTGGTTGTTCAGATTGCAACTCAGCTAATTAGATTTGGTGAGCTTCAAAGTCTTTGGATAGGTAATTTTAGAGTAACAAAAATTAGGATAAATAAAGGTGGTTTTGTCAGTAGTGGATTGAGAATTATTGAGATGCAGAATAAAGGTCCTTTGTTTGAAAAAGGTGTAAGAATAAATGACATAATTCTAAGCATAAATGATGAAACAGCAAGTTGGAGTAATTTAACGAGTTCCTTAAAGTTTGCCACACTTGGTGAAAATTTAAGTATGGAAATCTTAAATCAAAAAAATGAAATAGTATCTATAGATTTTGACTCTTACAGTAAAAAATCTAACTAGGAAGTCTTACTATATTTGCACCTAAATAATTTAATTTTTCTTCAATTCTCTCATATCCACGATCTATATGATAAATTCTATCAACAACTGTTTCTCCTTTAGCACATAGCCCAGCAAGTATTAGGCTTGCAGATGCTCTTAAATCTGTTGCCATAACTTCAGCACCATACAATGACTTAACTCCTTTAATTGTTGCATGGTTACCATTAACTGAAATATTACAACCCATTCTGTTAAGTTCAAGAATGTGCATAAATCTATTTTCAAAAATAGTCTCATAAATATTAGCAGTACCGCTTGAAATCGCATTTATAACAGAGAATTGAGCTTGCATATCTGTTGGAAATTCAGGGAATGGAGCTGTTGTGATATCTACTGGATTAGGAATATCATTCGTCATGCTAAATGAAATGGAATCTTCATCATAGTCTACTTTAGCACCAGTATTTATTAATTTATCAATAACTTTCATAAGCCTATTTGGGTTAATACCTTCAATTTTTATATCTCCTTTAGTTACTGCTGCAGCTGCAAGATAAGTTCCAGCTTCTATTCTGTCAGCAGGTATTTCAAAAGAGGTTCCACTAAGTTTTTCGACGCCTTGGATATTGATCTTATCTGATCCTGCTCCATTAATTTTTGCTCCCATTGAATTTAACATATCTGCTAAATCAGCAATCTCAGGTTCCCTAGCAACATTTAATAATGTTGTTGTGCCCTCTGCAAGAGTTGCAGCCATCATTAAATTTTCAGTTCCTGTAACAGTAACTCCATCGAATCTAATATTCGCACCTTTTAAATTTTTTGCAGACGCTTCAATGTAACCATTTTTTAATACTATCTCAGCACCCATTTGCCTAAGAGAATCTAGATGATAATTTACAGGTCGCGATCCAATAGCGCAGCCTCCAGGAAGTGCTATTCTTGCTTTACCATATTTTGCAAGCAAAGGACCTAAGACTAATATTGAAGCTCTCATTGTCTTAACTAGTTCATACCTAGCTTCAATATCTTTAAGATTATTGGATTGTATTGTGAAATTCATATCTTCATCTAATAGGATATCAGCGCCCATTGAGCCTAAAAGCTCAAACATTGTTGTAATGTCTTGAAGATATGGAAGATTTTTTAAAGTAACTTTTTCATTAGATAAAATTGTTGATGCTATCATGGGCAAAGCTGCATTTTTTGCACCAGAGCAAGAAATTTTACCAGAAAGTCTATTCCCTCCTTTAATTAATAACTTCTCCATTTTAGTAGGTTTTCGTCTCTAAACTTAAAGCATGTAATTCGCCTGATTGAAATTTATCCTCCAAGAGTCTCATGACTGTTTTATGTTGATCTATGAGTGACATACCTGAAAATGTGCTAGAAGTAACAATTAGTCTTAAATTACATGAATCACCTTCAAAGCTACACTTTGCATCGTGAATATTAGCAGTAATAATTTTCTTAATTAGATCTTTCATACTATGAAATTCCTGCATCACCTGCATCAGAAACCCAATTTATTAGAGTTAATTCAATATCCTCATTATGAGAAATGGCAAGTGCTTGAAATTGATTTCGAAAAGTAAGGCCTAGATTTACACCATTTATAATGATATTAACGATTTTCCATCCATTGTCACTTTTCCTAAGCTTATAAGATATTGGATACTCACTTGAACCAGTATTTAAGATTTGTCTAACCTCAACATTTTGTTCAAAATTTTCAAATTTCTTTGATAAAGAGTCATCTTCTGGTAGTTCAGTGGAAATAGTTGATTCTCCCCATTGAGCAAGTGTTTCTGCATAGGTATCTAAAAGTGAATCTTTGAATATTTCAATAAATTCACTTCTTTGTTCTTTTGTTGCTAGAAGATAATATTTTTTTCCCATCACACTTGCAGAAACCCTTCTAAAATCAATCATAGGCTCAAAAATTTCTTTAATTTTGTTTTCGTAAGCTTCTCTGTCATATTCAAATAGATTGGAGTTTGATGTAAGGACTTCAACCATATTTTGTGCATTGGAGTCTATAAAAATATATGGGTTATCTGCTGTGAAAATATTATTTATATTGAAAAAAAATAAAAAAAGAAACAAATATTTTTTGAGTGTATGCAACATTAGACTATTATAACATTAGGGATAAAATAAATTTTCAACTTTAATATGAAAAAATATAACTATATAGCATCAGCAAAAAGAACCTTAAAAATTGAATCAGATTCGATAAAATCAATATCTAATCAGTTAGATAATTCATTTGAAGAACTTTGCGATAAAGTAATAAAGTGTGATGGAAAATTTATCATTATGGGAGTTGGTAAGTCAGGTCATATTGCTCAAAAAATTTCTGCAACTTTGTCAAGCACAGGAACTCCATCTATATTCATTCATCCAACAGAAGCTGCTCATGGAGACATGGGATTAATAAATAAAAAAGATATTGTTATGTTGATTTCAAATTCAGGGGAAACAGACGAGATTATAAATATATTATCTTCATTAAAAAGACATGCAAAAGAAATAGTTTCACTAACTAGTAATAATAAATCAGCTATAGCAAAGTTTGCTGATGTAAATATTCAAATTAAGTCAAGAAAAGAAGCCTGCCCTCTTGATTTAGCTCCAACATCTTCTACCACAAATGCTTTAGCTTTTGGAGATGCTTTGGCAATAGCTCTACTAGAAGCAAAAGGCTTTACAAAAAAAGATTTCGCATCATCTCATCCTGCAGGAAAGTTAGGAAAAAAACTTATTACACAAGTTCAAGATCTAATGCACAAAGGTAACAAAGTTCCAAAAGTTAATCTAAATACTATTCTAGACAAAGCATTAATTGAAATAACGAAAAAAAATCTTGGCATTACTTTAGTTACTAATAAATCAAAAATAGTTGGAATTTTTACTGATGGTGACTTAAGAAGATGTATTAATAAAAAAATAGATATTCAAAAAACAAAAATTAAAGATGTTATGACAAAAACTTTTAAGACAATCGACTCAAATGCGCTTGCTGTAGACGCTGCAAAAATAATGGAGGAAAATAAAATTTTTACTTTAGTTGTTCTTGAAAAAAATAGATATATTGGAGTTTTATCAATGCACGATTTAATTGAAGCAAGGATTCTATAGTTGAAAATTAAATATCTAATTATAATTTCATTCTTTTTATTTACACTTGATCTGAGTTCAAAAAATCTAATAAATCATGTAAAGATTGAATCTGATAAAGTTGAATTTATAAATAATTTAAAAAATGTAAGCTTTTTCTCTAACGTAAATATAAATTCTAGTTATGTTGAAATTTCTGCTAACTCAGCAATTTATGATCAAAAAAAAGAAGTAATTTCAATATCAGGTGATCCAAGTTCAATTAAATCGAATAAAGAAAATAACTTTTTTAATGGAGAGGCAGAAACGATACTTTTTTTTAGTGATGAAAAAGTTCACTTAGTTGGAAATGCCTCAATTAAATTCGACAATATTTCTATCAGCTCAAATTTAATCATCTTTAATCCAAAAACTGGCAAGATAACTTCGGATAATTAAATATGTTAAAAGTAAGTAATGTGTTCAAATCGATTAACGAAAAAAAAATTATTTCAGATATATCTTTTAATGTAAATTATGGAGAAATTTTCGGTTTGTTGGGACCTAATGGAGCAGGTAAAACCTCAACCTTTTACATAATTGCTGGACTAATAAATGCTGATAATGGGAAAGTTATCCTTGAAAAAGAAGACATAACAACAATGCCAATGCATCTGAGGTCCAATCTTGGTTTAAAGTATTTACCTCAAGAACCCTCTATATTTCTTAACCTTACTGTTAAAGAAAACTTATATGGACTTGCCGAACTTTCATTTAAAAGCACGAGAGACATTAAAAAATTTATAGACACATCAATTGAGGAATTTGATCTATCAGATATCTTAAATTTAAAAGGTAGGCAGTTGTCTGGCGGTCAAAGAAGAAAAGTCGAAATTGCAAGAACTCTCGCGTCTAAACCTAAAATTATCTTGTTGGATGAGCCATTTGCAGACATTGATCCAATAGCAATAGAAGATATTAAAAGTGTCCTTGCAAAGTTGTCAAAAAAGAACATTGGAATTTTAATTACAGATCATAATGTTAGAGAAACTCTAGAAATATGTAATCAAGCTGCGATTATCAATAATGGTGAACTAATTGCAGAAGGTGATACAAAAAGTTTGATTAATAATGATTTAGTTAAAAAAGTCTATCTTGGAGACATGTATACATAAATGAGTATTATTCTTTCAAAAAACTTAAAACAAAAACAAAGTGTAAAACTTACACCATCCTTAAAAAAATCAATAGATTTGCTTCAGCTTTCAAGATTTGAATTAATTAAAAAAATTGATAAAGAAATAATAGAAAATCCATTTTTAGAAAAAAATGATGCCAATAATGACTATGAAGATTTTAATCATTCTGATTTCAGCTTTGATATAGAGTCCAAGTTAAATTTAAGAGAATCTTTAATTACTCAATTAGATGATTTCCATTTAAATGAAAAAGAAATCAAAATTGCAAAATTAATTATTGGATGCATTGATGAATCTGGTGAACTTTCTGAAAGTACAGAGCAGATTGAGGAGATATCTAATTTTATTTATTCAGAAAAAGATATCGAAAATATTCTTTTAAATACAATTCATAGATTAAATCCCAGTGGAATTGGTTATAGAAATCATAAAGAATGTATAAAAATTCAAATTGACAATAAAAAAAATATCTCTAAAACCAAGAGAGCTTTAATTGAAGATATACTTCTTAATGATAAGCTTGATAACCTTCCTGAAATAAAAAAGATTGCTTATCTAAATGGTTACACAGATAAAGAATTTAAATCAGCTTTAAATGAGATAAAGAATTGTGATTTGAGTCCTGGCTTAAACTTTGAGAAAACTGAGTTTATTGAAGCTGACTTAAAAGTGTCCTTCGTAGATAAAAATTTTAAGGTTGTATTTAATGATAATAATTTTCCCCTAATAAAATTAGATAACGACCTAATTAGCGATGTAAAAAAAGAATTAAAGAAAAAGAAAAATGAAGAAATATTGCAAAAAATTAATGATGCCAAATGGCTTTTAACATCTGTAAAAAAAAGAAATGATACAGTAAAAAATGTTGGTGAGTATATCTGTACGAAACAAATTGCATTTTTTGAAGATAATCCACTTAAACTGAATACTCTTAGCAATAAAGAGATTGCAGATGAGATTGGGGTTCATCCCTCAACTGTGTCAAGGATTTTAAGGAACAAGTATATTGATACTCCTAAAGGAGTTATGCCACTCAAATCTTTATTATTATCTTCAGTTTCTAAAACCAGAGACATTTCTGCAATTCAACTTATGAAGCTAATAAAAGACATTGTTAATTCTGAGAACAAGCCAAAAAGTGATAAAAAAATTGCAATAGAGCTCAATAAGAGAGGCTTTAGTTTGGCTAGGAGAACAATTACAAAATATAGAAAAAAAAATAATATTCCATCATCTAGATATAGATAATTTTTTTCAGGTTAGAATTAATGAATGAGTGAAAGTAATATTAATGATAATCTCAAGACAATATTAGATGATGCGTCTAATCTGTCTTTAAATCAGATTAGAAGGCTTTTAAGCAAAATGACTGCACCTGAAATTGCTCATGCTCTTGAATCTTCACCCCCTAAACAAAGAAACCTTTTATTTTCATTATTAAAAACAGAAGAAGAAGGCGATGTTCTCTCTGAATTAGGTGAAGAAATTCAACAAGATTTGGTTTCAAATATATCTAATGAGGAATTAATTGAAGCAGTTAAAGAGCTTGAGTTAGACGAGATTGTAGATATCTTACAAAATCTCCCAGAAGAAAGAATGAACAAGATCTTATCAAATATGTCTTTGGTAGATAGAAAAAGAATCGAAATTGGTCTTACATTTCCAGATAATACTGCTGGGGGATTGCTAAATACAGATGTAATAAGTGTTAGGCCAAACAACTCAATTAATGAAGTAATAAGTTACTTAAGGGATCAAGTAGATCTTCCTGAAAATACTGACAAGATATTTGTAGTCAACAACGAAAATGAGTATTTAGGCGAACTTTTCATAAGCAAAATAATAACCTCCAAGCCTACGATGCTTGTAAGAGAAATAATGGAGACTGAGTTTCCTCCAATAGATGCAGGTCTTGATGATAAAGAGGTTGCAACTTTATTTGAAAGAAACGATTTGATTTCTTCACCAGTGATAGATAAGGATGATAAGTTAATTGGTAGAATAACTATTGATGATGTTGTTGATGTGATAAGAGAAGATGCTGATCAAAATCTATTAGGCATGGCGGGTGTTGCTGAAGATACTTTTGCTCCTCCAGGGAGAGCAGCAAAAAGTAGAGTATTTTGGTTAAGCATGAATTTGGTTACAGCTTTCATTGCTGCGAGCACAATAAATTTATTTCAAGACGTAATTGATAAGATAGTTTATCTAGCAGTTCTAATGCCTATAGTTGCAAGCATGGGAGGTGTTGCAGCCACTCAAACACTGACAATTGTATTAAGAGGCTTAACTTTGGAGCAAATAAACACATCAAATATTCGCTGGCTTTTCAAAAGAGAGCTGGCAGTATCAATATTAAATGGAATAGTTTTATCAATTTTAGTTGGATTTGTTACCTTTAGTTGGTTCAAAGATATTACTATAGCTATTTTAATATCTTGTGCGTTGGTAATTAATCTCATTAGTTCGGTTATTGCTGGAATTCTAGTTCCTCTCATTTTACGAAAATTAAATCAAGATCCTGCAATTGGAGGAAGCGTCGTAGTAACTACAGTAACTGACGTAGTTGGATTTTTGTCATTTTTAGGTTTGGCAACTATTTACTTAATTTAGTCTAATGATTTTTGGATCATCTATAGATCCAGTGATATTAAATTTGAAAGTTGAAGCATCATCAACTCTCTCATCAATAATATTTTCTAAAACAAAGCCTCCAGCAAGAGCAGGGATACCTCCAAAGACCGCAGCATACCATGGAATATTTTCAGATACTTTCAATCTCATATCTAAGCTTAAATCTAGCTGATCTATGAGACCTTTATCATTCTTTAAAATCTCACCAGTCCAAGACATTTTTGCTTCAGCTGTCTCTAATTTAATTGGATTAGTTAACAAAGCTCTATTTTGTCCTATATAAAAGTCTCCCTCTGCCCTACTAATAATTAATTTTGAAGAAATAAAACTTGTCTCATCGCTAAGATTGGATACCAATGCATTTAAATTAAATACCTTTAGAGCATTAAACAACGCTGAGTCTGGAAGAGATGTATTAGATTCAAGATCTTTTATCTTAAATTTTATTCTTCCTTCCAAATTTTTTAATTGAGAAGCACTTACCCATTGAACATTTAAATCCGAAAAAAGGTACTCAAAATCATAGTTAATTAATTTTCCAAGTAAATCTTTTTGATTATCAAACTCAAATGAACCTCTAATTTTATATAAGTCATCTTGATTGTTATAGCTTATGTATGCTTTTTCGTTTTTAGAAGATGGTCCAATATTAAAGTTCTTACTTGAGATTTTTATATTATCAATAGTTGTTATTGTCTTATTTTTTAAAAAGTAAAAATCAATGTTTTGAAATACATCGTCAAAGGTCTGGATATTTTTTCCAATAAATCTAAGATTTACATCATTAAGTTTAAAAGAATCACTTGAGTCAAAAATATTTACTCCTTTAAATTCAAATTTAGTATCAAAAACATCAATTCTTGTAAATCCTGAGGAATCAATTCTTAGTGTGCCATTTAGATTGTTGCCATAAAAAAATGATTCAGTTACATCGCCACTAAAATTAATTTCAAAAATTTGATCAAAATAAATGTTATTAAAAAAATCTAGCTTTTTAATTTTAAGTTTTATCAATTTAAGATTTGAATCATCATTTAATTGATTCTCTATTACTAAATTTCCAATCTTAAGGTCATCTAATTCAAGAAATATATAAAATCCATCAATGAAATTTAATTTTTTTATATCTTCATCAAATGATGATCCAAGTACAAAAAATCCATTATTATCTTCAATAAAGGCGCTGAACTTATTATTCTCGATCTTATATGTTGGTTGTGATAAATCAGATATTAAAATCTTTGTTCTTAAATTATCAGAAGGCCTTTTATTTAATTCATCAATATTAGATGAAAAAGTTGTGTTGCTTAAATTACTAATTAACTCAAGAGAGGCATTCTTATCAATTGATAATTTTGCTGTAAATATTTCAGTGCCACTTAGTTTTAAATAATCTCCAAAATTTACAAAATCATCCATTTTTATTGAAATATCTGATCTCAGCGTTAATTTATTATTAAAAGCTGAGATGGATCCTTTTACAATTTGATCAGGAATTTTTGCAGAAAATTTTCCACTTAACTTTTGATCTATGTTTGTATATAAAACAGCATCAATTTTCTTAACTTCATATTTTGTTCCTGTAACAATGTATGAATCATTCAACATTAACTTGTTAAGAGCTGAAATTTGATTTCTCTTGGAGTCGAAGTATCCTTTGCTATAGACTTCAAGATTAATTTTTTTATCAAAAAATTCACTCAAGTTTACTAAATTCTCATCCTCAATTATTTTTTCGTCCAATTCAAGAAAAGTGGAATATAAATACTTATTTGAATCATTTTTTTTGTATATTTTTAGATCATTGAAAGGAATATTATTTATCTCTCCAACTTTATTTGATATAGATAAATTACCCTCTTTGCTTAAAATTTGAGTTTCGTTAGAGGAAAAATTGAATTGTTTAGATGATATGTAAATGTTATTAATTTTTAATTTGTATGTTTCATAATTGCCCTGAGATTCAGATTCATTTTGAAAATCTATATTAATTAAAGATAGTGTACTCAAATTTATATGTCCATCTAGAATAGATTTTATTATTTTTAATCCTATCTTAAGTTCGTCAGCTTTAAAAATTTCATTATCATTAATGTCTCTTATGAAAAAATCATTTAAAACAACTATAGGTGATAAAAAATTTGTATCAGATTTAGCTTTTTTAAATTCTATTGAATAATCTTCATTTAATAACTTGTTAGTGAGGAAAATTATGCTTTCTGGTTTGGTTATTACAAGAAGGTAGACTGTACCTATTAATATAAAAATAAAAGTTATTAATATTACAAAGGATTTTATGAAACTATTAAGAACTGACATTTCAAAGTTTGATGCTTAACCTTTTTGGAAAGTATGATGCAACTAAAGCAACAAAAAAACAAAATATTATGTTCGCAAATAAGCTTAGTAAGAGAGTTGTATATGAGAAATCATATAAATTGATAATTAACTGGCTAAATCCAACATATGTCGAAGCAGATAATCCAAAAAATAAACATATTTGCAGATAACTAAATAACTTAAATGAATTAGCATTTTGATTTATAAGGTATGTTGTTAAACAAAAAATAATTGTATTTAAACCAAAATAAGAATCTGAAATCAAATCAACAAACAAACCAAAAGAAAAAGCCTCAAACGGGCTTATATTGTTATCTGATTTATATACGTAAAAGGAAAATGCCAAAAAAGTTAAAGGAATAATTATGAATATTTTTGAAAATAAAAAGGCAATATTTTGATCAATAAAATTAATGAAGACTATTAAAAATAATCTTTTTAATAAACTTTTCATCAGTACTTTAACACTCCAAACATATTTCCATTAAGAGGATTGGCTAGTAATTTAATTTTGATTTTGGTTTGTGTTGAATCAATGTTTTCAATTGAGCTGACATATCCAACTTCAATATCCTTTGGATAAATGCCACCAAGGCCAGATGTATAAAAAATTTGGTTTTTTTCAATCTCTTCGGTCCATACAAGAGGGTTATAAGAACAAATAATATATTCAGATCTACCACTTCCTTTTGCATTGCAAAAGAATTCACTTGAATTCAATTTTATTGGTAAAGAATGAGAAATATCTGTCAGAAGTAGCACTTCATAAAATTTGTTTTCATCAATAATTTGTCCTACTAGCCCTTCGGTATTAAAAACAATACTTTCAACATATAAGTTATCAGAATTTTGTTTAATCTCTATAAACATTCTGTGTTTATCACAGCATTTATACATATTGGGATCAATACTTCTTAGATATGCAATATCATATTCAAATTTATAATTATTCTCATTGTGTGTTTTTTTAATAATTTCTTGGTCTTTAAAAAAAATGTTTTCTTTAGAAACTAAATAATTATTTAAATAGCTTATCTCTAAGGCCTCCCTTAAATCTTTATTTTCTTCAACTAACTTAATTTTTGACTTTGAAAGATTGACTATTGATTTAAGAGGTTCTATTGAAATTTCTTTAGCAATATAAAAAGACGAAATTTTGAATGATTTAAATCCATTTTTGATACTTTGAAAATTATTTGAAGTTATATCAATATATAAAAATAATGAGCCTAATATAATAAAAAAAATAAAGCTTAACTTTTGACCAGGAGTTGGGGCTGACCTAGCCATTCGACTTACTCAGATGATAAAAGGTCAATATTATATTTATCCATTATCTCTAGTGCTTGGCCACCTCCTCTAGCAACACAAGTTAACGGATCTTCAGCAACAATTACAGGAATGCCCGTAGAATTTGATATTAATTTATCAAGATCTCTAAGTAATGCTCCACCACCAGTTAACACTATTCCTCTTTCAGCGATGTCAGCAGCAAGTTCGGGCGGTGATAACTCTAATGCATTTCTAATGGCTCTTACTATGCCATATAAAGGATCCTTCATTGCTTCAAAAATTTGTTCGCTATTAATATTAAAAGTCTCAGGGATACCTTCAGCTAGATTTCTTCCCGTGATAGACATTTCTAATTTTTCTGATTCATTAGTAGCACAACCGATTGTGTATTTTATTTTTTCTGCAGTTGAATCCCCAATAACGCAACCATAATTTCTTCTTATCCATGAAGTAATAGATTCATCCATTTTATCTCCGCCAATTTTTACGGATTCAGAGTAGACAACACCATTCAAAGATAAAATTGCGATCTCTGAAGTACCTCCTCCAATATCAACAACCATATTTCCTGAAGCCTCTTCAACAGGAAGTCCTGCTCCAATTGCAGCAGCCATAGGTTCCTCAATGAGTTTCACATCCCTTGCTCCTGCTCCAAGAACTGATTCTCTTATAGCTCTTCTTTCAACCTGAGTTGATCTACATGGCACACATACAAGCACTCTTGGGCTTGGTTTTATAAATAATTTTTCATGAACTTTCGCTATAAAGTGTTGTAACATTTTTTCAGTTACTTGGAAATCAGCAATAACACCCTCTGATAAAGGCCTAATTGCTTTAATATTTCCAGGAGTTCTGCCAAGCATCTTTTTCGCTTCAGTGCCAACTGCAACTACAGTTTTTTGTCCTCTACTTTCTCGAATAGCAACCACAGATGGCTCATTAAGAACTATTCCAACATCTTTGGTATAAATTAATGTATTTGCAGTACCTAAGTCTATAGATAAATCATTAGAGAAGTATCCTCCAACCATTTTGAATAAGTTAAATTTCACAAGCTATCCTCTAATAAAACAATTTAAATAATTTGCGAGTTAGGTTAATATCCCTCCACTAAACTATAATAATATCCTATATATGGACAAGAAAACAGTAACAACTATATCTTACTTATCAAGACTAAAAATCGATGATGAAAAAGAAGAAAAAATTATTAACGATTTAGGTAACATTATAGAATTTGTCGACCAGCTAAATGATGTTGATACATCTGAGATAGCTCCTTTAGCAAATCCTCTTGAAAAAACAGCTAAGACAAGAAAAGACATAGTTACAGCTAAAAATCTAAAAAAAGAGCTATTAGATGTTGCACCTTCAGCAAATGAAGACTACTTTTTAGTGCCAAGGGTTGTTGAGTGACAATAAAATATAAGTCAATTAAAGAAATCAAAAATATGATTTCAAACAAAGAAATTTCTAATAAAGAAGTTATTCAAGAGGTATTTTCTCTAATAAATGAGTTTCAAGACTTAAATGCATTCATCACTCTTAATGAAGAAAATTCAATAAAAAAAGCTGAAGAGCTAGATAATAATCCTTCTGATTTGCCTCTTGCAGGCATACCTATTGCTCAAAAAGATCTTTTTTGCACAAAAGGCCTTAGAACAACTTGCGGTTCAAATATATTAAATAATTTCATACCTCCATATTCAGCAACTGTTATTGAAAATCTTGAAAATGCTGGATGTATTTCAGTTGGTAAAACTAATATGGACGAATTTGCTATGGGATCCTCAAATGAAACAAGTTTCTTTGGAAATGTTATAAATCCATGGGGTAAAGATTTGGTTCCAGGTGGTAGTTCGGGTGGTGCAGCTTCTGCTGTAGCTGCTGGATTAGTTCCTGCTGCTACAGGAACAGATACAGGAGGCTCAATTAGACAGCCAGCTTCTCTTTGCGGAATAACTGGTCTAAAGCCAACTTATGGCAGAGTTTCTAGATGGGGAATGATAGCTTTTGCATCTAGCCTTGATCAAGCTGGTCCAATGGCAAGAACTGCGGAGGACTGCGCTTTTCTATTAAATGAAATGTGCTCTCATGACGAAAAAGATACAACCTCTTTAGATAATGATATACCTGATTTTCAAGAAAATTTAAATAGCTCTTTAAAAGGAAAAAAAATAGGTATTGTTAAAGATTTAGATCTGTCTAGCCTCAATAATGATGTTGTGGAAATATACCAAAATTCATTAAAAGAATTTGAATCCATGGGAGCTCAACTAATTGATATTTCTTTACCAAATATATCATTATCAGTTCCAACTTATTATGTTGTTGCACCAGCAGAGTGTTCTTCAAATTTATCAAGATTTGATGGAGTTAAATTTGGTATGAGGTCAGAAGATGCAAAAGATCTTGAGGAATTATATGTAAAAACTCGTTCAGAAGGATTTGGAGATGAGGTTAAAAGAAGGATTTTGATTGGTTCATATGTACTTTCTGCTGGTTATTACGATGCTTATTACAAAAAAGCTCAACAAGTAAGAAGATTAATAAAAAATGATTTTGATAATGCATTTAAAACTATTGACGTAATAATGACGCCCACTACCAGGGGGCCAGCATTCAAAATAGGATCGAAAGGTGATGATCCTATCCAAATGTATTTAGAGGACTTGTTCACAATATCTGCTAATCTTGCAGGACTACCAGCTATGTCTCTTCCAAACGGTAATATTGAAAATAAACCTACTGGACTTCAAATAATTGGAAACTTTTTAGATGAAAGCACAATTCTTAACTTCGCTCACATGTTTCAAAATCAAACGAATTGGCATATGTATACACCTGAAGGAATAAAACAATGAGCTGGGAGACAGTAATTGGACTTGAAATACACGTTCAGCTATCAACTAAGTCAAAATTATTTTCTGGCGGCTCAACAGAATTCGGAGCAGAATCTAATACACATGTTGACTTGATAGATATGGGATTGCCGGGAGTTCTCCCAGTTGCAAACAGAGAAGCATTTTATAAAGCCATACGATTTGGTCTCGCTACAGGAGCAGATATTAACCAAACATCATCATTTGATCGAAAAAATTACTTTTACCCTGACTTACCAAAAGGTTATCAAATAACTCAAATGACTCAACCTATAGTAGAAAAAGGTTCAATTAAAATTGCTGTCGATGATTATGAAAAGGAAATCAATATAACGAGAGCACATCTTGAGGAAGATGCGGGAAAATCAATTCATGACATGTTCGAAGGAGAAACTGGAGTAGATTTAAATAGAGCTGGTACTCCACTTCTTGAAATCGTATCTGAGCCTGAAATTTCAAGCGCAAAAGAAGCTGTTGCATATTTTAAAGCTATTAGACAATTAGTAACTTTTTTAGATATCTGTGACGGAAATATGGCCCAAGGTTCAATGAGATGCGATGTTAATGTTTCAATAAAGAAAAGTGGTGACAAGGAACTTGGAACAAGAGCTGAACTTAAAAATATTAACTCTTTTAAATTTATTGAAAAAGCTATTAACTTTGAAATTGATAGGCAAATAAGATTAATTGAAAATGGTGAATTTGTTGTTCAAGAAACAAGACTTTATGACAGTGAAAAAAATGAAACAAGATCAATGCGATCAAAAGAAGAAGCAAATGATTATAGATATTTCCCATGTCCTGACCTTCTACCTGTAATAATCTCAGACAAAGAGTTAAAAGAAATTAAGGAAAATCTTCCTGAACTTCCTGAAGAGAAAGAAATTAGATACATTAATAAAATAGGCCTTGACGAATCAGAAGCGAAAATTATTTCTTCTTCCAAAACTATGGCAAATATGTTTGAAGCAGCCTCTTCTAAAACAAATGATGCTAAATTAGTTGCAAAATGGTTAGTAGGTGACATCAGTGCCTTGTTAAATAAAGACAATATTGATATTGATGAATCAAATCTATCCGCTGAGAATTTTGGAATACTAATTGAGCGTATTTCGGATGGTACTATTTCTGGAAAGATTGCAAAGTCGGTTCTTGAGGAGGTCTGGGAAACAGCATCTGATGTTGATGAAATTATCCAATCAAAAGGCTTAATCCAAATTCAAGATGAAAGTATACTTGAGGATATTGCTAAAAAGGTTATAGATTCTAATCCTGATCAGGTGTCAGCATATAAAGCCGGTAAAGATAAGCTTTTTGGATTTTTTGTTGGTCAAATAATGAAAGAAACTCAGGGTAAAGCTAATCCTAAAGCCGTCAATGAAATTTTAAAAGATCTTTTAAAATAGAATTTAAACTACAAACATGCTAAGTGTTTCTGCTACAAAAGCAGGCTTTTCAACACCTTTAATCTCCATCGTAACTTCAGTTTTAGCTAAATATTGTCCAGGATTCTTTTCAGTTATATCTAGGCATTTCATATGAATTCTAACTTCTGAATTTACTGGGACTGGGCTTAGAAACCTTACCTTATCTAAACCATAATTAAGACCCATTTTTGTTCCTTCCAGAACCATTCCTATTTCTTGAGAAAATGGAATGCCAGCTACTAATGAAAGAGATAAAAATCCATGTGCAATTGTTGAACCAAATACAGGAGTAGCTTGATCAGGATCAACATGAATAAATTGATGATCCATGGTTGCATCAGCAAATTTGTTTATTCTTTCTTGATCAATTGTTACCCACTCAGATGTGCCTACCTCGGTGCCTATTACCGAGTCAATTTCAGAAGGTTTCACAACTTTTAACATATTATTTCTCCATATAATAATTGTTATATTCTTCCCTTAATTCAAATTTTTGAAGTTTTCCAGTAGCACCATGAGGCAACTCTTTTAAAAAAATTATTTCATCAGGAAGCCACCATTTTGCAACTTTGTTACTTAAAAATTCAATAATGCTATCTTTTTCAATTGGATCTCCAGAATTTGTGACAATAAATAACATTGGCCTTTCATCCCATTTAGGATGAGGAATACCAACAACACACGCTTCTGCAACCTCTGGGTGTCCAAATGCAGCATTTTCAAGATCAATAGAGCTGATCCATTCACCACCAGATTTAATAACATCTTTTGCCCTATCTTTTATAGTCATATATCCATCTTCATCAAGAACAGATATGTCTCCAGTGTCAAACCATCCATCTGCATCCACAGCATCTTCATCTGATTTAAAGTATTTTTGAAGAATCCAAGGCCCTCTTACCATTAGATGTCCTTGTGACTCTCCATCTTTTGGTAATTCATTACCTTTATCATCAACAACTTTTAATTCAACACCGTATATTGGCCTACCCTGTTTTAATTGAACAGAATATTTTTCATCTTTAGACATATTTTTCATTGCTGGTGTTGGTATATTTGTAGTACCCATCGGACTCATCTCAGTCATCCCCCAGGCATGTATTACATTTACATCATGAACTTCATCAAACTCTTGCAGTGTTGATAAAGATAATGCTGACCCTCCAATAATTGTATTCTTTACTGAATTTAAAATCTTATTATTATCTCTACAGTATGCTAATAAGCCCATCCATATGGTAGGCACACCGAAAGCAAGCGTTACATCTTCTTTGTCTATGAGTTCGTAAAGAGGCTCTCCTTCCATTTGCATACCTGGCATAACCAGTTTATTTCCATTCATTGGGCCAAAATATGGTATCCCCCACGCCAAAACATGAAACAATGGAACTACCATTAATATTGAATCATCTGCTTGAATTGTCATTGCAGTTAACGCAACTTGAGCATGGAGAATATTTGATTTGTGGCTATACAATACACCTTTTGGATTACCCGTTGTTCCAGATGTATAACATAGCGCACAGGCTGCATCATCATCCATTTCAGGCCATGAATAATTTTCATCACCATTTTTAATGTATTCTTCATAAGATAAAGCATTCTTTAATGAGGTTTCTGGCATTTCGTCTTCATTGCATAAGACGACGTATTTTTCCACAGTACTAAGATTATCTTGAAGTCCTTCAAGGATAGGTACAAAAGGCAATTCAACAAAAATCATCTTATCTTCAGCATGATTAATGATGTAGACAGCTTGCTCTGGATGTAATCTAAAATTTAAAGTATGAGTAATTGCTCCCATTCCTGAAATACCATAGTACATTTCAAGATGTCTATAAGTGTTTAATGCCAATGTCGCAACTACATCACCTTTTTTAATGCCATCTTTTTCAAGTGCTGAAGCTAATTTCCTAGATCTTATACAGACCTCTTCGTAATTTGTTTTATGTATTTCACCGGATACAAGTCTGCTAATAACTTCAGTATTTGGGTGCATTGACCTTGCATGCTCGATAATACCAGCTACATTAGGCCTCCAATTTTGCATATCTCCAATCATATAAATTGCTCCCTTAAGATCTTTGTTATAAATTATATAAGAACCGACAAAATTTGATAACAAAATAATGAATATAAAAGAAGGTATTGAAAAACGATTTTCTGTGAGAGCTTTTACAAAAGAAGTTCCTGATATGAAATTGATAAGTGAAATTCTAAAAACTGCGAATGCAGCACCCTCTGGAGGAAATATACAGCCTTGGAAAGTTTATGTTCTTAATGAACAAGCAAAAAATAATTTAGCAAAAGAAACTCTTCAAAATTTTGATACTGGAGTTCAAGAAGAAATTGAATATGACATTTATCCAAAACCGCTTGCAGATGAATACAAAAAAAGAAGATATGAATGTGGTGCGGATATGTACAATGCTTTATCAATTGAAAAGGATGATCTTGATTCTCGTTTTAAACAAATTAGAGAAAACTACAATTTTTTTGGGGCTCCTATTGGAATGATAATAACAATAGATAGATCATTTGGAAGTAATGGATGGGGGCATGTTGGCATGTTCCTAGAAAATCTATGGTTAAGTGCTATTCATTTTGGCTTAGGTCTTTGTCTTCAAGAATCTTGGTCAATTTATCCTAAAACTGTAAAAAAACATATTGACCATCCAGACAATGAAATTGTTTGGTGTGGTGTTGCTATTGGTTATGAAGATAAAAATCATCCAATCAATAAATACAGAACAAGAAGAGAAAATTTAGATTCTTTTGTGAAATTTATCGACTAAGATAAAGTGAAAAATATCAAAAATCTAAATATTATGAATTCTTATGCCGAAGAGCTTCATGAAATTTCAGAAAAATGTCCTCCAGAAGGTTTTAAACAAGCTGAGATAATTTTAAAAAATTATTCTCTTGCAGAAGAACTAGGTTTTGACAGAGATTATGTAGACTCTAGTGACTGTCTAAATGTATTCGCTGGGAATAAACTACTGAAAGACTCAATACCAATTGCTCAAGGCTACTCTGGTCATCAATTTGGTCACTTTAATCCACAGCTTGGTGATGGAAGAGCAATTTTATTAGGTGAAATTAATAAGATGGATATTCAATTAAAAGGAATTGGTCAAACGCCATATTCTAGAAGAGGCGACGGCAGATCAGCCTTAAGTCCAGTGTTGAGAGAGTATGTAATAAGTGAATTTATGCATGCATTAAAAATACCAACAACAAGGTCTCTTTTTGCATTAAAAACAAATGAAGATGTTTTAAGAGAAACATTACTTCCTGGTGGAATTTTAACTAGGGTCGCAAAAAGTCATATCAGAATTGGTACATTTGAATATGCAAGAACAAAAAATAATGAAGTACTTAAAACACTTGCCGATTACTCTATCGATAGGCACTACTCACATTTAGAGCAGACCGATAACAAATATCTTAGTTTTTTTGCAGCTGTTTGTGATAAGCAGGCTTCATTGATATCAAAATGGATGGGTCTTGGATTTGTTCATGGGGTCATGAATACTGATAACATGACGATTTCTGGTGAAACTATTGACTATGGTCCTTGTGCATTCATGAATACTTATGATCCAAAAACAGTATTTAGTTCGATTGATCATAACGGAAGATACTCATATCAAAACCAACCAGCAATACTAATATGGAATCTGGCAAAATTTGCTGAAACACTCATACCATTAGTTGATGAAGATGAAGAGGTTTCAATAAAAAAACTCACAGAAGTTCTTCAACTTGCAATGCCGTCATATCAAGAATATTTCTATAAAGAATTTGGTGAAAAATTAGGCCTTGAAAATATTGATAATGATAATTCAAAAATAATTGATGACTATTTAAAAATATTACATTCTGAATCAATAGACTTTACGTTGTCATTTAGAAATCTTGCAAAAATTGTTGATCAATCACTTGCTATAGAAGATTCAGTTTTTAATAAATCTAAAGATTTTTCAGTATGGTGCAGATCCTGGAAGAAAGAGATTAATGTTGTAAATGTTTCTAACAAAATGAATTTAAAAAATCCTTGTTACATACCTAGAAATCATATTGTTGAAGATGCGCTTATAAATGCTGTTAATGGAGACATGAAAGAAATTAATTTGATTGCTGAGTTACTAAAGGAACCTTTTATTGAAAAAAATGGATTTGAAAAATATACTTTAGCCCCATCCTCTAATGAACCGTACATTACTTATTGCGGAACTTAACTTATTTTTCAAGAGTCCCAATAGTTATTCTTGGAAGTGATTGTAAATCTTTTAAATTTATTATCTTTGAGAACTTATTTCTTTTAAATATTACTTCGACATCATTTTGCTGTTGATATCCATGTTCAATAATTAAAGTTCCGCCATTTTTTAGGATTTTATTAGATTGTTCAACAATTTTTTTAATACAAAGAAGTCCATTCTCTTTTGAGACTAAAGCAATTTTTGGCTCATGAATAAGTTTTTCTAAATAAGAATCTTCCTCTGCAATATATGGAGGGTTGCTTACGATCAAGTCGAAACATTTTGTTTTAAAGCAGGATAGCCAATCTGCAAGAATTGGTGAAAAATTCTTTACATCAAGGTTATTTTTATTTGTAAATGCAATATCTATAGCATCCTCTGAGTAATCTGAACCATACACTTTAAAACTTGGATTCTGAAGCGCAATTGAGATACCAATACATCCAGAGCCTGTACCAGCGTCTAGAACGTTAATAGGATATGAAAAATGATTATTTACATAATCAACTATGATTTCTGTCTCTGGTCTTGGAATCAAAACCCTTGAATCAACAAAAAATTCAGATTCATAGAATTTAGAAGAATTTAAAATGTAGTCTAACGGAATTCCCTCTTCTATTTGTTTTAGAAACTTCTCAATTAAAGTTTTATCTTTATTTTTAAGAACTATGTTTGGATTTATATAAATATCATTATCAGTGAAGCCTAATTTTTCTTTAAGAAAAAAAATAAAATCTTTTTTAATAGCTTCGCTATCAAGCATATCAATGAAATGACTTAATTTTTTTTTCAATTACTCTGATTCAAGTTGTGAAAGCATGGCTAGTTGATTTTCAGCCAAAAGCACATCACAGATTTCTTTAATATCACCATCCATAATTTGATCAAGATTATGTTGAGTTAACTTTATTCTATGATCTGTCATTCTTCCTTGAGGAAAATTATATGTTCTTATTTTTTCACTTCTGTCTCCAGTACCTACTAATATTTTCCTTTCACTTGCAATGCTTTCTTGTTGATTATCAATTTCTTGCTGTTTCAACTTTGCAGCAAGAAGTGATAATGCTTTCTCTTTATTTTTGTGTTGGGATCTTCCATCTTGGCATTCAACAACTAACCCTGTTGGAATATGTGTAAGCCTGACAGCCGAATCAGTTTTATTAACATGTTGTCCTCCAGCACCAGAAGCTCTGAATGTGTCTACTCTTAAATCATTTTTATCAATATTTATATCCTGAACCTCCTCTACTTCTGGTAAAACCGCTACTGTGCAAGTAGATGTATGTACCCTACCTTGTGATTCGGTTTCAGGAACTCTTTGAACTCTGTGCACTCCGGATTCAAATTTAAGAACCTTGAAAACACTTTTTCCATTTAATTTAGCTACAACCTCTTTAAGCCCTCCTTGTTCAGATGGTTTTATATCAATAACTTCCAGATCCCAACCCTGTCTTTCTGACAACCTTGAATACATTCTGAATAAATCACCTGCAAAGATACTAGCTTCGTCACCACCAGCTCCAGATCTTATTTCTAGATATGCTGAGCCATCATCAGCAGAATCTTTTGGCAACAGCATAAATTTTAGTTCTTGCTCAAGTTTTTCAGGAATATCTTGAAAGCTTTTTAGATCGTCTTCGGCCAAAACTTTCAAATCATCATCACCTGATTCAATTATTTCATTAGCATCTTTAATACTTTTTAATACGTTATTGTATTCGTCAAATTTTTCAACAATTGGTTTCAGCTCAGAAAACTCTTTATTTAATAATGTATATTTATCTATATCTTCAATTGTCTTAGAGTCTAATAGTAGCTCTTGGATTTCATTAATTCTGTTTTGAAGCTGATCAAGCTTCTTCAGCATCGAATCATGCATTACTAAAAAACCTTTTGATCATAGATTTAATTACATGATCATCTAAATTTTTTAAATCTTGAAAGTCATTTAAATTTTTATTAGCTATATTCATGCTTTTTATTGAATCAACTAGGTTTGAATAATTGCCATTTGTCTTAAATTGTTCGATCTCATGGCCTGATAAACTACTTAAAAATTGGTCTAATTGAAGACTAGCTAGATCTTTAGAAGATTTCTCAGAAAAAGCTTCCAATTTTGATTTGGATTCTAGGGCAATTATGTTCATAGCTTTTTCAGCCTCAATAGAACGTTGCCCAAAATTTTCTTGAGTAATTTTTTCAATGTCATCGATTGAATATAAATAAGCCTGTTCAATTCCTCTTATCTCATCTTCAATGTTTCTTGGAACTCCCAAGTCTATCAATAAAATAGGTTTATTTTTTCTAACTTTCAAAGCATTTTCAATTGCTCCTTTACCGATAAGAGGAACTTCAGTTATTGATGACGAAATAACAATATCAGCTAGTTCAAGCTGATCATGAAGTGAATCAAGTGAAGAAGACAAAATTTCAAAGTTTTTATCTAAATTAATTTTTTTAACAGTTCTATTAACTAATTTAATATTGCGAATTCCTCTATCGTATAGATTTTCAATAACACTCTTTGAAAGTGAGCCAGCTCCAATAACTAATATATTCTGATTTTCTGGTGCCTCAAATATATTTTTAATTAATTTCATGGCAAGTCCACTTACTGAAAGAGAATTAAGTCCAATTTCAGTATCAGTCCTAGCTTTTTTTGCAATCTCAATGACCTTGTCAGCAAAATAAGATAACTTATTACCAATTATTTTGTATTCTTTTGCATTTCTTAAAGCAGTTTTAAATTGACCAAAGATTTCTTGTTCGCCTAGTACCTGTGAATCAATCCCAGAAGCTACTTTGCACATATGAGCAAGGGCATCATGATTAGATAGAAAATAAAAACTATCACCTGAGATATCTTTAACATTTAATAATTTAAGTACTTCTTTAAAAATATGTTTTGAGATACCAGGTTTTCCAAAAAGGTATATTTCTGTCCTATTGCAGGTAGAAATTCCAAAAAACGATTCAAAATCATTACCAAATAGTTTTTTTAAATGACTATCGAGTAAAATTTGGTTAGACTCATTTATAATGAACCTTTCCCTCTCAGCAACATTTGAGGTCTTGTGATTAATGCCAAACAACTGCAGTTCCATAGTAAAAAAGGTCTCTATTAAATTGTGTTTTTTCTTATTAGCATCCTGTGCTGGTATTAACAATTATAACAATTCAGTTGCGTATAAAGGAAAAGTAGTTGTAAATTCACTTAATTATGACCAATTGTCATTTAATATTTTGTTAACAAGCAATGAAAACACCACTATTATACAGATTCATAAGCCATTTTATGGAAATTTATTACAAATTAAATATGATAACTCTTCAAATTTGATGAAATATATTTCTAAGGATGGCAGTTATGAGATTAATGCTGATATACCAAGAAATATTGGAGACATTGTTAATAATTGTCTATTAAACGAAAGTTATGTAGATGAGGTATTTGAAGATGGTCAAAGTCTCAATATTGAATGTTATAAAAATATGGATGAAACAAATTTTTATATGCAATATAAGAGTTCATCTTTTAAGGGCTTTTTAATTAGAAATGAATGAAATAGTCACAAAATGTCCTGCAAAAATTAATCTTAATCTAAGAATACTAGATAAAAGAAAAGACGGTTACCACAACATGCAAACACATTTCCAACTTATTGATATTTATGATCATTTAAAATTTAAATCAAATAAAGATCGAAATATCATCATTGAATCGCAGGAAACTTATCTTAATGATGAGTTTAATACTATTTATCAATCTGCAGAGAAATTGCAAAAACTAATGAATGAAAATGCTGGAGTAGTCATTGAAGTAAAAAAAAATATACCTATAGGGTCTGGTCTTGGAGGAGCTAGCTCAAATGCAGCTTCAACTTTGGTTGCTTTAAATAAACTTTGGAGATTAAATTTAAATAAAAATGCTTTAATAAAAATTGCTTCATCCATTGGAGCAGATGTGCCATTTTTTGTGTATGGTAAAAATGCATCTGGACAAGGTATTGGAGACAAATTTGAAGAGATTAAAACTATTTCAAAAAAAATATTGGTTATTAAGCCAAACATCCATTCTTCTACAAAAAAAATGTTCAATCTTTATGATAAATCAGAGAATTTTGTAAAAAATATTGCTTTGAATGAACAAAATAGTTTTTGGGGTGTTTTTTTAAATCAAAATCCCAATATTGAAGAGTTTATTTTTAGTAACAACTTAGAAAACAAAATCAATCTAAGCGGAAGTGGTTCCTCTTTGTTTATTTACTATGAAGAAGAGAGTGATATTGATAAAATTATAAAAAAAATACCACGTAATTGGAGACTCTTTTTCTGTAAACCATTACAATATTCGCCGATATGCAATATCAACTAACATTGGGGTGTCGCCAAGCGGTAAGGCAACGGGTTTTGATCCCGTCATGCGTAGGTTCGAATCCTACCACCCCAGCCATGTTTTACAATATATTTAAGGGGATATATGAATAAAATAAACAAAGGCCTAGATATTTTTACAGGTACTGCTAATCCTGAATTTGCAAAAGAGGTATCAGAAATACTAGGAATCGAAATCTCAAAAGCAGATGTTGGTTATTTTTCTGATGGAGAGCTAAAAGTAGAAATTGAAGAAAATGTTAGAGGTCATGATACTTTCATAATTCAATCTACTTGTTCTCCAACTAATAAAAATGTAATGGAAATCATGTTAATTGCTGATGCATTAAAGAGATCATCGGCTTCAAGAATTACTGCAGTTGTTCCATATTATGGCTATGCGAGACAAGATAGAAGAGTAAGATCTGCAAGAGTACCCATTAGTGCAAAAGTTGTTGCTGATATGTTTGCATCTGTTGGTATTGATAGGGTTTTAACTATTGACCTGCACTCTGAGACAATTCAAGGTTTTTTTGACATGCCTGCCGACAATGTTTATGCAACAAAATTTATGGTCGATGATATTAAAGATAATAATGATAGAAATGAAGTTGTTGTTGTGTCTCCAGACGTTGGTGGAGTTGTAAGATCAAGAGCGCTGGCAAAATTATTAGATGATACAGATTTAGCTATTATTGATAAAAGAAGAGCGGTAGCAAATGAATCTGAGGTTATGAACATCATTGGCGAAGTCGAAGGAAAGGTTTGTATAGTTCCAGATGACATTATTGATACTGCTGGCACACTTTGTAATGCAGCAAAAGCATTAAAAGATAAAGGTGCAAAAGCTGTAAAAGCATATATTACTCATCCAGTTCTATCTGGACCAGCAATAGAAAGATTGAATAAATCTGATATTGACGAATTAATTGTTACAAATTCAATTCCTTTGAACAAAGACGCTAAAAAATGCAGTAAAATACGCGTCATTTCAATTGCTAATATAATTGCTGAGTGTATAACACGTCTAAGTAATGAAGAGTCTTTGAGTGAAATGTTTTTATAGAGGAAATTATGACAGATCAAATTACATTAAATGCTGACCTAAGAGAAAGAACAGGCACAAATAAAGCTCGTGAAATTAGAAATATCGATGGAATGGTTCCAGCTATAGTTTATGGTGATGAAAAAGAAACACTAAATATTAAATTAAAGTTAAATGAATTAACCAAAGCTTCTGAAAATGAACTTTTCTATACTCAAGTACTTTTAATTAAGACTGAGGGTAAAGAGGAGAAAGTTGTTTTAAAAGAGCTCCAAAGAGACCCTGCAAAGGGCAAATTTCTTCATGCAGACTTTCAAAGAGTTTCAAGTAAAACTAAACTAAAAGTTATTATTCCAGTCAACTTTGTTAACGAAGAAGAATGTGCTGGTGTCAAAGTAGATGGCGGTGTTGTTGCTAAGGCAATCAGAGAAATTGAAATCATGTGTCTTGCCGGCAATATTCCTGAATCTATAGATGTTGATATTGAAAATCTTAATTTAGGAGATTCAATTCGCCTCACAGAAATATCTTTACCAGAAGGATCAGAAATTCCAGGACTAACTGATGAAACTGATCAGATGGTTATTTCTGTTAATGCGCCTAAAGCAGTAGAAGAAGATCCAATTGTTGAAGAAGATCTTGAAGATGGCGAAGTTGCTGAAGGTGAAGAAGCTTCTGATAGTGGTAGCGAAGAGACTACTTCATCGGATGAATCAAGCTCAGAAGAAAATTCAGAAGAGTCATAATCAAATGTACAATCTCTGTATTATTGGATTAGGTAATCCTAGTCCAAAATATGATAACTCTCGACATAATATTGGAAAAGACTGGGTAATTAATGTATCCAAAAAATTCTTTGAAGAATTTAAAGAAAAGTCAAAACTTGAAGCACTGATTGGAGAATCACACGATAATAAAGTTTTATGGGTTGTCCCTACAAATTACATGAATGATTCTGGAAAGACAATTTCAAAGCTATTAAGGTCAACAAATATAGAAATTCAAAATTGTGTTGTTGTTCATGATGACTTAGACCTAAGTCTAGGCTCAATCAGGCTTAAAGAAGGTGGAGGACACGGTGGTCATAACGGCCTCAAGGATATTATAGAAAAAACTGGAAAAAACAATTTCAATAGAATTAGGATAGGTATAAGCCATCCGGGTATAAAAGAAGAAGTAACAAATTGGGTTTTAAATAAATTCTCGCCAGAAGAAAAAATCGCAATCAATAACGCCTATGTTGCTTTTGAGCAAGTATTTGAACTACTTATTGAAAAAAAATATCAAGATGTACAAAAAATCCTTCATACCAAATAAAAATGGGTTTTAAATGCGGGATCATTGGACTTCCAAATGTTGGAAAATCAACTCTATTTAATGCTCTAACAAAATCTCAAATTCCTGCAGAAAATTTTCCTTTTTGTACCATAGATCCTAACATTGGCAAGGTACCTCTTCCTGATAAAAGACTCTATGAGATTAATAAAATAGTAAATTCAAATAAGGTTATTCATGCTGCTTTAGATTTAGTAGATATAGCAGGCTTGGTTAAAGGAGCATCCAGCGGAGAGGGACTTGGAAATTCTTTTTTATCAAATATTAGAGAAATGACTGCTTTGGCACATGTCGTACGTTGTTTTGATGATGAAAATATTACGCATGTAGATGGTTCAATAAATCCAGCAAGAGACGTTGAAGTAATTAATTTAGAATTAATAATGGCCGATCTTGAATCTGTTGAAAAAAGAATATCAAGATGTCAAAAACTACTTAAAACTAATGATAAAGATAATAAAAATAATTATGAAATTTTAAAATTAATACAAAGCAAACTATCAGAAGGTGAATTAATTAATCTAAAAGAATTTAGTAATGATGAACAAAAAATTGTTAAGAACTTCCAACTTTTATCATCTAAACCAACTTTTTATATTGCTAATGTAAATGAGTCAAAAGCATCTCTTGATAATCTTAATAATTTAAAAGATATTGCATCAAAATTAGGTTCTTTTGTAATACCAACGTCAGTAAAAATAGAACAGGAAATATCACTGCTGAATGATGATGAAAAAAAGGAATACCTTGAATTAATGGATATGGAAGAACCGGTTCTAAATAAAATTATTTTTGAAGGTTACAAAATGCTTGGTCTTGAGACCTTTTTCACTGCTGGTCCAAACGAAATAAAGGCTTGGACCATCAAGAGTGGCTCATTAGCGCCTAATGCTGCTGGAGTAATTCATACAGATTTTGAAAGAGGATTCATTAAAGCTGAAGTTATTGATTACGATGACTTTATTGAGTGTTCTGGCGAACAAGGAGCCAAAGAAAAAGGTAAGTTGAGGCTTGAAGGAAAAGAATATATTGTTAAAGATGGAGATATCGTCCACTTTAAATTTAATGTATAAAAATAATTGACTCTTTATTTTTAAAGATTATCATTCAACGATTGGCTATGTAGCTCAGATGGTTAGAGCACAGCACTCATAACGCTGGGGTCGGTGGTTCAATTCCACCCATAGCCACCATATCTACTTTTTAAGATATGCCAGAATTATAATAATAGCGACAAGCCCAAGAAGACCATCAGGACCAAGAAGATTCAACAAATCAGATATATTTTTGTATACACCTCCAACAAATGGCGCTTCAGGTCCAAATATTATTCCAAGCAATAATGCTACAGAAACTACCGGAACAAGAACATCCGTGAGCCTTATTAAGAAATCCTTTATAGAATTTAAGATTGTTTTATATTTCATTTCTAAAGTAAGAAGGGCCTAAAGGCCCTTCTTATTTTAAGTATGCTTACTTATTAAGTAAAGCGATCAGAATAGCAGCTACTAAAAGCCCTACTAATCCGTTTTCGCCAAGCACTGTGACTACCCCAAGAAGTCCATCAAGAACGTCATTGAAGAATGCAACATTGCCGCCAAATACAATACCAGCAACAACACCCAATCCAACAACACCAATTAATAGTGAAGTTAAATCAGATACTATGCCTTTAAGTGTATCAATTGCTTTCATAATTACTCCCCCCTATTAGGTTTATTTATGTACGCAGGTGTAATGGAACCATAAATTAACACATGAATCAAATTATGTGAAAAAAATCAGGGCAAAATATTTGACTTTTTAAATTTTATAGAATAATAGTAATAATTGTTAAGATTCTTCAGTTTTTTCTGATAAAGCTTTCATTGAAAGCTTCATTTTACCTCTATCAAAACCAATTAGCTTTACATCTACTTCTTGCCCCTCTTCAAGAACATCTTCAACGTTTTCAGTTCTTTCTTCAGAAATTTCAGATATATGCAGTAATCCATCTTTACCTGGCAAAATATTTACAAAAGCTCCAAATTCAACAATCTTTACAACTTTTCCTTTATAAACCTTATTTAATTCAGGCTCCTCAAGAATTTCCTCGATAATTGCTAGACATGCTTTCATAGATGATTGATTTTGTCCAAATACAGAAACAACTCCATCATCATTTACATCTACAGTAGCACCAGTTTGTTCTTGCATAGATTTAATAGTAGCGCCACCTTTGCCAATGATTTCTTTAATCTTGTCTTTATCTACCATAAATGATTTCATAGCAGGTGCATTTTCAGATAATTCTTTAGGTTTTGATATAGCTTTATTCATAATTCCAAGAATATGATCTCTTGCAGCTTTGGCTTTTGTAAGAGCGGTATCCATAATAGATTCATTAATGCCTGAAATCTTTATGTCCATTTGTAGAGCTGTTATGCCTGATTCTGTTCCAGCAACTTTAAAGTCCATGTCTCCAAGATGATCTTCATCACCCAATATGTCTGTCAGAACAGCAAAATTATCACCTTCTTTTATTAATCCCATTGCTATTCCGGCTACTGGACTTGAAAGTGGAACTCCGGCATCCATAAGAGATAAAGAAGTACCACAAACTGATGCCATCGAACTTGATCCGTTAGATTCAGTAATTTCAGAAACAACTCGCATCGTATATCCAAACTCATCAACATCAGGTAAAACTGCTTTTATAGCTCTTTTTGCTAAGTTACCATGACCAATTTCTCGTCTCTTTGGTCCCATTGGCATTCCTATTTCTCCAACACTATAAGCAGGAAAATTATAATGCAGCATAAAATTATCAGTACCCTCGCCCTCAATTGATTCAATTCGCTGAGCATCTCTTGAAGATCCAAGAGTAGCAACAACTATTGCTTGAGTTTCACCTCTTGTAAAAAGAGCTGATCCATGAGCTCCAGGTAATACATCAGTTTCAACAAAAACTGGCCTTACAGTATCAAGATCTCTTCCATCAATTCGTGGCTGATTATTTAAGATATTTCCTCTAACAATATCTTTTTCTAATTTCTTGAAATCCCCCATCAATTTGCCCATTTCCATTTCATCTAAATCTTCATGCTGTTCTTGAATTTGATTTCTTATTTCTCTTAAAGCATCATTTCGATCTGATTTAATGGAAATTTTAAAAGCTTCACTAATTTGTGATTTATAGTTTGTCTCTAACTCTTGATAATAATTATTTTGATCTTCAGGAACTTCAATATTCCAGATTTCATTACCAGCTTTTTCTTTCAATTCGTTGCATGCTTCAATAACTGCCTTCATTTCTTGATGCCCAAATAAAACAGCTCCAAGCATTAAATCTTCATTTAATTCTTTGGCCTCTGATTCAACCATCAGAACAGCTTCATCAGTGCCAGCAACTACCATGTCTAAATACGAATCTTCCAATTCTTCAAAGCTAGGATTTAGCACATACTCACCGTTTATAAATCCAACTCGAGCTGCTCCCATTGGTCCATCAAATGGAACACCTGAGATGGTTAAAGCAGCTGATGCTCCAATCATTGCTGCAATATCAGGATTCTGTTTTTTATCTGAGGACATTACTGTACAGAAAACTTGTATTTCATTTGTAAAATCATCAGGAAACATTGGTCTAATTGGGCGATCAATAAGTCTTGATGTAAGAGTCTCTCTTTCTGTTGGCCTTGCTTCTCTTTTAAAGAATCCTCCAGGGATTTTGCCTGTTGCATAAAACTTTTCTTGATAAAAGACTGCTAACGGGAAGAAATCCTTGCTAGGATCTGCTTCTTTTTTTGCAACAACAGTAGTAAGAACTACTAAGTCATCAATTGTAACCATTACTGCTGCTGTTGCCTGTCTGGCAACTTTATTTGTTTCTAATTTTACTTCCTGATTTCCATACTGAAATACTACACTTGTAGATTCTAATTTATTATTTTCCACGATTTTCCTTCTTTTTTTTTATATGATATTAACCTCTTAAGTTAAGCTTTTTTACTATCTCAGCATAACTATTGGCATCTTTTCTTTTTAGATATGCCAATAATTTCCTTCTTAGGTTAACCATCCTGATTAGACCAGATCTGGAGTGATGGTCTTTGTTATGATTTTTAAAATGACTTTGAAGTTTATTAATATTTTCTGTTAAAAGTGCAATCTGCACTTCAGGTGACCCAGTATCACCATCATTTCTTTTATATTTCTCGACTATACTAGCTTTTTCTTCTGTTAATAATGCCATATTTATATCCTCGTAATGTTATTAATGAAATTGCAAACCTCACATTACTAAAGTAAGCGTGCGAATATTATAACTTATTCGAATATTAAACAAGTTGTTTATGTTTGAGATAGCTATTCTCTAGACGTCCTAATCCAATAAAGTCATTATCTTCATTATATATTCTTAAATCTTTAGAAATATCTTTGTTTAAAAAAACTCTTCCTCCATTTAAAAAAATTTTTAAACTTTCTTCGTTCAAAGATAGTTTTTCATAATCTTTAAAAAAATCATCAATCTTAATAGTTCTTTCCAACGAGAGTTCTTCAATTGTATGCGCATCAAGAAGATTAAATTTATGCTGAGATAGGCGTTTGAGATAAAACATATGTCCACCACATCCTAAATTTTTACCAAGATCTCTAGCTATGGATCTGATATATGTTCCTTTTGAACAAAGTATCTGAAATGAGCAAATTTTATCCTTATAAGAAATATTTTTGATTTCTTTGATTTCAATTTCTCTAGGTTCTTTATTTATAAACTTACCTTTTCTTGCATATTTATATAAAGGCTTGCCTTTATATTTAAGAGCAGAGAAAAAAGGTGGTTTTTGGAAAGATTTACCTAAAAAATTATTTATTTCTTTTTTTACTTCATCTTCTGAGCATTTAACGTCAAATTCTTCAATGATTTCTCCAGATACATCATCTGTAGTCGTAGATTTTCCTAGCATGATTTCAACATAATATGATTTATCAGAATTTAAGAAATAATTTGAAAATTTAGTAGCTCTATTTATTGCAATAATTAATAGACCTTCAGCATCAGGATCCAAAGTGCCTAAGTGGCCTACCTTATTTAAAGAAAATTTTTTTTTTATCTTTTGAACAACTTCGTTAGATGAACAACCTTTCTCTTTATTAACCAACAAAAAACCATTCATGCTACTTTAGATTGTTTAATAATTTTTCAATATTTTCACTATATTCAATACTTTCATCAAACTTAAATATGATTTTAGGAACTCTTCTAATTTCAATTATTTTTGAAAGCTTGGATCTTATCATTCCAGAAAGTTTTGAAAGAATTTCATTGTCTATTTTACTCTCATCCTTTTTTATAGACTTACCAATAATTGTGTAAAAGATGTTTGCGATCCCAATATCATCGGTAACCTTTACAGCAGTAATATTAATATTCTGAAGCCTTGGATCTTTAACTTCTTGATTAAGTATTTTTGAAACTTCCCTTTTGAGTAAATCTGCAATTTTCTCGGGTCTATTTGATGACATAAATTGTTATATTTCCTGAGCTTCTTCCTTTCTATCAAAGACTTCAATTTTGTCACCAGGTTTAATATCTTTATAATTTTTTATACCCATTCCGCATTCATTTCCATTTTTTACTTCATTAACATCTTCTTTGAATCTTCTTAAAGAATTTAGTTCACCTTCAAAAATTACGATTTCGTCTCTAAGAACTCTTACAGGTTTATTTCTAAGCACATTACCTTCAACAACATTACAACCAGCAACCTGACCAAATTTTGGTGAATTAAAGACTTCTAATACTTCAGCAGTACCAACAATTTCTTCTCTAACAATTGGATCTAAAAGACCGCTCATTCTCGCCTTAACATCATCTAAAAGTTCATAAATTATGCTGTGATAACTCAACTTAATTGATTCTGATTCTATGATCTTCTTAGCAGTACTATCAGCCCTTACATTAAAGCCTAGAATAATTGAATCAACAGCTACCGCTAAGTTTGCATCAGACTCGCTAATACCTCCAACACCACTAGAGACAATCTTAACTTTAGCTTTTTCGGTGCCTAAATCATTTAATGCAGCAGTAATTGCTTCACATGTGCCGCCAACATCCGTCTTTATAATTACATTGAGAACTTTTTTTGCTTCTTGTCCCAGCGTTTCAAAAAGATCTCCGGCAGATTCGTCCTTTTGTTTAAGTAACTTCCTCTCTTTCTCTTTAGTTAACCTATACTCAGCAATTTCTCTGGCTTGCTTTTCATTTTTAACAACCATGAATTGATCACCTGCATTTGGAACTAAATTTAAACCAAGAATCTCAACAGCTGCAGATGGAAGTGCTGATTTAATCTTATTACCATCGCTATTTATAATGCTTTTTACTTTACCGATTGCATTACCGGAAACTACTAAATCTCCAACATTTAATGTGCCATTTTGAACTAAAAATGTTGCTACTGAACCTCTAAATTTATCAAGTTCAGATTCTATAACTACCCCTTGAGCTGCCCCATCATGATGAGCCTTTAGTTCTAATATCTCTGCTTCAAGTGCAATTCTCTCTAACAGCTCATCTACTCCATCACCTTTTAGAGCTGATATTGGAACCATTTGTATATTGCCACCCCAATCTTCGGGAGTTAAATCTTTGGCAGCAAGATCTCCTTTTACCTTATCAATATCTGCTCCATCTAAGTCAACCTTATTAATTGCAACTACTATTGAAACATCAGCAGCTTTAGCATGATTAATGGCCTCTTCCGTTTGAGGTTTAATCCCATCGTTAGCCGCAACTACTAACACAACAATATCTGTAGTATTTGCTCCTCGGGCTCTCATTGAAGAAAAAGCAGCGTGACCAGGAGTATCAATAAAGGTAAGTCTTCCTTTAGAAGTATCTACTTCATATGCTCCGATATGTTGAGTAATTCCTCCGGCCTCACCATCAACAACCTTTGTTTTTCTTATGAAATCAAGAAGAGTAGTTTTTCCATGATCAACATGACCCATTACAGTAATTACAGCTGGTCTTGTTTTTGGTTCATCCTTGTATTTAATTAAATTTGCAAGATCTTCCTCTAAATTTTCTTGCTCGATTGCAATTCCATTATGACCAATTTCTTCAACCACCAAGATTGCAGTTTCTTGATCAATTACATCATTTATTGTTGCAACCACTCCAAGTGACATAAGATTCTTAACAACTTCACCACCTTTGACTGCCATCATCTTTGCAAGTTCACCAACATTAATGGTTTCTGGAATTTCTATGTCTTTTTTTATGAATTCAGTTGGAGCCTCAAACTGATGTTGATCATCAAATAAATTTTCTTCTTTTTTCTTAAATGCATTGACAGCACTTGATAGCTGATCTTTTACATCTACTTTTTCCTTTTGAGGTTCTTGTTTAGTCTTTATTGTTTTCTTTTTCTTTTGCGCTTGCTTTTCTTTTACTGCTTCTTTTAACTGCTCTTGTCTTTTAATCTGTTGCTCTTTTAATTGTTCTGAGGCAGCAGCTCTTTTTGCCTCAATATTGTCCGAATAACTTTTATTTGATGATTGAATGGAGGGAGCTTTACCTCTTGAGGTAACTTTTACACCAGATTCTGATGTTACAGATTTAGAAGAAGATGTTTTAGAGCCTTTAAGAAATTTTAAAAGTGCCAGTTTATCACTTGGAGTTATTTCATCAGAACTCTTCGAATGATTTAAGCCTGCTTTTTGCATTCTTTCAATCAAAGCTTTGTCAGGAATCTTTAAAGTTTTAGCAAAATCTTTTACTGTAATAGCCAAAATATCAACCTATTCGTTAAACCAATGTTCTCTTGCTTTCATAATCATTTTTGAAGCATCATCTGAAGAGATTTCAATTATTTCTTGCAGTTCATCTATAGATAGCTCTGCTAGATCATCTTTATTTTTTATACCTTTATTAGATAATTTACCTATGCTGTCTTCATCAAGATTTAAATCTGATAATGACTCAACGTTGTCTTCTTCTTCAGTCACTGCGCCCATTGCTTCAAGTAATGCTGCATCCTCTGAAGCTGTCTTAATTCTTAACACTTCCTCGTCTGATTCAATAAAATCTTTTAATTTTGAATCTTCTGCATATGCAATTTCATCAAAAGATAAAAAGCCAAAAGATATTATTTTTTCTGCAACTTCTTCTTTAACCTCAAGGGTATCAATAATCTTAGCTAAAAATTCTGTTTCATCTACTTTAACTTTTGCTTCAGCTTCTTCATTACTAATAATATTGAGATCCCATCCAACTAATCTTGAGGCAAGTCTTATATTTTGACCTCTAGAACCAATTGCTAAAGCTAAATTATCCTCATTGACAGCAATATCCATTGATCTAGAGTCTTCATCCATTACAATGGATTCAACTTTTGCTGGTGAAAGAGCATTTATAACAAGCTGTGCAGGATTATCGTCATAAATAATTATGTCAATCCTTTCATTTCCTAACTCTGATGATACAGCTTGAACCCTAGATCCTCTCATACCTACGCATGCACCCACAGGATCAATTCGACCATCATTTGTTTTTACTGCAATCTTTGATCTTGACCCAGCATCTCTTGCTATTCCTCTTATTTCAATAACATCTTCGTTTATTTCTGGTACCTCGATATTAAAAAGTTCAGTTACCATTTCAGGGCATGATCTATTCAACATAAGTTGTGGACCACGACCTTCAATTTCAACAATCTGAAGAACAGCTCTGATTCTGTCATTAATTTTGTATATTTCACCAGGCATTAATTTATCTCTTGGTAAGAGTGCCTCAGCCTCATGAGTAATATCAACAATTATATTATCTCTAGTGACTCTTTTAACTGAGCCAGATACAAGCTTGTTGTTTTGAGATCTAAATTGTTCGACAATCTTTTCTCTTTCAGCTTCTCTAACTTTTTGAAGCATAACTTGTCTAGCAGCTTGAGTCTCAATCCTTCCAAACTCAATATTATCCTGTTGTTTAGAGTAAACTTCTCCAACTGATAATTTTGATTCTTCTGCAGATACGTGTGTCTCATGATGATATTCCTCATCCGACTCATCAAAAACTATCCAATTTCTGTGTGTTGTATATTCCCCAGTGTCTCTATTTATTGAAACATACAAATCTGCATCTTCATGAAAATGTCTTTGCGAAGCTGATGCAATTGCAACTTCAATTGCTTTAAAAATTACATCTTTTTCAAGGCCCTTTTCTGTTGAGACTGAATCAACAACTGCCAAAATTTCATTACTCTCCATAAGAATATTCCTTTAATAAGTTATTATAATCTGGTTTTAGCCTACATAAGTCGATATCAGAAAACTTAAATATTATTTCCTCAGAATTATCAGACTTAACAATAGTCAGCTTTGAATCGTCACTTTCAATTAATTTGCCAATAAACTTTCTCCTACCTTCGTAAATGCTTTTTGTTTTAATATCTAGCTCTTGTCCAACATAATCTTTTAATTGCTTAATATCAAAAAATTTTCTGTCTATGCCGGGTGTTGAAACCTCAAGAATATAATCTTCACCTAAATTCAAATCAATTTGAGGCTCATAATTAAGATCTCTAGAGATAGTCTCACAATCATTGATATCAACATTATTATTTGAGTCAATAAAAACTCTGAGAGTATTTTTTTTCTTACCTCTTAAAATTTCAATTCCCCACAATAAACAGTTATTTCTATTTATTACCGGCTCAATAATATTTTTAAAATCGTCTATATTCATATTTTTTATATAAAAAAAGGGCATATGCCCCACAAAAAATTATTTAACTGTGGTAGCGGGGGCTGGATTTGAACCAACGACCTTCGGGTTATGAGCCCGACGAGCTACCAGACTGCTCCACCCCGCAACGCAGCGAACATGAAGTTTATGAAAGTAACTCTAATTGGTCAAGTTAATTTTGTATTAGATGAGAGATAATGTTGCTATAATTTCGATCTTTTATGCCGAAGTGGTGGAATTGGTAGACACGCTAGCTTGAGGGGCTAGTGAGTGAAAACTCGTGCGGGTTCAAGTCCCGCCTTCGGCACCATAATATTATTCGATAGGTATTTCGTCAGATAAACCTTCGTTTATTGCCTCTTCGATGAGAGGAGTATCAAAGATAACCTCAGTATTCTCATTTTTTAATAAGTAAGCTAACAAGAAAGATAAGATGAGCCATATTGCAACGATTATGTATGTTAGCCTTCCTAAAAAACCGGATGGACCTAACGCACCAAACATTGAGTTTGAAGATCCTCCTCCAAATGCTGAGCCAAGGTCAGAACCTTTACCCTGTTGGAGAAGAACTATTGCAACAATTACTATTGCTAGAAGAACACATATTACTGTTAAAAAAGTAATCATTTTAAGTTTATTCCATTAAAAATATTAATAATATTAGCAAATTGTCTGCCATCTAAAGAAGCACCTCCGATTAAAGCACCATCAACAGATTCTTCTTTAAAAAAGTTTTCTGCATTTTCCTGATTTACACTTCCGCCGTATAAAACCTTAGGAATTGCAGAGTTAACTGAGAAGGATTGTACAACATCTTTAATAAATTTATGAATTTCATTAATTTTATTTGGGGTTGGTGTATTTCCAGTTCCAATCGCCCAAACTGGTTCATAAGCTATAACCAATGAATCATTAAATTCAATGTCCTTAATTACTTCTAATTGTCTTTTTAAAACTTCTTTAGTTTGATCATTCTTGTTTTCTTCTTCGGTTTCACCAACACATAAAATCGTTAATGTTTTATTTGCAATTTTTAAAATCTTTTGTTTTATTTCATCATTTATTTCATTAAAAAATTGTCTTCTTTCTGAATGGCCGATGATTGAAAATTTACAATCAAAATCTAAAATCATTTCAGAAGAAATTGCTCCTGTTCTTGCGCCAGATGAAATATCGATGTCTTGAGATCCTATATTTATTTCTTTTAACTTACTTAGCTTGGTTTCAAGAATGCTTTCTATATAAATTGATGGAGGCGCTATGCCAATAAATGTTTTCTTTATTTCAATATAATTTGTTAAAAAATTATTGGTCCATTCATTTATCATGGCCTTGCTTCCATTACATTTCCAATTAGCAACAATCATCTAACTTTTTGACTCAATAATTTTTTTAATATCATTTGCAAACTTTTTAGCAACCTTTTCCTCATGAGCCTCTATCATAATTCTTATCTTCGGCTCTGTACCTGATGGCCTTACAAGAACTCTACCTATAGTTAAATCAGACTCAATTTCTGATATTAATGATTTGAGTTCTTTATCATTAATAATATCTTTATTTTTAACAGTTACAGCCATGTTAATTTGAGGTATTTTTGTATAATTCAGTAAAACCTCACTTGGTTTCTTTTCAAGTAGCAATAATGAAGAAATCACCTTTAAAGCTGCAATAGTACCATCTCCGGTACTAACAAGATCTTTACATATAATATGTCCTGATGCTTCACCTCCAAGTAACCAACCTTTGTCTGATAACATTTTGCTGACATATTTGTCACCAACATTAGCTCTTACAAACTTATAACCAAGTTTTTTTATAGCTTCTTCAAAGCCTAGGTTACTCATATGAGTACCAACAACACCTGACCATGATCCTGTCCTATTTGGATTGGCAAAAGCTAGTATGTAGAGAAGATCATCTCCATCTAGAATATTACCCTTTTCATCTACAAGAATAACTCTGTCTCCATCGCCATCTAAAGATACTCCATAATCAGCTCTGTGTTCAATTACAGCTTCTTTAATTACTTCTGGATGAGTAGAGCCACAGTTTTGATTGATATTGTAACCATCTGGTTCATTGCCAATTGCAATTACTTCAGCTCCTAATTCTTCGAATATTTCTGGGCTTACCTTATAACAAGCCCCATTCGCACAATCAACAACTATCCTAAGTGAAGAAAAAGAAATTTCAGAAGGGACAGTTGATTTACAAAATTCAATATATCTTGGTCCAGACTCATCAAATCTATATGCTTTTCCTATTTGAGATGTTTCAACAGGAGATAAATTTGAAGATAGATATTTTTCAATTCTTTTTTCAATGTCTCTTGAAATCTTTTCGCCATCTTCATTAAAAATTTTAATTCCATTATCTAAAAAATCATTGTGCGAGGCACTTATGACGACTCCAAACTTATTTCTTAATGTTTTAGTTAAATAAGCTACTCCAGGCGTAGGAATTGGGCCAAGTAGATTTACATTAACACCAGCAGCTATAAAACCTGCTTGCAGTGCAGACTCTAACATGTAACCAGAGACTCTTGTATCCTTACCAATAACAACAGTGTCCCAACCAAGGTCTTTCATGACTAGACCTGTTGCATGACCTATTTTCAAACAAGCTTCGGGAGTTATTATGCTCTCAACGGGTCCCCTTATACCGTCAGTGCCAAATTTTAGGTTCATCAGAAAGAATTATAACTCTTCAGCAGTACCTTTTATTGAAGTTTTTTTAGAAGACTTACCCTTTGGTTGATCATCATCTGACCATCCCTTTGGTTCTCTCGGAGTGGCACCAGCCATAATGTCATCGATCTGATCAGCATCTATTGTTTCATATTTTAATAGTGCATCAGCCATTACATTAAGCTTATCTAAATTTTGTTTTAATAACTTTTCAGCTCTTTTGTAGCATGAATCGATGATAGCTTTGACTTCTGAGTCTATTAATTTTGAAGTTTGGTCACTTCTAATAGGCGCAGGATTTGATACTGACCTTCCTAAGAACGGACTACCTTCATCTTCACCATATTTAATAGTACCAAGTGCATCTGAGAAACCCCATTTGGTTACCATATTTGTTGCAATGCCTGTTGCTACTTCAATATCATTTGATGCTCCAGTTGTAATTCCCTGATTACCATTAATGATACTTTCAGCAATTCTGCCACCAAATAAAGTAGCTATTCTTCCAAGAAGATATTCTTTACTTTGCATATAGGTATCTTCTTCAGGTAAGAACATTGTTACTCCCAATGCTCTTCCTCTTGGTATGATGGTGACTTTATAAACAGGATCGTGAGTAGGACATAGTCTACCAACGATAGCATGTCCAGCTTCGTGATATGCAGTAATTCTCTTTTGCTCCTCACTTAGTATCATTGACTTTCTTTCAGCGCCCATCATTATTTTGTCTTTTGCTAAATCAAGATGCGACTGATCAATTTTTTTATCAGAATATCTAGCAGCAAAAAGTGCTGCTTCATTGATTAAATTTGCAAGGTCTGCTCCCGAAAATCCAGGAGTACCTCTTGCAATTACAAGTGGATCAACATCTGAAGCTAAAGGAACCTTTCTCATGTGAACTTTTAAAATTGCTTCTCTGCCACGAATATCTGGTAAATCAACGACTACTTGCCTGTCAAACCTTCCAGGTCTTAGAAGTGCTGGATCTAGAACATCTGGTCTATTAGTAGCAGCTATTACAATAACGCCGTCATTTCCCTCAAAGCCATCCATTTCTACAAGTAATTGGTTAAGTGTTTGTTCTCTTTCGTCATGACCGCCACCAAGACCTGCCCCTCTATGCCTTCCTACAGCATCAATCTCATCAATAAAAACAATACAAGGAGATTGTTTTTTTGCTTGATCAAACATATCTCTTACTCTAGATGCACCAACACCAACAAACATTTCAACAAAATCTGAACCAGAGATAGTAAAGAATGGAACTTTAGCCTCACCAGCAACTGCCCTGGCAATTAAAGTTTTTCCGGTACCTGGAGGACCAACCATCAAAACACCTCTTGGAATCTTACCACCAAGTTTCTGAAATTTAGTTGGATCTTTGAGAAAGTCTACAAGTTCTTGAACATCTTGTTTAGCTTCTTCACAACCTGCAACATCTTTAAATGTAGTTTTGACTTTACCGCCTTCCATTAATTTAGCTTTACTTCGACCAAAAGACATAGGTCCACCCTTTCCAGAAATGCCGCCTTGCATTTGACGCATAAAAAAGAAAAATATTGCTAACAAAAGAATTATCGGAAATGCACCAACAAGTAATTGAGAGAATAATGAGGGTTGTTCAATTTTTTCATAAACAGCAATAATGCCGTTTTCTTCAATAGCATTTTCGACAGCTTCATCTCTCTTAAAAATTGGATGAGTAGTTTCAAATTTTGAACCATCTAAACGATCACCAATAATAGTCATTTGATCGCCTTTATAAACTACCTTAGCAACTCTATCTGACAAAACTTCTTGTTTAAACTGGCTGTAACTGATCTGTTCTCTGGCTGATGAATTCTCAATGTTGTTAAAAACATAAACCATGAGAGATCCCAGAACCACCCATACAACTAAATTTCTCATAAAACTATTCATATCTTATTTTACTCCATACAGGTAAATTTCACCTGATTGTTTTTTTGAAGCAGCAGGCTTATAAGTTTGAACTAACTTAAAAGATAATTCCATATTTTTTCGCAAAGTTTTTAAGTTACTATTTTGAAAAGTTTTAATTATCATTGAGCCGCTTGAATCTAAAAAATCTTTAGCGATCTTAACAGTAAGCATATTTAAATTAAGAATATTTTCACTATCAATTGCACTTATGCCACTTAAGTTTGGGGCTATATCTGAAATTACAAGTTTAAAACAACCTTTTAATTCTAGTATTTCTTCTAAATTATATAAATTTTCAATACTATCTTTGAAAAAGGTGACTCCGTCTATTGGTTCCATATCTAAGATATCAATTGCATAAACTTTTGAAGTTGGATATTTTTTGATTATGTATTCTGACCATCCTCCCGGTGAGGACCCAAGATCAAGAACATATGAGTAATTCATTATTTTTGTTTTTTTTAAAATTTCTTCTAATTTGAAGACAGCTCTTGAACGATAGCCCTTTTTTTTTGCCTTTTGAGCCCAATTGTCTGCATGCATAAAGTTAGATGTGTTTAACTTCTATGATTTCGTAGTGGAGGTCACCTGAAGGAGTATTTATCTTAATTTCGTCATCAACAAACTTACCAACCAATCCTTTTGCAATTGGGGTATCAATTGATATGTGTCCTTTTTCAGGATCAGACTCAAGATTCCCAACAATTTTATAAACGACTTCATTGTCTTGCTCGATATCATAAACCTTAATTGTTGAACCAAAAATAACTCTGCCAGTTTCAGGAATTTCTTTTACATCAATTACCTGGGCATTAGCTAATGCGCTTTCCATCTCACTTATCTTGGCCTCTACTAAACCTTGTAATTCTTTTGCAGCATGATACTCAGCATTTTCTTTAAGATCTCCATGTGCTCTTGCTTCAGCAATAGCTTGCGATATCTGAGGTCTTTCAACAAACTTAAGATTTGAAAGCTTTTCTTTTATAAAAATCTCACCATCTTTGGTAATAGGTACTCTGCTCATGCAAGCATTATATCAATTTTAATGAATCAATTATTTATTTCTTGTAACGTGCTGTAAGTCCAATTCTCTTCTTTGCTTTTAAATGCATCGATAATTGCAAATGCGCCAAACATTGTTGTTGTACAGAAAATTTTGTTTCTTAAAGCACTTTGTCTAATTGATGCTGAGTCTTCAATTGATTGTGAGCCCTCTGTCGTGTTGATCACCAAGTCAATATCATTATTAAGCAAGCTATCTACTATGTGAGGCCTTCCCTCAGTTACCTTATTGATGGTTTTTACATTAAAACCAAGTTTTTTAATATATTCGGAAGTTCCGGATGTTGCTACAATTTCAAATCCAGCATTTATTATTTCAGGTACAAATTTATCAAGATATTTTTTATCTGATGCCTTCACACTTATAAATACCACACCAGATCGTCTAAGAATCTTGTTAGCTCCTTTTTGAGCTTTTGCATATGCCTCACCAAAATTTGGACCAATGCCCATAACTTCACCTGTTGATTTCATTTCAGGACCAAGAATAGGATCGACATGAGGAAATTTATCAAACGGCATAACAGCTTCTTTTACAAAAGAAAGATCTTTTGGAAGTTTTGAAGAAAATTTTTGTTGTATTAAACTTTTGCCTATCATTGCTTTGGAGGCTACTTTTGCAAGAGAGTGACCTATTGCTTTAGAAATAAAGGGAACAGTCCTTGATGCCCGAGGATTAACTTCAATAATAAAAACATTTTCATCCTTAACAGCGTATTGAATATTCATTAAACCTATAACTTCTAATTCTTTTGCTATATCAATGGCTTGTTCTTTCATGATGTCCTGTACTGTGCTTGATAAGCTATATGGCGGTAGAGAACATGCAGAATCTCCAGAGTGAATTCCCGCTTGTTCAATATGTTGTAATATCCCACCAATTTCAATATTTTTTCCATCTGATACAACATCTACGTCAACTTCAATAGCGTCTGTAAGATAACTATCTAAAAGAATAGGTTTACTATTAGAAACTTCTACTGCTTCATTTAAGTACTGATTAAGCTCTTTTAGATTATTAACCAGTTGCATTGCTCTTCCACCTAATACATAAGATGGCCTTACAACAATTGGAAATCCAATTTCATCAGCTTTTACAAGTGCTTCCTCAACATTTTTTGCAGTAGCATTTGAGGGCTGTTTTAAATTTAATTTATTTACTAATTCTTGAAATCTTTCTCTATCTTCAGACCTATCAATTGCGTCAACATTTGTGCCTAAGATATTAACTCCATTTTCAGATAAAACATCTGCAAGTTTCAAAGGTGTTTGGCCTCCAAACTGAATAACAACACCTTCTGGTTTTTCAATATCAATGATATCCAAAATCTTTTCTGCAGTGATTGGCTCAAAATAAAGCCTATTAGAAACATCATAGTCAGTTGATACGGTTTCAGGGTTACAATTCACCATTATTGATTCATATCCCTCCTCCTGCATCGCCATAGATGCATGAACGCAACAATAATCAAACTCAATTCCTTGACCAATTCTATTGGGGCCACTTCCAAGGACAAGAATTTTCTTATTTTTGGTAGGGTTACTCTCACAACTACCACCATAAGAAGAATACATGTAGCATGTTGATGTAGCGAATTCTGCGGCACAAGTATCAACTCTTCTAAAAATAGGCATTACGTTATTTTTTTTCCTGATTTGCCTAATTTTTGATTCATTTGTATCAAGTAACTCAGCTATTCTATTGTCAGAAAATCCTTTCTCTTTAACGTTTTGTAAATACTCTTTGGATAGATTTGAAATATTAGTTTCTTTTAGCTCATCTTCAATATCAATTAATTCCTTAATTTGATCTAAGAACCAATAATCAATTTTTGTAAGTGAATAAATTTTGTTTAGATCCCAACCTTTTCGCATTGCATCAGCCACATAAAAAATTCTTTTTGGGCCTGGAATTGTTAACTCACTTTTTATTTCGTCATCTGGTGGAAAAGATCCATTATTGCGTAATGAGTTTAATCCGTTTAATCCTTCCTCCATACTACATAGAGCTTTTTGAAATGATTCTTGAAAGTTTGATCCAATAGACATCACCTCTCCAACTGACTTCATTTGTGTTGTAAGTTTTGGACTTGCTTGAGGAAACTTTTCGAAAGCAAATTTAGGTATTTTTGTAACGATGTAGTCAATACTTGGTTCAAAAGATGCTGGAGTTAATCCTCCTGTAATATCATTCTTTAGTTCATCAAGGGTATAACCTACAGATAAAAGCGCTGCAACTTTTGCGATTGGAAATCCAGTTGCTTTTGATGCTAGAGCAGAAGACCTACTCACTCTTGGATTCATCTCGATTACAACCATTTTTCCATTATCTGGATTAATTGCAAATTGAACATTTGACCCACCTGTATCTACACCGATTTCTCTTAAAATTTTAAAAGATGCATTCCTCATGATCTGATATTCTTTATCAGTAAGGGTCTGAGCAGGAGCTATGGTTGTTGAGTCTCCAGTATGGATTCCCATAGGATCTAAGTTTTCGATTGAGCAAACGATTATACAATTATCCTCACAATCTCTGACAACTTCCATTTCGTACTCTTTCCATCCAATTAAAGACTCGTCAATTAAAAGTTCATTTGTTGGTGATAATTCGAGCCCTTTCTCACATATAGATTTAAACTCTGAGATGTTATAAGCAATCCCCCCGCCAGTTCCACCCATAGTGAATGAGGGTCTTATGATGCATGGAAATCCTATTTTTTCTTGAACTTCTAACGCATCACTCATTGAATGAGCAATACCAGATGCGGGTGTTTCCAAATTAATTGACTGCATAGTTTCATCAAAAAGCTGTCTATCTTCAGCTTTATCAATTGCAGTTCTATTCGCCCCAATCAAGATAACATTATGTTTCTTGAGGACGCCTTTTTTATCTAAAGTTAAGGCGGTGTTTAAAGCAGTTTGTCCTCCCATAGTTGGTAAGATTGCATCTGGCTTTTCCTTCTCAATTATTTTTTCTACAGATTCCCAATGAATTGGTTCAATGTATGTTGCATCAGCTAAGAGTGGATCAGTCATTATAGTTGCGGGATTAGAATTTACTAAAATTACTCTAAATCCTTCTTCTTTGAGCGCTTTGCATGCTTGTGCACCAGAATAATCAAATTCACATGCTTGCCCAATAATGATTGGACCCGCACCTATTATTAAAATTGAAGAAATATCTTTACGTTTTGGCATACTCTTTTACCATAGAACTAAATTTTTCAAAAAGTATTTGTATCTCTTGAGGGCCAGGACTCGCCTCAGGATGTCCTTGGAAACTAAATGCTGGCCTATCAATAAATTCAATGCCTTGAAGTGATTTATCAAATAAAGATACATGAGTAACTTTAATATTTTTAGGTAAAGTGTTTTCATCTACTGCGAAGCCATGATTTTGGCTAGTAATAAAAACATCTTTGGAAGCCATATCTTGAACAGGGTGATTTGCTCCATGATGACCAAATTTCATTTTGTAAGTATTAGCCCCACCAGCAAGAGCTAATAATTGATGACCAAGACAGATACCAAAAATTGGAATCTTATTTTCAAGAAATTTTTTAATGTTTTCTATAGCATAATCACAAGGCTCAGGATCTCCCGGACCATTAGATAAAAATATACCTTTTGGATTATATTTAATAATTTCTTCGAATGGAGTTTTGGCATTTACAACTTTTACAGATCCAACGTGCTCACTTAAAAGTCTTAATATATTCTCTTTAATACCATAGTCGTAAGCTACTACAGGATATTCATCATTAAATTTATTATTCTCAGGCCAAACTCCCTCATTCCATTTATATTCTTTATCTGTGGAGACAACTTTTGCTAAATCCATTCCTTTTAGACCTTCAAATGCCTTTGCTTTTGCAACAGCTTCTTTATCAGAAATTACTGAAAGCGATGCAATACAACAATTCATTGCTCCTTTTTCTCTTAAAATTGTTGTTATTACCCTTGTATCAACGTCTGCTATTCCTATAACTTCATTTTTTTTTAAAAATTCGCCTAAAGTGGCTTTTGACCTCCAATTACTTGGTTTGTCACAAAAGTTTTTAACTACCATTCCTGATGCATGAATAGTTTTTGATTCATTATCTTCCTTATTTACACCGGTATTTCCAATATGTGGATGTGTGAAAGTAATTATTTGTTTTTTGTATGAGGGATCTGTAACAATTTCTTGGTAGCCCGTCATAGATGTATTAAATACAAGCTCGCCAACATCATATTTTTCTTTCCCAAACCCCTTTCCATAGAATACACTACCGTCTTCAAATGCTAATATGGCTTTGAATGACATTAGAATTGCACCTTAGAAAGATTAAATTTAGAGAAAATTTTAGGGAGACTATTAAAAGAATTTTTTTGTTTTAATGAGCTAAAATTATAGGCTGACATTAAAATTGTACTTTATAGATTAAGTTATCTAATGTCTATACAAAAATGAAAAAAAATGAATATTTCGATAAAAAATTTTGAGGACATTGAAAAAATGAGAATAGCTGGCAAATTAGCAGCTGAAGTTCTTGAAATGATTACCCCCTTCGTCAAACCAGGAGTTTCTACTGGCGAGCTTGATAAGCTTTGTTATGATCACATTGTTAATGTTCAAAACGCCATACCAGCAAATGTTGGATACAAAGGATATGAGAAAACTATTTGTTCGAGCATAAATCAGGTTATTTGTCATGGTATACCTAACAGTGAAAAATTCCTTAAAGATGGAGATATTCTTAATATTGATGTGACAGTTATAAAAGATGGGTGGCATGGAGATACATCAAAGATGTTTCTTGTTGGTAAATGTGCTCCACATAACCAAAGATTAGTTCAAATCACTCAAGAATGTCTTTACAAAGGTATCGAGGCTGTAAAACCAGGCGCATATCTTGGAGACATTGGAAATGCCATCCAAAAACATGCTGAAAAAAATTACTATAGTGTTGTTGAGGATTACTGCGGTCACGGTATCGGAAAAATTTATCATGAAGAACCTCAGATCCTTCACTATGGAAAGCCTGGAACAGGTATACAGCTAAAAGAAGGCATGTGTTTCACTATAGAACCAATGATTAATCAAGGTACAAAATACTGCAAAACTCTTAATGATGGATGGACGGTGGAAACTAAAGATGGAAGAAACTCTGCTCAATGGGAGCATACTATTGCAGTTACTAAAACTGGTTCAGAAATTTTAACAAAAAGAAATGACGAATTTTAATGAAAGATAAGGTTTCAAGAATTAATAATGAATTCTATAAAAACTTTCCAGAAATTTATTTAAAACCATCAAAGGTTAATAAATTTCTTAAGAAATATACCAACGAAGTTGAAAAAGAAATTAAAAATAAATTTCTAAAACTAAAACTTGATAAAAATTTCGTTATATATGCCAACGGGGGTTTTGGTAGAAAAGAAATTTTTCCAATCTCTGATATTGACATATCAATTGTGGAAAAAAATAAATCAAAAGATTTTAAAAATCTTGAAGAATTTATTTCTTTTTTATGGGATCAAGGATATAAGGTTGGTCATTCCGTTAGAACAATTTCAGATATTAAAAAAATATCAAAATCAGATTTAAAAGAATATACGTCGTATTTAACAAGACGTCCTATCATTTCAACAAATGAAATGGATAAAAAAATAAATTATGCTTTATCAACACTTTGGACTAAAAATAATTTCTATAATGCAAAATATGTTGAGCAACAACAGCGTCATAGTGAATTTTTTTCTACAGCTTATAATTTAGAGCCTGATTTAAAAGAATCTCCTGGAACACTAAGAGATTTTCAATCTGCATTATGGATCCTTCAGCATTGTTTTGATTTGAAATCAGTTAATGAAATCTCAAAGTCGAGAATATTCAATGGAGAACTAAATAATGCAATTGATGCATATAACTTTATTAAATCTTTAAGATTTGCTACTAACATATCCACAAATAAAAATAGATTAGATTTTGAAGCTCAGGTTGAAATTTCTAAAAAAGCAAAACTTGGCAAAAGAAATACTAAGAAGTCTGTAGAAATGATGATGAAAAAATTTTATGAAATGGCTTCTTCACTCTCATATTTCAATGAAATTGTTTACGAAAAATATAATGAAAAGTATCCCAGAAAAAGTTTTTTTAAAAAAATTGAAGGTATTTACAAATATAAAAATAAAATTGGTATTCAAAATATTAACCTTAAAAATAATAAAAGCTTGATATTTGAAATATTTATTGAAATTGGCAAGAGCAAAATTATAAATTCGATTGATACTGAAACTAAGTCTCTAATTAGAAAAAATATAAGTTTAATTGATAAGGAGTTCAGAAGAAACGAGCACTATGCCAATCAATTTTTAGAAATACTCAAATCTAAATACAATCTATCCTCAATACTCAGAACAATGAAATCGTTAGGAGTATTGCAAAAGTATATTCCTGAGTTTGATAGTGTTATAGGTCAAATGCAATTTGATTTATTTCATGTTTACACAGTGGATGAACATACATTTAAAGTTGTTAGAAACATGAGGCAAATGAAATTAAACAAGCAACCTGGGTTTGAGTTAGAGCATGAATTAATAAATAAATTACCAAAAATAGAAATTCTGTATATTGCAGGTTTATTTCATGATCTTGGCAAAGGCAAAGGAGGAAATCACTCAGAAATTGGTGCAAAATCAAGTTTCAGATTTGCAAAAAGACTAGGAATGTCTATTACAGATGCAAGTTTAATATCTTGGCTTGTTAAAAAACATCTAATAATGTCATCCATATCTCAAAAAAAAGATATTGCCGATCCAAATACAGTTAGTGAGTTTTTAGCAGAAGTTAAGCAAGATGAAAAACTTAACTATTTATATCTGATTACAATCAACGATATTAGAGCAACAAATCCTGCATTATGGAATGGTTGGAAACATCAACTATTACGAGATCTATATTTACTTACAAGATCAAAGATTAATAAGGAGCCCGTAAAGGCATCTTCTCAAATGTCTCTTGATAGACAAAAAAATGTTATTAATAATTTAAAAAATAAAGATCAAAAGCTGTTAATAAAGAAATATTTTAAAAATTTTGAAGACAGTTACTTCAATAAACATTCATCAAAGTCTCTTATATGGCAGTCAGAGTTAATTATAAAAAATAAAAATAATAGACTTATTGTTGGGTGTAAAAGAAAATTTGATGATCTTATTGAAATATTTATTAAGGTTGAAGATTCGCCAGGACTTTTCTATAAATCAGTAAAGATACTTGAGCATAGCGGTCTTGAAATAATAGATGCAAATATTTTTTCATCTGAAAATAATAAACTTGCAGCAAATACTTTTATTACAAAATATTCTCGACATGATAGAACCCTAAATAAATCTGAATTAACTGAGCTTTGTGCAAAGATTGAAAAAAATTTTAATAAAGAAGATTGGGCCTCTAAGATGCAATCACTAAAGAAAAAAAATACAAGATTTGAAAAAAATATAAAAATTAATGACTCTATTAATTTTGATAAAAATAGAAATTTAATAACTATTGAAACAGTTGACAGTTCCGGCTTGCTAGCTAATATTGCTAAGGTATTTCTTGAAAATAAGGTTTCAATTTACTCTGCAAGAATTAATACTCTAGGTGAGAGAGTTGAAGATACTTTTGAAATTGAAAATTTCAACAATAAATTGGTACCAAGTTATAAGATTAAGAAAATTATTTCAGAATTAAAAAAAGTGGTTTAAAACATGAAGATCTATGGAGAAGGTATTGCAACTATTTCGGAATCAGGTCAAATGCTTGACGTATATTTTCCAAACATAGAATTTGGTGAACAAAAAACTGATTATAAAACCCTTCAAATTAATTCAGGTACTCAAGAAATAATAAAATCTGAATGGACAAAGAGTGATCTTGATAAACCAATAAGTAAAATTTCTGACGCGTATTTTAAACTGCATCTAATATCAAATAAGTTTGTTTTGCCAAATACCATTAATTTAGATGGATTATTTGAATGCTTACCAAATGTGGTATGGACAAACAAAGGGCCAATTTCAATTAATGAAATAGAAGGGAAATTAAATGAGTCAAAATGTGGAAATAATGATTTATTTATCAGGTCACTAGATAAATTTCCATGTCTAACGAATTATATTATTCCTAAGAAAGTTAGAATCGCTGATGCAAGTAGAGTAAGGCTTGGAGCATACCTAAGTGAGGGAACAACAATAATGCATGAAGGTTTTGTAAACTTTAATGCAGGAACTCTAGGTAAAGCTATGATCGAAGGAAGGATATCTGCAGGAGTAGTTATTGGCGATAATTCTGATCTTGGTGGAGGCTCAAGCACAATGGGAACTTTATCAGGAGGAAATGATACTAAAATTTCTGTCGGTAAAAATTGTCTTTTAGGTGCAAATTCTGGAATTGGGATTTCCTTGGGTGATAACTGCACAGTTGAAGCTGGATTATATGTTACTGCGGGTACTAAGATAAATGTAATTGATAAGGATGATAATAAAGAGATCATTCTTAAGGCTAGAGAACTATCTGGTAAATCAAACCTTCTATACATGCGCGATTCTTTATCTGGAAAAGTAGTTGCAAAAATAAACAAATCTAAATCTTCTTTAAATAAAATACTTCATAAAAATGATTGAACTTCTCCAAAAACTAATACGAATCAAGTCCATATCTCCATCTGATATGGGTTGCTTTGATCTTATTGAGAATGAACTAAAGAAACTTAATTTCAAATGCGAAAGAATTAATTATCAAAATGTTGAAAATCTCTATGCAACTATAGGAAATTCTGGAAAGCTTTTTTGTTATTTAGGCCATACCGATGTTGTTCCTAGTGGGCCTGAGGAAAAATGGAGCTATCCCCCCTTCTCAGCGACAATTGAAGGGGATGTGCTATATGGTAGGGGCGCTGCAGATATGAAATCCTCAGTAGCTACTTTCGTTGAGGCAGCAAAAGATTTTATTAATGCAAATGAAAAACTAAATTTTAAATTAGCTATCTTGCTCACCTCAAATGAAGAAGGTACATCAAAAGATGGGTTTATTGACAAAATTATTGAAAAAATGATTGAAGATAATGAAATTATTGATTTTTGTTTAGTTGGTGAGCCTACTTCAAGTGAAAAAATCGCAGATTGTGCAAGAATTGGCAGACGAGGCTCCCTGGGTGGTTGCCTAAAAATTTTCGGCAAACAAGGACATGTTGCTTATCCTGAAAAAGTTATTAATCCAATATTATTATCGGGCGATTTAATTTCAAAATTAAAAAACAAGGTTTGGGATAATGGAAATGAAGCGTTTGATCCCACAAGTTTTCAGATATCTAATATAAGTTCAGGAACTGGAGCGCATAACGTTGTGCCGGGTGAACTCGAGTTAACATTTAATTTTAGATTTTCAACTGAGTCAACTGAAGATAGTCTCAAATTTGAATTTGAATCAATATTAAAAGATCTTGAATTAGATTATGAATTAAGCTGGGACTTAAATGGCAATCCTTATTATACGAAAGATAATTTTTTCAAAGATATTGTATGTGCATCATCAGAAGAAATAACTGGATATAAACCTGAATTAAATGCTAAAGGCGGTACATCTGATGGTCGTTTTGTTGCAGCAATGAATACCGAAATTGTTGAACTTGGGCCTGTAAATAAATCTATTCATCAAATTGATGAGCATGTAAGTGTTAATGATCTTTGGAAATTAAAAGATATTTACGAAAAGATATTAATTAATTTGAATCAAAATCTTTAGATTTTTTCTTTCTATCATATTTTGTTTTATCTTTATGGGTTTTTGGTTTGTGGAACTTATCCATATTCTTTTTAACAGGATCTTTTTTTCTTTTAGTTGGCGCCATGCATTAATTTTTTGAGAATAGGAGTTAATATAGCTAGAAATATCCCGCAACCAATTGCCATCAACCCAACATCAGTATAAACATCCATAAATGATTGTTTTTGAGTAAGATCAAATACATCATTTGATACTCCAGACGAGTCTGATGCTGTTGCTCTAGCAATTAATCCAGCAACATAATTTCCGGCTGCTGATGCAAAAAACCACATTCCCATCATAAACCCAACAATTCTTTGAGGTGATAATTTAGTCACTGATGACAATCCAACAGGAGATAAACATAACTCACCTAGGGTATGCAGAAGATAAATCAATATTATCCAAAAGACTCCTGTTTGAAGACCCTCAGATGATCTCATGCCATAAACCAAAGCTAAAAAACCTAGTCCAACAAGAATGATACCGATTGAAAATTTAATTGGTGTAGATGGTTCCATATTTCTTTTTGCAAGTGCTATCCAAAGCATTGCGAATAGTGGCGCTATAGTAAAAATAAAGCCAGCATTCAAAGATTGAAACATCGATGCGGGGACTTCCCAACCAAATATTACTCTGTTTACACCTCTATCTGTAAGAATATTTAAAGATGAGCCTGCTTGTTCAAAAAGCGCCCAAAAAATTAAAGAAAATAATATTAATATCCCAACAACAATTAATCGATCTCTCTCATCAGGAGCGCATCTAAATAGTGCATACAATAACCATGCTCCGATAAAAATAGCTCCAAAACCACCCAAAAGTTGACCAACTAGTTGCGAGTTTTGAACTAAAAACCAAGTAACCAAAACCATAAAAATACCTGAAATATAAGCCCAAGACTCATAGCTTATTCCATTCATCTTTTGTAGATATTTATTTGATGGTGGCTCAGCAAGACCTTCCAGATATTTTTGGCCCCACAAGAAAATAATTAGCCCAAACAGCATTCCAATTCCTGCTGCACCAAATCCATACGCCCATCCCACTTGCTCTCCTAAATAACCGCATAAAAGAGTTGCAGTAAAAGCTCCTATATTTATACCCATATAAAAAATAGTAAAGCCTGAATCTCTTCTTGGATCACCCTCTTCATACAATGCCCCAACCATGGTAGATATATTTGGTTTTAAAAATCCTACGCCAGATACTATTAAAGCAAGTGATAAGTAAAATATTTGCTCATTACTCTCAACTGTCATTCCTAAATGACCAAACACCAATAGTATCGCACCATAAGTGACTGCTTTTTTTGAACCTAAAATTTGATCAGCCAGCATGCCACCAAAGACTGGCATGATATATACCAAAGAAGTATACGCTCCATAAATTAAATAACTTGTAGCGTCTGTAAACTCCCAATGCTTTGTTAAATACAATATCAGGAGAGCTCTCATACCATAGTAAGAGAATCTCTCCCACATCTCTGTAGCAAAACATACAAACAAACCCTTTGGATGTCCTAAAAAGTCGGTTGTTGTATTCATATCAATTTATTTTTTTTAATAATTTAGTACTATACCAAAATGAATGATAAATCATATATTGTATATCCAATCAAAAGAATCGCTGCATCTGTATACGATTTATTTTTATTGTTAGGAGTTTGGTTTGCTGCAGGATCATTTGCTGTATGGATCAATGGAGGCATTATTCAGACAAAATGGATTGGACCATTACTTGTTATTTTGAGTACATGGATTTTTTATGGTTATTTTTGGATGAATGGTGGTAAGACATTAGGTATGGCTGTTTGGAATTTTGAGATATATAGTACAGATGGTGGCGAAATAACATTGAAAAAAGTAAGTATTAGGTTTTTTTCTAATATTTTTACAATTTTATTGGCAGGACTTCCTCTAGCGTTAATATATTTCTCAAAAGAAAATTTATCTTTGAGTGATTATTTATCTAAAACTTCTTATAAAAAAATTTAAATCTTTTTGTAAGAAATCATACTTGCTACTATTAGTAAAATTGAGGGAAGAATAATTCCTAAGATTATCATTAATCCATATGAAATAAATATACCTGATGATAAGTCTTGAATTAATTGATATATAAAAGCTCCTACTACGGATACAACCACCCTATTTCCAATTGTAGAGTCTCTGAGTGAAGTGAATATAAATGACCCAAAAAATAATATTAAGATTAAAGATGAAATTGGTAAGAAAATTTTATTATAAAAGGACTTATCTATATGAGACTTAAATAAAATATCTTTCTTAATTGTGCTGCCATCAAATATCTGTCTATAAAAATTTAGTTCAAATAATCCAAGATGTTTAATATTGCTGAAAGTAATTTTTGATTGAATTGGAATCTCAAAAAATTCAATATTCTTTTTATCAACATTATCTATAAAATTTTTATATGTAGACTCCTTGTCAAAAATAATTTTATTATTACTGATAGTTGCAACATCAGATTTTACAGAATAAATTATTTCTTTATCTTGGAGCTTAATAAAGTTAACGTTAAAAATTTTTTCATCTACGATGTTTTCAAAACCCAAAAATGAGTTTCCTGATTTAATCCAATTAATTTCATCTTCATAATTTATTTCTTTATTTAATAGAACATTTCTTTCAGCTTCTTCGTTTACATATAATTTCCTAAATGCTATTTCGTCTAGTGCTAGCATTGATAAAATAAGAATTAGGGCTCCTATTGAGCTTGTAAAAACTATTTCAAGTGGAGACTTACCTGCAGACCTCAATACATTAAGATTTCCTTCCTCATGAGACATTCCAAGCGAAAGCATTACTCCTAATAAACAGGCACCTTGAACAAAATCAAGTAAATTATGAGGCATTGAAAAAATTACATATTTCAATATATGAAGGAAAGTATAATCTGATGAGTTTTTTTCTAGTTCAGAAATAAGAATAAATATTGAGTCCAATAATCCAAAAATCAATAAAATACTCAGTGAAAAATAAAATGATCTTTTTATTAAATATTTATTAAATATCTTTATCATCCTAGCACCCATAAAAAAATTAAAAATATCAACAAAGATATAAAAACCCTTACAAAATTATTATTAAAGAATTTATAAATAGTTCGAATATTAGTATTTAAATTTTTTCTAATTACTAAAAATATAGCAAATAACAAAAATGTCAGGTGCACATACCAGATATTGTTTTGAGAAGATGACAAGCTTTCATCAAATGAGTCTCTAGCCAAAATCAATAAGCTTAAATATAGTATGTATATAAAAATAGATGGTACTAATACGGAAAGTCTCCCCTGCCGAGGTTCTACTTTTGAAAAATTTACAGCAAAAATTAATAGAATAAAAATTGTTAATGGTATGGATAAATTCCACTGATTTTGAGATTTTGAAGACTTGATTGAAAAATCAAATAATTTACTAAATGATAACCCTGAAATAGAGTTTTTAGAATTATCAACAGGAATAGATAACTCTCCAAAATATGAAACTAAAGATGAGCTTTGATTAAAAATATCTTGATATAAAACTCCATCTTTAAAATCTAAGTCCATCTTTAATGACAAATCTTCATATTCAAGTTTTTTTGAGATAATTAAAGACGAGTAGTTATCATTTGGCATAAAAATAACTACGTCTTCTAAAATATTACTTTTTTTATCTTCAATATAAATAAATCCCTCATTTTTATTAAAAGAAAATAATTCATTTGGTCTGACTGATTCAAACTGCTCCTGAATTGTGTCTTGAGTAAGAATCTCTTTAGATAATTCTTTTGTATAAGGCGCTATATATACACTCAGGGATAATGTTATGAAAAAGAAAACAATTGATTGCGGAAGTAAATATTTTATAAGGTCATTATTAGAAAGGCCTCCTGCAAAGTAGCCATAAATTTCTCTATCTGAATATAATCTACTAATTGTAATTACAACTCCTAGAAAAAAAGATAATGGTAATAATAATGTTACAAAGTCTGGGAACCTTAGTATTACTACTTTGAAGATAAGACTAGGGTCTATTAGGCCCTCGGATGCTTGCTCAAAATAACCAACAAACCTTGAGCTAACAACCAAAAAAAAGAAAATTAAAAAAACTCCAGTTGAAGACAACAGAACTTCAAGATTTAAGCTTTTTAAAAGAATGTTCTTTTTATATATGCCTTGCGAACTCTGATGCATTACAATAAACATCTTACCAGTATTGAATTAAAAAGGAGATATTAAAATGACATATAAAGTTCTTAACAATATAACTCTAAAAAATGTTAGCGATGGAGTTTTGTCTAATGTATTAACCGAGTTGCTTGTTATACCAGTTAATAAAAAGATATTGGCTTCTCCTGAGTTTAAAGAATTAGATAAAAAATCTAATGGTTATATCTCTACATCAATTAAAGATTCAATTAGTCCCTCTAACCAAAATCATCTTATCTCTTCATTAGGAGGCGTTAAAGCAAAAAAAATTCTTCTTATAAATGACCTCAATGAAAAAGATGACATATACCTATGGCTGAACAAGTATAAATACATTGCAAAAATTGCAAATTCAATTGGTTGTAAAAATCTTGCGGTACTTGATGGTCAAAATTATCCAAAAGGTAAAGATAAATTTTGGTTTCTAGAAACAATCTCAAGATCTATTGAATCAGGAGCTTATATTTTTTCTACTACAAAAAATAAAACAGCTAAAACTGAAAAAATTGGTAAAGACATAATTTCAAGCCAAGTTTCATTAAAAAATGTCACCATAATTACTGCAAAGCTATCTTCATCTGATACCAAAAAAGCAAAAATTGCTGTTGCACGAGGATTTTCAGTTGGCGAAGGAGTCAATACTGCTAAACATCTTGGTGATTTACCTGCAAATCATGCAACACCAAAACTTATAGAAAAAATAGTAAAAAATACTATTAAAAATTACTCAGGTTTAAAAGTTAAATCGCTTAATGAAAAAGATCTTGCTAGGTTAAAAATGGGCTCTTATCTAAGCGTATCTAAGGGAAGTGATGAGCCTCCTCGAATGATAATCATTGAATACAACGGCGGCAAAAAAAATGAAAAGCCAGTAGCCTTAGTTGGAAAGGGTATTACTTTTGATACAGGTGGTATTTCGTTAAAGCCAAGTTCTGGTATGGATGAAATGAAATGGGATATGTGTGGAGCAGGAACGGTTTTTGGTGTTATGTGTTCGCTGGCAAGAATTAAAGCTGACGTAAATGTGGTTGGTATTATGGCATGTGCTGAAAATATGCCTTCTGCTAGAGCAACAAAACCAGGGGATGTAGTAACTTCTATGTCAGGTCAAACAATTGAAATTCTTAATACTGATGCAGAAGGAAGATTGGTTTTGGCAGATGCGTTAACATATGTTGGAAGATATAAGCCTTCCTATGTAATTGATATGGCAACACTTACTGGTGCTGTAGTGATTGCTTTAGGAAGTCATGCTAGCGGCGTTATGGCAAATAACCAGTTTCTTGCTGATAAGATAATTGAGTCGGGAGAGGAAACTGGTGACAGGGCATGGCAATTACCATTATGGAATGAGTATAAGTCGTGTACAAAGACTAATTTTGCTGATTTAGCAAATATTGGCGGTGGTAGAGAAGCAGGTACAATTCATGCTGCTGCATTTTTATCAAAGTTCGCAGAAGACTATAAATGGGCGCACATGGACATTGCAGCCTCTGCATGGTCAAGTTCTCCAAAAGGTGGAACTGGAAGACCTGTTCCTTTGATATGTGACTTAATATTAAATAAAAAACTTAAATAATAAATAAGTAATGGACAAAAGGTACAACCCTACTGAAGTTGAGGAAAAGTGGGTTGAAATTTGGTCGAGTGAGGTAGTATCAAATGAAAGTTCAAAGGAATCTTTTTCACAGGTAATACCTCCCCCAAATGTTACGGGAACTCTCCATATGGGACACAGTTTCCAATATGCGATTATGGACTTTTACACCAGATATAATCACATGTCAGGTAAGAAAGCTCATTGGCAAGTTGGAACTGATCATGCTGGAATTGCAACTCAGATGGTTGTGGAAAATAATCTCTCCAAAAAAAATATTGATAGAAAAGATCTTGGCAGGGAAAAATTTCTTCAAGAGGTATGGAAATGGAAAGATTTTTCAGAAGATAAAATACAATCTCAAATCAAAAGATTGGGCTCAACTGTAGATTGGAACAAATATAGATTTACTCTTGATGATAAATTCTCTAAAGCTGTTAACAAAGCATTTATTGATCTTTATAGAAATAAAAAAATTTACAGAGGATATCGATTAGTAAATTGGGATCCATCTCTTAAAACTGCTGTTTCAGACCTTGAAGTGGTTAGACAAGAAAAAAAAGGAACCATATGGTACATAAAATATCCCATAGAGAGTTCTGATAAATTTATTACAGTAGCAACAACAAGACCTGAAACTCTTTTTGGCGATATGGCCATTGCAGTAAATCCAAATGATGATAGATATAAAGATCTTATTGGCAAATATGCTCTATTACCGTTTGTTGAAAGAAAATTACCAATTATTGGTGATGATTATGTTGATATGGAATTTGGTACAGGTTGTTTAAAAATAACACCGGCTCATGACTTTAATGATTATGAAATAGGCAAAAAATATTGTTTACATGATAAAGATAACAAAGTTTACATGTCCAAAAATATTGACGACTTTGAGCCAATTAATATTTTTAATCAAGATGCGTGGACAAATAATAATGTACCGAAATTATTTGAAAATTTAGATAGATTTAAAGTAAGAAAATTAGTTATAAAAGAATTAACTCAGTTAAAACTCCTTGAAAAGGAAGAGGAATATGATGTGAGCGTACCGAGAGGTGAGCGTTCAAATATTGTAATTGAGCCCAGATTGAGTCATCAATGGTATGTAAAAACTTCTGAAATGGCAGAGAAAGCTAATGTGGAAGTTAAAAAAGGAAACATTAAATTTCATCCTAATAACTGGATAAAGACCTATTTTAATTGGATGGATAATATTGAGGATTGGTGTATAAGTAGACAAATTTGGTGGGGTCATAGAATTCCAGCTTGGTACGATGATAATGGAAATATTTACGTTGGTGAAAATGAACAAGATGTAAGAAATTATTACAAACTTGATGCAATAGATCTTAAGCAAGATGAGGATGTTTTAGATACATGGTTCTCATCAAGTCTTTGGCCATTCGGATCTCTTGGTTGGCCAGAGAAAACAGAGGATTTTAAAAGTTTCTTTCCAACTTCTCTTTTAGTGACAGGTTTTGACATTATATTTTTCTGGGTAGCAAGAATGATAATGATGAGTATTGAATTTACTGGAAAAATACCTTTCAGGGATGTTTATGTTACTGGTCTTATCAGAGATGAAAATGGTCAAAAAATGTCAAAATCTAAAGGAAATATTATTGATCCAATTGACTTAATATATGGTATTTCGATTGAAGATCTTGTTGAAAAAAGAACATCAAATTTGATGCAAGAAGGTATCGCTGAAAAAATTGAAAGGAAGACAAGAAAACAATTTCCTAACGGAATAGAATCATATGGCACAGATGCACTAAGAATGACATTTTTTTCTTTGGCTACTCATACAAAAGATATTAGTTTTGAATTTGGAAGACTAAAAGGATTTAGAAATTTTTGTACCAAAATGTGGAATGCTGCAAGATTTATTGACGGATATCCAAATGAAAAAGATAAATTTAAAGCAGAAAACGATCATGATAAATGGATATATGACGAGTTTAGTAAAACCAAAAAACAAATAAATAAAAATATTTCCGATTACAGACTGGATTTTGCTGTTAATGAAGTATATGAATTCTTTTGGAATAAGTTTTGTGATGTTTATATCGAACAATGTAAGAAAAGTGGAGAAACATCAAATTTAAGACCACTACTAAAAGAAATTCTTCAGTTAGTGCATCCATTTGCTCCATTTATTACTGAGGAAATTAATACTATATTATTTGATGAAAGGATAATTACTTAGAGAGCATATACATTTGTATATGATCAATGTCATCTTCTAAGTAGACCTCTCCTCTTGCAATAAAGCCTAATCCTTCATAAAACTTTTGAAGCCTATGTTGTGCAGAAATAATAATTTCATGATTTGGATATTTTTCACTTAAAAACCTAATTCCAATATTTGTTATTTCTTTTCCAATAGATTTATTTCTCATGCCCTCCTCAACAACAATTCTTCCCATTGAGGCTCCTTTATATTTGATGTTTGGCGAAAAGGCTCTTAAGTAAGCTTTTAGTATATTTTTTTCATCATATCCAAGAAGATGAAATGCTTCTTGATCTGAATAATCTGCATCAATATATGGGCAATCTTGCTCCATTACAAAAACTTTTTGCCTTAAGTTAAGAATTGCATACAAATCATCGGTAGATAATTCTTTAAATGTCTTCCATAAATATTTAATCTTCATTTCTACTAGTTAAAAAACTTATTTATTGCATATATAATACCCAAACATTTTCGCACACATATAAAGCAATTATGGAAACAATATACAATTTTTCAGTTAAAGATGCTGAGTTAAACGATGTTCGATTATCAGACTTTAAGAATCAAATTGTTTTAATAGTAAATGTTGCAAGTTATTGCGGCCTTACTTATCAATATAAAGGCCTAGAAAAACTTTATAAAAAATATCAAAACAAAGGATTTGAGATTCTAGGTTTCCCTTGTAATCAATTTGCATTTCAAGAGCCAGGAACAAATGAAGAGATTCAAGAGTTTTGTGACACAAATTATGGAATAAGTTTCAAAATAATGAATAAAATTAATGTCAATGGTAGAAAAACAGATCCTTTTTATAAATTTTTAAAAAAACAAAAACCGGGTATAGCTGGCACATCTCAAATCAAATGGAATTTTACAAAATTTCTTGTTAATAGGAGCGGTCAAGTAATAGAACGTTTTGGTCCTCAAGTTCAGGCAAGTGAAATAGAAAAAAGTATAGAAAAAAATCTTTAGATTAAATATCTAAACTCATCATCACCGCATCATCTGGATTATTTCCACCATAATAATTTATTCTCAAGGCGTCTTGAACAAATTTATATTTTTTATAAAAAGATATCGCATTAAAATTTTTTGATCTGACTTCTAAAAAAACTTTCTTTGCTCCTAGTACTTTCGATTGTTTTATTAAGGTATCCATCAAAAGACTTCCAGCACCCTTTCTATGCCAACTTTTTATAACTGCTATGTTTAAGAGATGACTTTCTTCTTTAACTAATGAAAAGATTGCAAACCCAATAAGATTATTTTCATGTTTACATACAATAGAATTGTGGCCTACCTCAAATGACGAAAAAAAATTTTTTTTTGACCACGGGGTTGGATTAACTTCTTTCTCAATTTCATACGCGAACTCTAAATCGGACTGATCCATTAAAGAAATTTTGAGCATAATTAACTATATATTCAATTTTTGTTTGATTTGAAGCCAAAGCTCCTTTTTTGAATCTTTATTAGCAAGTAATAAACTTAATTTAGGAGCTATTATTTGTTCATTTTTAAAATTAAAATCACAAGAGATATTTCCAAAAATAATTATCATTTTTAGATCACTCATTTCTTCAAAATCATTTCTTAAATCATTGTTTGAAGAATATCTAATAGTTTTGAAAACTGCCTCGCCATTATCGATTTTTGTTGAGCTGAATATTGCAATCAATAAATCTTGTTGTTCTCTGACAAAATTTTCGTAAGGTTTATCAAGTAATGCTAGAATGTGCCCCTTTTTATAGAAATGTAAGCTTTTTTTATGAGATTGATCATTGCTTGATCTTAATGAATATCTTTTGATACCGATCTCTTTTAAGATAAGATTAGTTTTGATTTCTGGATTGAGCATAAATAACATAATAACATTAACTTTATAAAGAATGGATAACCCAATAGATAAATACTCAGCTTATAAGCCAGTTGATTTGGTTAATCGCGAATGGCCAAGCAAAACGATAAAAAAAGCTCCTATTTGGTGCTCTGTAGATCTTAGAGATGGCAATCAAGCTCTCATTGAGCCAATGGGTTCTGAGAGAAAGAATAGAATGTTTAGCTTATTGTGTAAGCTTGGCTTCAAAGAGATCGAGGTAGGCTTTCCATCAGCCTCAAAAACTGACTATGATTTTGTAAGAGATCTTATTGAAAATAAAAAAATTCCTTCAGATGTAAATATTCAGGTCCTTACTCAAGCTCGAGAAGAATTAATAATTAAAACATTTGAATCACTTAAAGGTGCATCTAAAGGAATTATTCATTTTTACAATTCAACTTCTACACTTCAAAGAAAAGTTGTTTTTAATCAAGACAAGGATGGTATTAAAAAAATTGCAACTGATGCCGCTGAGTTAATTAAAAAATTGGCGCTTGAAAATTCTGCTACTGAATGGACATTTGAATATTCTCCAGAAAGTTTTACAGGAACAGAACTAGAATATGCAAGAGAAGTTTGTGATAACGTTGTAGAAATTCTAAAGCCTGTCTCAAAAAACAAAATTATTATAAATCTTCCTGCTACTGTAGAAATGTCAACTCCAAATATTTATGGCGATCAAATTGAATGGATGAGCAAAAATTTAAAAAATAGAAATGACATATGCCTGAGCCTGCACCCTCACAATGATAGAGGCACGGCTGTGGCAGCTTCTGAGTTTGGAATCATGGCTGGTGCTGATAGAGTTGAAGGAACATTATTTGGAAATGGAGAGAGAACTGGCAATGTTGATATAGTAACAATTGCTTTAAATATGCTCACTCAAGGCGTTGAACCAAATTTAGATTTTTCTAATATCAATTCTGTAATGAGAGAGGTGGAGTACTGCAATCAACTGCCAGTTCATCCAAGACATCCTTATGCAGGAGATCTTGTTTTTACAGCCTTTTCAGGGTCTCACCAAGATGCAATTAAAAAAGGTTTTCAAGCTATTAAAAAATCTAATGATCCAAAGTGGGAAGTGCCCTATCTTCCAATCGATCCAGCTGATCTAGGGAGAAATTATGAAGCAGTAGTAAGAATTAATTCTCAGTCTGGTAAAGGAGGAGTTGCATTTTTATTAGAAAAAGATCATGGGGTCTCTTTGCCGAGAAGACTTCAGATTAGCCTAAGTCAAAAAATTCAAAAGTTAGCAGATGATACTGGAAAAGAGATTAGTAGCTCTCAAATATGGGATATTTTTGAAAAAAAATACCTTCAACCTGTTAATAATTACTCGTACATAAAACACTCATCATCATCTAAAGACGATCTTCATAAATTAGAGCTAACAATGAATATGAATAATGAGGAAACAACAATACAGGGCACAGGAAATGGTCCAATTGACTCATTTGTGAACGGTCTTTCAGAAAAAATTGGAGTTGAAATAAAAGTTGCTGATTATCATCAAACAGCTATCTCCTCTGGGTCTGATGCAAAAGCAGCAGCATATATAGAACTTGAGAAGGATGGAAAAACATTTTGGGGAGTTGGAATACATCCAAACACTACTAGAGCATCATTTGATGCAATTATTGTTGGTCTTAGTAAGTTATTAGAAAGTTAATCGAAGTTAGGTTCTCTCTTTTCAAGAAATGCTTTTACGGCCTCTTTATTTTGGTCGCTAACAGTTAATTCATTTTGAATTTCTGCTTCATTTTGGAAGGTGTTCCAATAACCTACTTCTAGAGACTCTCTCATTAATCTTTTTGTATGATTCAAGGATTGTGATGATCTCTTGGAAAGTTTATGCGCCCATTCTATAGTAATTGTTTCTAGCTCGTCTCTTGATACTACCTTATTAGCTATCCCATACTTTAAACAATCTTGGGCTGATATTTTTTTTGCTTCGATTGCATGCTCATATGCTTTTGCAAAACCCATAAATTTCGGAAGATACCATGAGAGCCCACCATCTGGCACCAAAGCAATATTACTAAAAACTGACAGAATATAGCTATCATCAGACATAACTCTTAGATCGCAAGACATAGCTATTGCAGCACCAATGCCCGCTGCTGGTCCTGCTATAGCTCCAATAACAGGCTTAGGCATGCTTGTTATATTTTCAAAAAAGGGTTTATACCCCCTCATAAGAGCATCTTTAGAACCTTTCCAACTTGCCTTTCTTTCGCTAAGATCAGCACCTGCTGAAAATCCTCTCCCCGATCCAGTAATAATTACAACTCTTATAGATTCATCATTTTTGACACTCTCTGTAGCTTCTTGAAAATCCCAAACAAGCTGCTCATTGACGGCATTTAATAGTTCAGGCCTATTTAATTTAATAATTGCAACTTTTTCAATTTTTTCTACATTTATTGTTTCTAGATCCATTTAAATCTCCTTTTATCTCTTAGAAATAATTAAGTTGCCTTCTTTATATTTGATCATGCCAGAGGAATCTTCTTTATCGGCTCTAGACCAAGTTACGCAAGACTTTGATCCAGGTCTTGAGGCAACAAAAGTTTTATATATTTCTTCCATTATTTTACTGTTAGGTGTAGCTAAATCACATTCCTTTACAGAATATCTTATAACATCGATAGCCAAAGATTTAGGAATTTTTTTTAGATCTTTGAGAATAATTTTACTCCCAATTAATTGTTCAAATTTTTCATAAACTAAAATTTTATAATTTTCGTTTCTATCTTTTGAAATTGAAGACAATGAATTTATTCTTTTAGGAAAATCTTTCCATCTATCTTCAAGCAATGGAAATATTTTATACCTAAGAAAATTTCTATCAAATCTTATATCCTCATTTGTATCATCTTCAATAAAATTTAATTTGTTATCTCTTAAATAGTTCATTATCTCTGTCTTAGGAACTTTTATTAAAGGCCTTATGAGTTTTCCTTGTCCAATATTTCTTTTATGAGCAGGCCCCTCAATTCCATCTAAGCCGGTACCCCTTAAAATTCTCATAAAAATAGTTTCGGCAACATCATCACTGTGATGCCCAAGAACAATTTGTTCATTTTCTTTTAAAATATTTTCAAAAATCTTATATCTGGCTTGTCTTGCAGCAGACTCTAGCCCCCCGCCATCAGAATTTATTTGGACTGATTCAATAATTAAATTTACATTTAATTTTTTGCACTCATTAACACAATGATTTTCCCAATCAATACTTTTTTTAGATAGATTATGGTTTACGTGAATTGCAGACAAGCTGATGTTGCTTTTATGCCTTAATTTTGCACATAGATCGAGTAATACAGATGAATCCGGCCCACCGCTGTATGCAACGTAGAGATGATTTTGCAGATTCAAATTTTCTTTAATTAAGTCTAACGTTAACAATTCTTATATCTCTAAAATATTTTTACCAAAAATATCTTCAAGGTAAAATAAATTTTCAAGCGTAGGATTAAATTTAAAATTATCTCCAATGTCTACTACTGCTTCAGATTGTTCTGAACTAACTTTTACATTCAATCTACAATTTCCATTCTCCCAAAAACTCTTATCTATGGTGTCTAGAAGTCTTGAAAATTCTTGAAGTGAAATTGCTTGTGAATCTACTATGTTAATTAATACTTCACTAACTTTTTTGTATAATTCAGTATCTAGCAAACTGATATCTTTAACACGCATTCTGAACATAAGAGACCCTAGATCATTAGTTCTGTAATCATCAACTTCAACAGTACCTTTTAAATTTAATATTTCACCCTCTTTTAAGAAATTGTGGCAATTTTCAAGCACATCGCTTGCAACTATTCCATCCATGGTTCCAGTTCCATCATCAAAATTAATAAAAGTAAGTGGTTTGCCGCTTCTATCTTTTATACGTCTAACACTATTAATTAGACATACTAGAGAAGCTTTTTTTGTATCATTATTTAATTTATTTATTGTCTTGGATCTTATTTTCTTTATTTTATTCTCAATTGCTAACACCGGATGTCCAGAGAGATAATATCCAAGAGATTTTTTCTCCAATTCAAGTTTTTCACTCAATGTAAGCTCATTAATATTTTTATATTTCTCGTAAGGATCAAAACCTTGTTCCATTTCAGAAAAAAGATCACCACTTTTTAAGTTGGGGTTTCCATTTAGTTGCCTCCCATCATTTAACATATCTTTAGTACATTCAATTGCAACACTTCTAGTTGGTGCTAAAGAATCAAAAGCACCTGATTGGGATAAGGCCTCTAAAGATTTTTTTCCACCCAGTCTTATATCAATTTTTTTGGAAAAATCCCACAAGTCTTTAAAATGAGTTTTTTCTCTCTTCGAACAAAGATGATCAATAAATGCATCAGCAACTCCTTTGATAGCACCCAATCCATATTCGATTTTAGATTCAATATTTACTTCAAATTTTTTATTGCTTGTTTGAACATTTGGTTTTAATACTTCTATACCCATTCTTGAACATTCCTGAGTTAATGCGTATATTTTGTCAGTATTTCCAAGCTCAGAAGAAAGAACAGCTGCCATAAAATGCTCGGGATAATATGTTTTTAAATATGCTGTTTGGTATGAAATTAATGCATATGCAGCTGAGTGAGATTTATTGAATCCATATTCTGCAAACTGATTAATTAAATCAAATATCTTTTCTGCATTTTTTTCTTTTATATCATTTTCAAGGCATCCTTTAACAAATATTTCTCGTTGCTCTTCCATTTCCTCTTTTTTCTTTTTACCCATGGCCCTTCTTAAGATATCAGCTTGACCAAGTGAGAAACCTGCTAAAACTCGGGCGGCTTCCATAACTTGCTCTTGATAGACAATGACGCCATATGTTTCTTCCAAAACCTTCTCAAGCAACTGATGGGGATATGTGACTGGACTCTTTCCGTGCTTTCTGTCAACAAATTCGTCATGCATTCCTGAGTTTAATGGCCCAGGCCTATACAGCGCTAGCAAAGCAGTTATTTCTTCAAATTTTGTTGGTTTGAGTCTTTTTATTAAATCTCTCATTCCAGATGATTCAAGCTGAAAAACGGCCATTGTTTTTCCAGAAGAAAGCAACTTAAACACATTTTCGTCATTTAGCGGGATATTATTTAAATCAACTTTTTTTGATTCATCTAAATTCTTGTTAATAGATTTAACTGCCCTGTCAATAACTGTTAATGTTCTTAATCCAAGGAAGTCAAATTTAACAAGACCGATTTTTTCAACATCATCTTTATCATACTGAGTCATAACTGAGTCAGATTGACGATCAACATATACAGGACAAAAATCTGATATGCTCCCAGGAGCAATTACTACGCCACCAGCATGTTTTCCAACATTTCTAGCAATACCTTCAAGCTTATAGGATAAATCAACTATTTCTCTAACCTCTGAATCACTTTTGATACTTTGAGCAAAAATTGGTTGTTCTTCTTTAGCTTTATCTAAAGTCATCCCAGGTGCAAAAGGGATCATTTTGGATATTCTGTCTCCTAACGCATAAGGTTTTCCCAGTGCTCTTGCAACATCTCTTACAACTGCTCTAGCTGCCATCGTTCCAAAGGTTGCAATTTGTGATACTGATTCAGAACCATATTTTTTACTAACATAATCTATAACCATGTCTCTTTTTTCCATGCAAAAATCTACATCAAAGTCAGGCATAGAAAGTCTCTCTGGATTAAGAAATCTTTCAAATAAAAGACCATGTAAAATTGGATCTAAAGTAGTAATTCCTAAAGCAAAAGCAACTAACGAACCTGCTCCTGAACCACGACCTGGACCAACAGGCACATCATTATTTTTAGACCACTCTATGAAATCATAAACAATAAGAAAGTAACTTGAGAATCCCATAGTTTTAATTTGTTCTAATTCATAATTTAGTCTATCTAAATATTCACTATGTTTTTGACTATCAAAATCTTTGATATATGATTCAATCCTTTGAGTTGAAATTTCTTTTAAAAATGAATCAAAATTATGTTTTTTTGGAACAGGATATTCAGGCAGAAAATAGCCTTTAGTCTCAAGAGAGACATTACATTTCTTTGATATCTCATTTGTGTTATCAATAAGTGAATCATAATCCTTAAAAAGCTCCATCATCTCCTGTGGTGATTTAAAGTACTGGTGTTCAGAAAATACTCTCTCTCTATTTGGATCATTGAGGGTTTTTCCAGTATTTATGCAAACCTTTGTTTCGTGAATTTCATAATCATCTTGTTCTGCAAATAAAACATCGTTAGTTGCTATTAATGGAATGCTTTTATCTTTTGCAATAGGTAAAACATTTTTTAAATACTCTATTTCATCAATTCTGTTTGTAAGTTGAACGTCAAGAACGAAATTATCACCAAAATTATTTCTAAAATCGTCAATTCTTTTTGATGCAACTGAGATATTATTCGATTTGAGATATTCAAATATGTGACTGTCCTTGCCACCTGAAATCACAATAATGTCGTCTTTTAATTCTATTAAGTCATTAAATCTAATGATTGGAAAATTGAATAAACTATTATTGTGTGCATTAGAAATTATCTTCATTAAATTTTTATGGCCATTATTAGTTTTTGCCAAACACAGTAATTCATATGAAGTATCATCATCATCAAAAATTAGTCTTATTGAAGACCCAGATATAGGTTTAATACCAGCTGACTCACATTTATTAAAAAATTTTACAAGTCCAAACATATTTGATTTGTCTGTTAGCGCAACAGAGGGCACAGAATTTCGAATTGCATTATCTACTATTTGATCAACTGTAAGGAGTCCTTGAGAGATACTGTACTCAGATGATACTCTTAAATGTGAGAATAACTGAGTCATTTATTCAATACGCCCTTGAAAGATTTTCTATGAATTGTGCAAATCCCCTTTTGTTGAATTGCAGAAAAATGCTCCTTAGTTCCATATCCTTTATTTTTTTTAAAATTATAATCAGGATATTTTTTATTGTATTCAGTCATAAGGTTATCTCTGTATACTTTAGCAATTATTGAAGCTGCACTAATTGCATCCTCAATAGAATCACCTCCAATAATAGTCTTCATTGGAATATTTAAATCAGGTTTATATATGCCATCGACTAAAACCAAAGCAGGTTTTATTGGTAAGTTTAGTATAGCTCTTTTCATTGCTAATAAAGAAGCATTCAGAATATTAATTTTATCAATTTCATTATTGGAAACTATCCCAAACCCATAGTAAGAATTTTTAAGAACTTTTTTTGATAATAAATCTCTTTTTTTCGTAGATAATTTTTTTGAATCATCTAGATTATCTACTTTATTTTTCAAGATTACTGCTGCAGCAACAACAGGCCCTGCTAAACAACCTCTGCCAACCTCATCAGTGCCTGCAATAAGATTTTTTTCAAAGTGCTTCAATGGCTTTAATTGCTTCTGAATATCCATTTCCTTTTAATAATTCTCTTATCATTGAAGCATATTCTGAGCTGTGTGGAATTAAATCTTCAGTTGCTTTTACTGCATCAATTAAATTCTCAACATTACATTCATTTTGAATAAGTTCTATATATTGTCTTTTACCAAGCAATAAATTTGGAAGTCCAACGTTGTCAATTCTTAGCATTCTTGAAATGATTGAATAATTGAAAGTGTTTGTTTTATAACAAATAATTGGAGGAGACTCTAATATGGAGGCTTCAAGTGTTGCAGTTCCTGATGTAACAATTGAGAGACTTGAGATGGATAAGAAATCTTTCATTGATTGTTCAGCTATCTTTATTGGGAGATCCTCTCCATCAAAATATTTGTTTATCATTGGTAACAATTCTTTATCAGCAACAGGTATTAAATAAAAATAATCTCTAAACTTTTCGTAATGTTTTTTAATAAAGTCTGCATATACAGGCATCATGTTGATAACTTCAGATTTTCTACTACCTGGAAGAACAGATAAGAATTTTTTTGAGTTATTTAAGTTATACTTTTTTAGAATCTTTTCCTTATTTTCTTTATTTAAATTAAAAAAAGGATGCCCAAGATGAAAGCTATTGTGTCCAACTTTTTTGTAATAATTATGCTCAAAATTAAATAAACACAATGTCATATCAATATATGCTTGGATTGATTTAACTCTTCCTTGCCGCCAACCCCAAACAGAAGGACTTACAACTTGAATATTTTTATTCAAACATTTCTTTTTCAATGCTTTGTGGATTCCCATATTAAAGTCTGGCGAATCAATGCCAATAAATAAATTAATATTATTTTTAATAAAAAGATTAATTAAATTTTTTCTCAGTCTTGTAAGCTTAAAGATCCTCAATAATGGATCTAAAAGGCCCATAATATTTATCTCAGAATAATGAAAAGAAGATTTCAGCCCTAATTTTTCTAATTTTGGTCCACCTACTCCGTACAAATTAACATCGTAATGTTTTTTTAGCTCTTTTATAAGGCCTGCTCCAAGTCTGTCACCGGAATGCTCACCACAAACTATTCCAATGTTTAGAACATTTTTCTTAGACACTTATCTTAAAATTCCTCTTTCAGATATCTCTAAAGATTTTATAAATATATCTAAAAAAGAATCATTTTGATCTTTATTGAGTTGCTTTGATTTTTTAATTGCTTCATCAATTTTTAAACCCTTTCTGTAAACAAGCTTATAAGCTTTTTTAATTAGGGACATAGATTCAGAGCTGATATCATTTCTACTCATACCAACTGAATTAAGCCCAATTATTCTAGCGGGATCGGCAGCAACTTTAACAAACGCCGGAATGTCCATATTAATTGATGTATTCATTCCAATGAATGAATAATCACCTATGTTACAAAATTGATGAATAGTAGTAAGTGCTCCTATTGTAATATTATTACCAACATTAACATGTCCTGCTATGCCAGCATTGTTTGCAAAAACATTTCCGTCCCCAACAAAACAATCATGAGCAACATGAGAATATGCCATCAAAAGATTATCAGATCCGATGGAAGTTATGCTTTTATCTTGGACAGTGCCTCTATGAACAGTAACACCCTCTCTGAAGATATTTCTATCTCCTATTACAAGCTTAGTCTTCTCGCCTTTAAATTTTTTATCAGGGGTATCCTCTCCTATAGTTGAAAATTGATAAAAAATATTGTCCTCACCAATTTTTGTTGGGCCCCTAAGAACAACATGACTTAATAACTTTGTCCCTTTTTTAATCTCAACATCTTCATCAATAATGCAAAAAGGGCCGATTTCTACAGAGTCATCTATTTTAGATTTATCATGAATAATTGCTGTCGAATGTATTTTCATGTTGCCTTCCTATCTGCACACAAAATAATCGCAGAACATACTAACTCATTTTTTAATTCTGCCCTGCAATCAAATTTCCAAATTCCTTTTTTTTCTCCGAGAACTTTACTATAAATATCTATAGTATCTCCTGGTCTAACTCTTTTTCGAAATCTTACTTTATCAACTCCGGCAAGCACATATATTGAGCCCTCTTCAGGAGTTTTGTCCATGGTAACAAATCCAAGAATGCCTGATGCCTGACCGAGAGCTTCAATAATTATTACGCCGGGAAAGATAGGATTTCCTGGAAAATGGCCTTCAAGAAAATATTCATTACTGGTAATCATCTTCCTTGCGTGTATCTCATTATTTTTGTCAATGTTTACAACTTCGTCGATAAAAAGAAAAGGCTCTCTATGTGGTAGATATTTTTTAATATCGTCTTTTAATATTTGCATTTTACTTGCTAAGTTTTTTAATGAAAACTGATGATTTAGCCCAATCATTGTGCTCTTGAGCTGGCATAATACCAATATAGTTTCCTGGTTTAGTTATATTTTTTGTAATTAAAGTATGCGCCCCAACAGTAACATTGTCACATACATCTAAATGACCAAGAACTCCTGAAAGACCACCCATTTGAAAATTTTTCCCAATTTTTGTTGATCCTGCAATTGCACACGAAGCAGCTATAGCTGAATTTTGACCCAAAACCACATTATGAGCTATATGAACTAAATTATCTAAAATTACTCCATCATGGATTTCTGTGTCATCTATTGCGCCTCTGTCTATTGTACAATTTGCACCAATTTCAACATTTTTACCTATTTTAAGTTTACCTAACTGCTTAATTTTAATGTAACCGTCTTTTGTTGGCGCAAATCCAAATCCATCAGACCCTAAAACAGTGCCATTTTGAATTACAGTACCTGAATCAATGCTTACATCTTTTACAAGAGAACAATTCGAATGAATTATGACATTTTGTTCTACTAAGCAATTTGGTCCTATATATACATGTGGTCCTATATATACATCTTTATGAATTTTTGCTTTATCAGAAATCACAGCAGACTCATGGATGAAAGGAATTTTTATATCATCATCCACCTCAAATAAATTTGAAATTTTTGCATATGTTAAATATGGGTCGTCTGTTTTGAGATAATTAAAGCTGTTATCACCCTTAAAATCTTTATGGACTATTACTGCAGACGCTTTTGAAAATTCTAAGGAAGATGCATATTTCTTATTTGATAGAAAAGTGATCGAAGATTTGGATGAATTTTCAATAGTAGACAAATTATCTACTATGCAATTCTCGTCCCCAACTAAAATTGAATCAGTAGCTTTTGCTAATTCTTTAAGAGTAAAGCTTTTGTGCTTTAACACTACTACTCAGACTTTGAAGCCTCAGAAGCAGCAACATCTAACATAGATGTAACATCATCAGTTAAATCTAAAGCTGGATCACTAAATAATAAAGTTTCACTTTTAGCTAATAGAACTTTTATTTGCTTAGCAGCAATTAACTCACCAATAATTTTTTGCATGGCAGGACCAGTATCAGTGAAAACTTGTGCAGCTGTTTCTTCTTGAGCCTGTTGTATTTTGCCTGCAAGAAATTCAAGATCCTGCCCTTTTTCCTGAATATCTTTTTGCATTTGTGCTATCTCTTGTTGAGATAGTGTCTCTAGGTCTTTTTGAAGTTTTTCTGCAATTGCTTGCCTATCTGCTTGTAAAGACTTAGCTTCTTCAAGATTTGAAGAGTAGTCAGGATCTTCTTCTAATGCTTTAAAAGCATCAGCAGCTGTTTGAGTAGATAAAACCGCTGTCCTCATATCAATTACAGCAACACCATCCATCGTAAGTGCTGGAGTTGCTAAAAATATGAACGATAATACGTATAGTTTCATTATATTTTTCATAAGTACCCCTTATTGGATTTGACCATTTTATATTAACTAGAAAACATTTCCTACTGTAAATTGGAATTCTTCAGTTCTCTCTTGAGGTCCTGCATTGGTTGGTTTTGCAATTGCCAAGCTTAAAGGACCAAATCCTGTTATCCATGTAACACCAACGCCATATGAATATCTTAAATCTTCAAAAGCAGGTTTAGCACAATTAATCTGATAATCTTTGCAGTTATCAGAGAAAACGTTTCCAAAATCAAAGAAGAAAGCAGACCTAAGAGACCTTTGATCTTCAACGAATGGAAGTTTAAATATTAACTGTAAACTGCCTTCAACCTTTATGTTCCCTCCAATTGGTCTGTCTCTATATCTGGATGTTGAATTAGCGTAAGGATTTATATATGGTGTATCGGCCTCTCCATCTCCATCTGTATCAAGCAAGTTTGGACATGTTTCTTCTTCGTAATTAAATTCATAACAAGGAGCATCTGTGCTTCTTGGTCCTAAAGTATTTGATTCAAAACCTCTCAATGAACGCGGACCACCGGCGTAGAAATTTTGAAAGAATGGAGTTTCTTTAGTGTCTCCGTAGGCATCGAGATATCCCAATTCACCATTAAATCCAAATACAAAATTTGAGGAAAGTGGTCTGTAATACCTTTGTCTTACACTTGCACGATAATAGCTTAAATCACTCCCTGGTACTGTTGTGCTTAAACTAAAAACTGTCGAGGCACCTGCTGTAGGAAATAATCCTCTATTCAATGTAACTCTTTGCCATGAGAACTGTGCTGAAAGTGTTTCAAACACATTTCCTTCAGCAGATACAAAATCATATATTTCTCTTGCAGGAAGCGTTCCAACATCAATATCTGTCTTATCATATGTTAAATTAAAGCCAAGCCTTGTAATATCTGATGTTGGATAACCAAATTGAGCGCCAAAACCATTAGAATTAGTTAAATAATTTGCAACATTAAATTCTCCGTAGTCTGTTTCTCTAAAATAAATATTGTATCCAAGACTTACTCCATCTTTTGTTGCGTAAGGATTCATGAATGATAAGTTATACATCTCGCTGTAAATATTTTTATTAATGCCTATACCAACTGTATTTCCGGTACCAAAAAAGTTTTGTTCTTGCAAATTAAATCCAAGCATTAGACCAAAATCACTATAACCAATATTTCCTCCAACGCTTCCAGTAGTTTCCTCTTCTACACTATAAACAATATCGATTTGATCATCAGTGCCTACAACAGGAATAGTTTCAACATTAACTTCTTTAAAATACCCTAATCTTTCTAGCCTTACCTTTCCTGCTTCGATACTATTGTCAGAGGACCATGCACCCTCAAATTGTCTCATTTCTCTCCTCATTACATGATCTTGAGTAACATTGTTTCCAGTAAAGAGTATCTTTCGAGTATAAGTTTTCTTCCCAGGCACAACTGTGAAAGTTAGTTTTATCTCATTTGAATCATCAATAATCTCAGTATCTCCACTAACCTCAGCAAATGCATATCCTCTATTGCCGAGTATATTCACAAAGAACTCTTCAATAGAAGTTATTTGGGCTTGAGAATACGTCTGTTCTTTTAGGCTATTAATAATATCTAAATATATCTCCTCCTCAAATGGCACATCACCAATTACATCAACATCGTCAATAGTGTACTTTTCGCCTTCGTTAATATTGTATGTGATAAAGATTGATTTTTTATCTCTTGACAAACTAATCTGAGAGGACTCTATGGAAAACTTTAAAAATCCTCTATCTCGGTAATAAGACTCAAGCGTTTCAATATCACCAATTAGTTTTTCTCTGGAATATTGATCATTGCTTGATAGAAATGAAAAAAAAGATCCTTCCGATAATTCAAGACCTTCTAGTAATTCCTCATCTGTATAGGTTTCATTTCCAATGATAGTTATCTTTTTAATTTTTGCACTTTTTCCCTCATCAACTTCTATATTTATTTCGAGTCTATTCCTGGGTTTTTTTATCTCCTCTATTACAACATCTGCTCCATACCTTCCATTAGACGCATACGACCTAACTAATTCTGACTTAACTTTTTCAAGTGTTGATCTTTTATAAACCTCACCTTCTTTAATTCCAACTCCATCAAGACTTTCTAGAAGTTGCTCAGTTTTTAGAGCTTTGTTGCCAGAGATTTCTATGGCGGAAATTGATGGTCTTTCAACAACGGTAATAATTAGAGTATTTCCATCCTTACCTATTTGAATATCATCAAATTGCTCTGTAGAGAATAATGATCTTACAATATCATTCGATTTTCTTGCATCAATTCTGTCTCCAACACTAATTGGGATAACATTAAAAATACTGCCTGTAGAAACTCTTTGCAGTCCGATTATTCTAATATCGCTTACTAAAAATTCATCAAAAGCATTAAGATTTAGGCTAAGTAAAAATGATAAAAAAATAATTTTTAAATTCTTCATTTATAAAGCCTATAGAAATCTTGATATATCATTAAAAATTGCAAAAACCATAAGCATGACTACAATTGCTGCGCCACCAGTGTAAATTATGTTTTCTGCCTTTTCAGGTAATGGTTTTCCTCTTATTGCCTCAATTCCAAGTAAAGTAAGCTGCCCTCCGTCCAACACTGGAATTGGTAATAAATTAAGCACTGCTAGACTGATACTTAAGAGCGCCATCAAATACATGAATGGTAAAAATCCTGCTTGTGCCGTATCTCCAGCCATTTGAGCAATACCAATTGGACCACTTAAATTTTCGGTACCCATATTTCCGCTGATCATTTTTCCTATAAACTGAAGAGTCTTCACACTTAAGTTGTATGTTTCATAAACACCTTTTAATAATGACTGATATAAACCTCTTGATGTTCCAAAAGATACTCCGAGCATGCCAACAATCTTATCTTCCCTGCTCTGAGACCCAATATCTACCGGTAAATAAATAATTTTGCCATCTCTTTCAATCTTAAACTCAACATTATTATTTGGATTTTCTGAAACCTGCTTTTGAATATCTGAGGCAAAGTTAATACTGGCATCTCCTATTTTCAATATCCTATCGTTGGATTTTATTCCAGCATTATCTGCAGACCCACCTGGAATTACTTTACCAATTATTGGCTGCATTAAATATGAAATATCAACTCCGAGATATTCAGTTGGATTACTTTGAGATTCAGAGGTTGGTAAAAAATTACTTACTTTAACTAAAATATTTGTGGAATTTTCAAGTCCGTCTCGAGCCACTTCAAAACTTAAATCACCTGTATATCCCGCATAAGTTAGTAATTCCAAATTAACGTCTTTTGCTTCTTTAACAGACGTATTATTTATTGATAATATTTGATCATTAATCTCAAATGATTCATCGGAAGAGTATATTATTTGCTGATTAGCTGAATTTACTACAGGTACAATTTTAGGATCTGCAGTATTTAAGAAAATAGCTGTAAATATAAAAATTGATAAAAGAAAGTTAGCTAATGGTCCTGCAAACATAATTGAAGCTCTTTGCCATTTTGGCTTTGAATCAAATGTATTTTTTAATTGTTCCTCAGTAAGTTGGTTCGATATCTCAGGTTCAAGTTCAATTAATTTATTTGTAATCATTGAAACATATCCACCAAGGGGTATTGCTGATAGGGCAAATTCAGTTCCATGTTTATCTAGTTTTTTATAAAAAACTGGGCCCATGCCTATGGAAAATCTTTGAACATGAACTTTACACATCCTAGCAACAATAAAATGCCCAAATTCGTGGATAGTAACAAGAACTCCCAAAAGAACCGCGAAAGCTAATATGTATATTAAATATGTCATATTTGATTTATTTTAAGCAAACGATTTTACCACCTTCTGAGCATGAATGCGTGTTTGAGCGTCAACCTCATTTATTGATTCTATCGTTACTTCATTAGACACAATATTTTTATCAAAAGTTCGATATATAACTTCATAAATTTCATTAAAGCTAATTTTTTTATTTAGAAAACTTTCCACAGCAATTTCATTAGCGGCATTAAATACAGTTCCTAGAAATCCACCTTTATTACATACTTCTCTTGCAATATCTTGAATCTTCGATCTGTCGGATGGAAACTTTTGAAAAGATAAATTTAAGTTACTAAAGTCTAAGTCTTTAAAATCTATTGGTATTCTGTTCTCTTCAGAAAGAGCATGAGCAATCGGGACCCTCATGTCAGGGGAACTCATTTGACATATACTTGAGCCATCTATATATGTGACTATTGAGTGTATAATGCTTTGCGGATGAATGACTAAATCAAAATATTTTTCATCTAAATCAAATAAATATCTCGCTTCAATTAACTCTAAGCATTTATTAACTAAAGTAGCAGAATCGATTGTAACTTTGCTTCCCATTTTCCAATTAGGATGATTAAGAGCATCCTCTACACTAACATGCTGTAACTCTTGAATAGAGGCATTAATAAAAGGACCACCAGATGCAGTAATAGTAATACTCTTTACGTCTTCAGTACCCTTCTCACCGGATAAACATTGAAAAATTGCATTGTGTTCGCTATCAATTGGGATAATTTTAGTATTATTCTCTTTTGCTAAGGGTAAAATTAGATCTCCGCCTGCAACAATACTTTCTTTATTTGCTAATAAAATCTTTTTTCCTGTCTTAGATGCAATATATGCAGTTTTTAAGCCTGCAAATCCAGATGTAGCACATACAATAATGTCGACATCATCTCTATAAATAAGTCTTTCAAGCTCCTCATCACCATTTAAATATCTTTCCTTATCTTTACTGCAAAGACTTTTAAATGAATCATAGTCTTCAATATGAACGTAGTAAGGTGAATGTTTTTCTAATATTTCTTGATATCTTAAAACATTTTTGTTGAAAGATATGCCAATTAAATTTAATGATTCTTTATTTTGAGAAATGACACTAAGAACACTTTTTCCAATGCTACCTGTAGCTCCTAATAAAAGAACATTCTTCATAATAATAAAATTAATATTGGAGTTGCTATAAGATGAGAATCTATTCTATCTAAAATTCCTCCATGACCTGGAAGAATAGAACCTGTATCCTTAACTCCTGACTGTCTTTTGAAATAACTTATTAGTAAATCTCCGATGAATGCCAAAAATCCTCCTAACATAAAAATAAGTGGTAGAAAATTGATTTCAAATATATGGCCGCACATTAATCCAAAAATTATGGATCCAATCATGCCTCCAACCAAACCCTCAAGAGTCTTTTTAGGACTAATCTTTTTTACAATAAAATTAGCACCAAACTTAGATCCGATGACGAAAGCAAATGTATCAAAAATTGCTGTATTCATAATAATTAATCCATACAAAAGATAAAAATTTTCATTTAGTAAAACATAAAGGATTGAACATGAACCGAAGCCGAAAATAAGAAATAATCCTAAAAAAAGATTTTCAAATTTATTTGATACCCATTCAAATATTCCTAAGATACAAACAAAAGATATTGTTAATGAAAATATCCAAATATTTTCTAAATAAATGATTAAAAAGATAATCAAAACTAATAAGAGAGATGTAGCGAGTCTTGTAATCATAGTATTCATTTTCTTTTGCCAAATCTTCTATTAATTTTTTTAAAATTATCAATACATTTTAAAAAGTCTTTCGTATTAAAATCAGGCCAATATTTATCAACAAACATTATCTCAGCATATGCAATTTGATAAAGAAGAAAATTGCTTATTCTCTTATCACCACCAGTTCTAATTAATAAGTCTATGTCTTGAACAGGAACAGATGATGCATTATGTAAAACTTTTTCATTGATATCTTTTATTTTAATTTGTTTTGCTAAAACACTTGATGCTATTTTTTTAGTTATGTCCACAATATCTTGCTTACCACCGTATCCAAGGGCAACATTCAAGTCTAGCTTTGAGTTTTTTATGCACGTTTCTTTTTCCGCATAATCTATTTTATCAATAACTTTTTTACCAAAGTCGTCGGTGTGTCCAAAAAACTTTAGCCTAACTCTTTGCTCTTTTAGTTCGGGAACTTGATCGTTTACTGCATCAACAACTAACTTTTTAATAGCGGCTACCTCAGTTTTAGGTCTTTTCCAGTTCTCAGTGCTAAAAGCGAAGATTGTTAAAGATGATAGGTCTTGTTTTACTGATTCTTCTACTATGTCTTTTACAATGCTTACTCCTTTCTTATGACCTTCACTAATTTTTAAAGAGTTTTTAATGGCCCATCTTCCATTGCCATCCATAATTATACCAACGTGTTTTGGTGTATTGATTTTGCTAGAATTAGCCATTTTAGGCGACTAAATTTCGAGTAAGTCTGATTCTTTATTTTTTAAATCTGAATCAACAATTGATATGAATTTGTCAGTTTCTTTTTGAATTAGATCTTCTATTCTTCTTAACTCGTCTTCTGAAATTTCAGATGATTGTTGTTTTTCTTTTGCTGCCTGATTGGCATCTCTTCTAATATTTCTAATGGAAACTCTTGAATTTTCAGCTTCTGCTCTCGCTTGTTTTATGTAATCCTGTCTTGTTTCTTCTGTTAAAGCAGGCATGGTAACTCTAATTAAGTCACCGCTCGTACTTGGATTAAGACCAAGATCAGAATTTAAAATTGCTTTTTCTATTTCAGGAATTAAATTTTTATCCCATGGTGATATTACAATTGATCTACCCTCTTCAATGCTTATGTTAGATGTTTGATTAATAGGTGTCATATTCCCATAGTAGTCTACGTTTACATCATCAAGTATTGCTGGATTCGCTCTTCCAGTTCTTATTTTGTTAAAGGCGCTTCTAAGAGCAGATAATGATTTATCCATTCTTTGCGTCACATCATTTAATAAATTTTCCATATTAAGATATAAGTGTACCTATTTTTTTGCCACAAATTATGTCTTTTAATGCGCTATGATTATTTACATTAAAAACATTAATAGGTAATCCATGGTCTCTTGCGAGTGTTAGAGCTGTAGCATCCATAACTTTAAGATTTTTTGATATAGCATCATCAAATGATAATGCATCGAAAAATTTTGCATCTTTATTTATTTCAGGATCTGAGTCATACACTCCATCAACTCTTGTTGCTTTCAGCATGAGATCAGCTTGAGTTTCTATTGCTCTTAAGCATCCAGCTGTATCTGTTGTAAAAAATGGGTTTCCTGTTCCAGCTGTGAATATTACAACATACCCGTCACTTAGTAATTGAATTGCTAATCTTCTATCATAATGTTCAACAATACCTGACATAGATATCGCTGACATAACTCTTGTTTTAATTCCGGCTCTTTCAAGAGAATCTCTTAAAGCAATTCCATTCATAACAGTTGCTAACATCCCCATATGATCACCAGCAACCCTGTCCATCCCAGCTTTATTTAATTTTTCTCCCCTAAAAAGGTTTCCACCACCAATAACAATTCCAATTTCTGCATCTAGTTCTTTGCAAGACTTTACTGAGCTTGCCATTCCATCTAATATTTTTGGATCAATGCCTTGTTTTTCATTTCCAGCAACAGATTCTCCACTAAATTTAAGAAGAATTCTTTTATGCTCTAGCTTTGACATATTTTACTTTAACTGATCTGCAACCTCTTCAGCGAAATCTTTTATCTCAACCTCGATTCCCTCACCAACTTTTAATCTAGCAAACTCAACAATGGTTGCACCACCTTTTTCTAAGTACTCTTGAACTGTAATGTCAGGATCTTTAACAAAATTTTGAGAAATTAATGAAACTTCTGATAAGAATCTCTTAATCTTTCCATCAACCATTTTATCCATAATATCCTGAGGTTTACCAGAATCTTGGGCTTGATTTTGGTATATTGCTTTTTCCCTCTCAAGTATATCTTTATCTATATCATCTTGAGATAAACATAAAGGGTTAAAAGCTGACACATGCATTGCAATATCTTTTGCTATTTCATCACTACCATCCTTTGTAACAACCAATGAACCAAGTTTTGAATCAGAATGAATATAGATGCCAATGTTCATACTTGAATCAAACTCAAGAGTAACAACTCTTCTAATTTGAATATTTTCACCAATGGTTTGAACTAATGCTTTTCTGTCATCTTCCAATGAAGATTCTTTAAGAGCCGAAGCTTCAAAGATTTTATTTTTTGAAATATATTCTTTTACCTTTTCACCAAAAGATAAAAAGTTTGTATCTTTTGCAGCGAAATCTGTTTCTGAATTTAACTCTACCAAGGTTGCATAATCTTCATTTACAGATACGACCAAGATTCCATCTGCTGCAACTCTTGAAGATTTTTTTTCTGCTTTAAGCGCGCTATTTGATCGTAAAAGATCAAGAGCTTTTTCTATATCGCCTTCACATTCAACAAGTGCTTTTTTGCAGTCCATCATTGCTACACCAGTCATATCTCTTAACTCTTTTACTTGTGATGCTTTAATTTCCACTATTACTTGTCCTCTTCATTAGTATCTTCAGGTGTAGTATCATCCGAAAGTTCTTGGTCAACCTCGGTTGATTCCATATCAACTTTAACTTCTTTTTCAGCTTCATCATCAACACTTGAAGCATCTGCAACTTCTTCTGGATTATCTTCAATTGTTACTTTAGAATCATCTTTTTTAACTTTCTGAATAACTGGTGCATCAGATTTAGGAGCAAATCCCTTTGCAGATTCAATACCTCTAGCGCAGGCATCAGAGATAACTTTAGTAATTAGCCTAATTGATCTTATTGCATCATCATTAGCGGGGATAATAGTATCGATGCCATCTGGGTCAGAGTTTGTATCAACTATTCCAATAACTGGTATACCCATTTTTTTTGCCTCAAGTACTGCAATCTTTTCATACCTTACATCAACAACAAAAATTGCATCAGGCAAACCTTTCATATCTTTTATACCGCCAACGCTAGCCTTTAATTTTGTATATTCTTTTTGAATTTCTACCGCTTCCTTTTTAATTAGCTTTTCAATTCTTCCTGAAGAAATCATTTCTTCAATATCTATAAGTCTTCTAATAGAGCCTCTAATTGTCTTCCAGTTTGTAAGGGTTCCGCCTAACCATCTTTTATCAACATAAGGCAACCCTATTTGAGATGCCTCTTCCTTAATTGTCTTGCTTGCAGACCTTTTTGTACCAACAAATAAAATTTTATTACCCTTTGAACATATATCCTCAACTTTAGATGCAGCTGCACTTAAATGTTCTTGAGTAATCTCCAGGTTAATAATACTAATTTGTTTTCTGGTATCAAAGATATACTCATCCATTTTTGGATTCCAGAATCTTTGTTGATGACCGAAGTGAACTCCCGCTTGAAGCAGGTCTTTAATTGATACTATACTCAATTTTTATCTCCTTTGGGGTTATTCTCCGATTCTTAGTAAAGCAAACTTTTAAAGCACCCCACTTTACAAAAAACAGAATCTTCGTGGTTAAAGTTTTTGTATTCTATAGAAAAATTATTAATATTTAAAGCTTTGATCTAATTAATAATCCTTTCAAAAGTATATAAATCCGGTTGAAGCTCGATTACTTTCTTCGCACAATAAAGAGCTCCATTCCCAAAAATATCTCGAGAGATTGCCCTATGCGTATAAGAGTATGTAACATCTTTATCTGTAAAGATAACTTTATGTATTCCACTTATATCATCTTTTCTGTGAGAAACAGTTTTAGATAAGCTGATTAGATTGAGTGTATCTTCATCTTTAATTAAATTTTCAATTTCAATTGCAGTACCTGATGGTTTATCTAGCTTCTTTAAATGATGGGTTTCTTCAATATCACAATTAACTCTGTTTTTATTTTTTTTTATAAAGCTTTTTAAAGAGTCTTTTAATTGATGAACACCAATACTCATATTTGCTGCTAGAACTATTGGTAATGTTTTAGAAGCAATATCTATATTTTCTAATACATCTTTATTTAACCCTGTAGTTCCAATGACTATAGGAATATTATGTTTTAAACAACTATTAATAATTTTTTTAGTGGATGAAGGATGAGAAAAGTCTATAACTACATCTGCAGAGGTTAAATTGTCAGTAACGTTAAATTCATCTTTTGCATTAACTAAATCATTTATAGTTGTGCCCATCCTTCCGGAACTGCCATTTATATATAATTCAATCATTTTTGATCTTAGAAATCGCTTTCAAAAAGGTGTCTGTACCTGGATAGTTCTTTGATTTATCTAAGGATGCGCTCAGTTGATTTAAAAGCTTCATTTGATCTTTATTTAAGTTAGAGGGTGTCTCAACAACGACTCTACACAATATATCACCTCTTCTTCTATCTCTAACCACTGAGGCTCCCTTTCCTTTAATTCTAAAAACTTTTCCTGTTTGAGTGTTTGCTGGAATTTTTAATGAGATTGATTTCTCTAATGTTGGTATCTTAATAGAGCCTCCAGTTACAGATATTTCAAAAGGTATTGGAGCTTCTATATACAAATGCCTTCCATCTCTTTCAAAAATTGGATCGTTGTTAACTCTAATGGCAACATAAAGATCTCCTGATTGTCCTCCTTTAGCCCACTCGCCTTCGCCAGATAATCTTACCTTGTCACCATTATCTACTCCTGAAGGGATATTTACTGATAAAGTCTTATTTTCTTTAATCGCGCCAACGCCATTACAAGTTCTACACTTATCTTTTATAACTTGTCCAGTCCCTGAGCAGACAGAGCAAGTTTGTTGAACAGAAAAGAAACCTTGTTGCATCCTTACTTGACCAGTTCCATTGCAGTTTATGCATGTTACCGGACTAGTCCCCTTTGCTGCTCCACTTCCATGGCAATCTGGGCACTCTCTATGAGAAGGTATTTTTATTTTTTTCTGTACGCCAAGGACAGCATCTTTAAGTGTTAGATCAAGATTATATTGAAGATCTGATCCTCTTCTTTGTCTTCTAGATTGTGATCTAGTGCCAAATACATCACCAAAAATATCACCAAAAATATCATTGATGTTTATATCATTAAAGTTTGGTCCTCCGCCTCCCATTCCTTCAACACCAGAATGGCCAAATTGGTCATACGCAGATTTTTTTTGAGAATCTGATAGAACGTCATAAGCTTCAGCAGCTTCTTTAAATTTTTCTGCTGCTTCTGGATTATCTGGATTTCTATCTGGGTGATATTTCATTGCCTTCTTTTTGAAGGCTTTTTTTAATTCATTTGATGAAGCATCACGAGAGACTTCAAGAGTTTCATAGTAGTCTCTCTTTGACATGATAAATCTTTACTTTTCTTCTTCTTTTACTTCCTCAAATTCAGCATCAACAGTATTTTCAGAAGAACCGTCTTCATCTGTATTAGTATCAGATTGTCCTTCTGCGCTTTCCTGTTTATATAGTTTTTGAGTTAGTGGTGTTAGGACATCATTTAGATTTTTTGTTGCAGACTCAATTGCTTCTATATCTTCAGATGATATTGCTTCCTCTAATCCTTTGAGCGCCTCTTCTACTTGATTCTTTTCTTCGTCTTCAAGTTTATCTTCTGATTCCTCAACAGTTTTTCTTGTGGCATGAACCAACATGTCCGCATTATTTTTAGTTTTTACTAGTTCTTCAAATTTCTTATCATCTTCAGCATTCGCCTCAGCATCTTTTACCATCTTTTCAATATCTTCGTCTGATAATCCGCTAGATGCTTTAATAACAATTGATTGTTCTTTACCAGTATTCTTATCTTTTGCTGAAACATTCAAAATTCCATTTGCATCAAGATCAAATGATACTTCGATTTGTGGAACTCCTCTTGCCGCCGCAGGTATATCAGTCAAATTAAATTGGCCTAAAGATTTATTCTGAGCAGCCTGAGTTCTTTCTCCTTGAATGACATGAACTGTAACAGCGGTTTGGTTATCTTCGGCTGTCGAAAATACCTGAGATTTTTGAGTTGGAATAGTAGTATTTTTTTCAATAAGTGGGGTAGCTACTCCACCTAAGGTTTCAATACCAAGTGTTAATGGAGTAACATCTAAAAGCAATACATCAGTTGTATCTCCAGATAAAACTGAACCTTGAATAGCAGCGCCAACAGCTACTGCCTCATCAGGATTTAAATCTTTTCTAGGATCTTTACCGAAAAAATCTGCAACTTTCTTTTGAACAAGTGGCATCCTTGTTTGTCCACCAACGAGCAAAATTTCATTTATGTCTCCCTTTGATATTTTTGCGTCCTTAAGTGCAAGTTTAAGAGGCTCAAGGCTCTTATCAACCAAATCCTCTACAAGAGACTCTAATTTAGCTCTAGTAATCTTGTGAACAAAATGTTTTGGTCCAGAACTATCAGCAGTTATATATGGCAAATTAACTTCTGTTTGCTCAGATGAAGATAGTTCAATTTTCGCCTTTTCAGCAGCTTCTTTTAGTCTTTGTAACGCAAGAGGATCACTTTTCAAATCAAATCCAGATTCCTCTTTAAATTTATCAACAAAATAATCAATCAATCTTAGATCGAAATCTTCCCCGCCTAGGAAAGTGTCTCCATTTGTAGATAAAACTTCAAATTGATGTTCTCCATCAACGTCAGATATTTCAATAATAGATATATCAAAAGTTCCTCCTCCAAGATCGTATACTGCTACCGTTGAGTCTCCTTTTCCTTTATCAAGACCATACGCAAGCGCTGCTGCAGTTGGTTCATTGATAATTCTTTTAACATCTAAGCCTGCAATTTTTCCTGCATCTTTCGTTGCCTGTCTTTGTGAATCGTTAAAATAAGCTGGTACAGTAATTACTGCTTCTTTTACTTCATGTCCAAGATAATCTTCAGCAGTTTTCTTCATCTTTTTAAGAACTTCTGCAGCAACCTGTGGTGGGGCTAATTGTTTTTTTGATGCCTCAACCCAAGCATCACCATTATCTGCTTTAACGATTTTATAGGGAACCATGTCGGCATCTTTACTAACAACTTCATCATCGAATGTTCTACCTATTAATCTTTTGATTGCATACAAGGTGTTTTCAGGATTAGTAACAGCTTGTCTTTTTGCTGGCAGTCCAACTAGAACTTCATCACTATCTGTATATGCAATCACAGACGGTGTTGTTCTTGCACCCTCAGCATTTTCAATAACTTTTTGTTGTTGCCCTTCAACAACAGCAACACAGCTGTTAGTTGTTCCTAAATCAATTCCTATAATTTTTGACATACTTTTTCCTCTAATTTTTAATCACAGTCACTCTTGCCGGTCTTAAGACTCTTGAGTGCAGTTCCCAGCCCCTTTGAAAAATATTTCCAACAAAGCCGTCTTTCTTGTTTTTATCTTTCTCCATTGAAACAGCCTCATGTTTTTCTGGATTAAATTCCTCATTATCCGGATAGATAGGTACCATTCCGAATTTATCAAGAGTTGATTCAAAAGATTTTAAAGTTAATTCAATACCTTCTTTGTCCTCTTTTGAGGAATTCTCAGACAAATTATTTAATGCATTCTCCAAGTTATCTATTATGGGCAAAAGCTCCATGAGCAGTCTCTCAGTTCCATATTTATGAGCTTTTTCAACTTCTGTTAATGTTCTTTTTAAAGCATTATCAAGGTCAGCATTAGCACGAAGTAATAATCCTTCGAGCTCCTCTTTTTTATCAACAAGCTCCTCATATGTTGGTGTACCAACATTTTCTATTTCATCCTGAGGATCATCACTTAAATCAGAATCTTCCCCAGATCCATTTAATGAAAGCTCTTCATCAAGAGAATTTTCTTCAACAGATTTATCTTTTTCACTCATAAAATATCCCTATACCACCATATATTGGGATATTAATTATCAGTTCAAGGGGTTTTAACTAATCTAATTTTTTAACGTGAAGCACGAGATTATGATCAACTAGTTGATATCCGGCATTTTTAGCAATAGAGTTTAGCCTTTCAATTAACTCATTATCCTGAAACTCTAAGACCTTACCAGATTCTACATCAACCATATGTTCATGATTTTCTTCTATTACTTCATAAACAGCATGGCTGCCTTCAAAGTGATGTTTTTTAACTATTCCAGCAGCTTCGAACTGAGTAAGGACTCTGTATACAGAAGCAAGACCAATATTTTCACCATTGTTTAGAAGTTCTTTATAAATATCTTCGGCACTAAAATGTGCTTCTTCTTGAATAGCAGTAGATTCTAAGACTTCCATAATTTTTATTCTAGGTAATGTAGCCTTAAGACCTGCTTTTTTCAGTTCTTTTGTTTGGTTCATTTAACTTTAGTATAGTACAGTTTTCAAAATTATATTATGCTCTTGCATTACAAGAGATAATATAAGAGAAGTATAATCAAATTTTGTTATGAAAAGTATATTGATTAAAAATTTTTTAAATAAGTTTTTTGCCTACTTTTTAGTTTTAATAATTGCATCTTGTACATCATTAACGCCCTACAAGGTCCCTATTTTGCAAGGAAATATTTTTGATGAAGATGATATGTCCAAATTGAGTGAAGGTTTAACTAAAGAGCAAGTTCAATTCATATTTGGAACAGCTTTAATTAAAGATCCTTTTCATTCAAATCGATGGGATTATTATTACTCGATTCAAGTGGGCGATGAGCTTTTGGATGAAATGAAATTATCTATAAACTTTAACAGTGACGGTCTCGTAGATAATTGGACTATTGAAGATCTATCAGAATAATTAAACATTTGAGAGCCGATCCAAAAAGGCTTCTAATAAAATTTCACAAAAACTATCAATTGCCTTCTCAGGCAACAAATTATTCAATAATATAGGAAGTTCAAATTCTGCACTGAATTCAATCAGAGTTTCATAGTTATCTTTTTTAGAAATGTTCCACTCTCCTTTAAAGGAATTAAATGGGCCATCAATTTGTTCAATTTTGATTTTATTTTCTAGCAAAATGTTCTTTGATCTAATTTCGTAATCTCTTAGCAAAAAACTAAATTCCAATTTGCCAATCTCAAATTGATCATTTTTTTCTATAAGCTCTGATTTTGAGCAGCCAGGTATATATGAAGAATAGTTTTCAAAGTTTGCGATTTGACCGTAAACTTTTGAAAAGTTTTCAGTCACTGACTTTAAAAAATAAATCTTACGGGGCACTCTAAAGAATCTGTGAAATAAATATCGAAGCAACACTTATTGGAGCTATGAATTTGATAAAAAATCTCCAAAGCTTATATATAATTTGATTAACATAACCTACCTCATTTGTAATAAGTTCTTTTTTCATAAACCAACCAACAAATATTGCAATCATCATTCCGCCTAGAGGAAGCAAAATTTGATTAGCAATAAAGTCCATTGAATCTAAAAAATTTCTTCCAGGAGTGAGGTTAAATTCAGACAAAATATTAAAACTCAATGCTGTTCCAATACCTAAACTCCAAGCGAAAAAAGAAATAGCTAAGGCCGAGTATTTCCTTGATAAAAAGCCTTCTTCAGATAAATAAGCCACACCAGGCTCAAGCAATGAAATGGAAGAGCTTAAGGCTGCAATAGATAACAATATGAAGAAAAAAGAACCAATTATTTGACCAAATTGCATTTGGTTAAATGCTGATAACATTGATACAAAAACAAGCCCTGGTCCGCTATTTGGTTCTAAATTGAAAGCAAAAATAATTGGAAATATTGCTAAACCCGCTAACATAGCTACCAAGGTATCTAAAGATGCTACGGTAAAAGAAGTTGAAACTACTTTTTGATCTTTCGGCATGTATGCGCCATAAGCCATAATTGAACCCATTCCCAAACTCAAGCTAAAAAAAGCTTGGCCCATTGCGCTCAAAAATGTCTCAGCCGTCACATTTGAAAAGTCTGGAGCAAATAAAAATTCCAATGTCCTAATAAATGCTCCATTAAACATTGCATATATGACCATAAAGATTAATAAAAATCCTAACATTGGCATTAAAATTTTTACCATTCTTCCAATACCATTTTTTACACCCGCAGAAACAATCAAAAAAGTTAAAAGCATAAAAACTGTATGCCAAAATAAAAGATTATATGGTGAGGCTATTACAGCACCGAACTGATCTGATGAACTTAAACCATCGGAGGGTAATGCAGCAATAAAAATATAATTTAAACAAATGCCAGCAATAACGCTGTAGAAAGAAAGTATTAATACTCCTGCTGTAATTCCACTCCATCCAACAAGTTTCCATAATGAAGAAGTGTTTGATTGCATTGCAGTTCTTTTCATTGCATTGATTGGACTATTACCAGCCCTCCTTCCAATAATGATTTCACTAATCATGATTGGGACTCCTATCATGACGATACATAGTAAGTAGATTAGTACAAAGGCACCACCACCATTCGTTCCGGCTTTATAAGGAAATCCCCAGATGTTTCCTAAGCCAACAGCAGATCCTGTGGCTGCTAGTATAAATGTCCATTTTCCAATCCAGGCACCATGAGATTTTAGTTTTTTTTCCATAATTATAAATAAGGGTTGCTGTATGGATTAATCCAATAACCAATTGATATTAAAAAAGATATACATACTAGTAAAGTTAAAATTTTTCTGAATTTCTGATAATCGATATCCTTTTTATTAAAATCTTCACTAGATCTCTCAAATACGAAAAATAAATAAAAACTAATTATCGACAAAAATAGAGAAATTAAAATAAGCTTTAAATAAGTAAGAAGTAGAATCAAACAACCCAATAAACTAAAACCAATTCCAATAGATAAGTTTAATTTTTGGTTTTTTTGATCATCTCTCCATCCCCAAGCAAAGCCGCCTAAAAAGGTAATTATTATTGCGCCATAGCCTAATTGAAAATATATAAGGGTCTTGCTGACCTCTCCACCAATAATCCATGGTATAAGGGAAAATGTAGCAAATGGAAGAAAGCCAACATAGCCATAGGTAGATTTAATATTAGTTATATTCAATTTATTTCTTTAAAGTTATTGCACTTAACTCTTTAGAATACATAATAAAGTATGCCTAAAGAGAAACCTTCTTTAATTGTAAAGAATAAAAATGCATCTAGAAACTATAAATTAGATGAAAGTTTTCAAGCCGGAATTGTCTTAGAAGGTTGGGAAGTAAAATCGCTAAGACAGTCTAAGGTTGATGTTAAAAATTCATATGTAAATATCAAAAAAGGTGAGGCTTGGCTTATTGGAGTAAAGATTGATAGTCCAGCATCTTTAAAACAAGAAGATATAGATTTGACTAAATCAAGAAAACTTTTACTTCATAGAAAAGAAATTGAAAAGATAGAAAGATTGAAGGGTGAGAAAGGACTTACATGTGTTTTAACAAAAATTTACTGGAAAGATAATTTAATTAAATGTGATATTGCCATGGGTAAAGGTAAAAAGCATAGGGATCAAAGAGAGGATATCAAAAAAAGAGATTGGGAAAGAGATCAAGGAAGAATTCTTAAAAATTCAAAAAAATTCTCCTAATCGAATCAAAAAAAATATTCATGTATAATGCCTTTCCTTATGGGGGCGAATAGGGTTCGACGTTTCTACTGGACTCCGAAGCGCATGCCAAGATTGTAGTAATTCTTGTAAAACATACTACAAAAAAAATAGTTGCAAATAACGACAACTACGCTTTAGCAGCTTAATGCTAACCGATGCAAAAATTGACTGTGGTTTGAAGCATCGGCTAAACACACAGTCTAGCCAAGCTATATTGCTTGGATATAGTTTGGTAAAACTTAATCAAGCTAGCTTTTATGCCCTGCTCTTCGGGTGATAAAAGTTAAAAATAATAGAACGAGCTATGCATGTAGAAGTTAGGCTGAAGGATTGACGGACGCGGGTTCAATTCCCGCCGCCTCCACCATTTTCATAATAATTCGTATAAATATAGACATATTGTCTATAGATAATTAAACTACGCATCTAAATTATGGCTAATTCAAAACAAGCAATTAAAAGAGCAAGACAAAACTCTGACAGATATAAGCTCAGACATGCACAACGCTCTGTTGTAAGAACCGCAGTAAAAGCTGTGAGAGCCGATATTGATTCCAAAGATAAGGCAAAAGCTTCAGAATCCTTCAAAAAAGCACAAAAAATTATCGATACAGCTGCTTCAAAAAATGTAATACACAAAAATGCAGCAGCTCGTACAAAAAGTAGATTATCAAAAGCTATTAAAGAATTAAGTTAATTCGTTCTTAGTATTAACCACTTCAGTTTCTAATGACTTCAATAAGTCTTTTGTGCCCTCTCCAGTAGCAGCTGAAATAAAAAATATTTCATTAGATTTAATTTTTAAATCTTTTTCAATTTGTTCTTTGATTGACCTTAATTGTTCTTTTTGAATCAAATCAATTTTATTGCAAATAATCCATGAAACTTTTTGAGTTAGGTTATCCTTAAATGAATCTAACTCATTCTTAAGTAAAGTAATTTGTTGGACAGGTGAAAGACTCTCGGAAGAATTTAAATCAACAAAAATTAGTAAAAGCCCGGTTCTTGAAATATGTTTAAGAAACTTAATTCCTAGCCCTGCACCTTCAGAAGCCCCTTTTATTAAACCAGGAATATCAGCAATAACGTAACTTGATTCATTTCCTTTTATTGTTCCCAGATGAGGCCTTAAGGTTGTAAATGGATAGTCACCTATTTTTGGTTTAGCAGATGATACGTTATTTAAAAAAGTTGATTTACCAGCATTTGGAAAGCCAACTAAACCAACATCAGCCAAAGATTTTAACTCTAATCTAATTGATCTCTTTTCACCCTCAAATCCAGGAGTAAATTTTCTTGGTGCTTGGTTAGTACTAGATTTAAATTTTGCATTACCCAGGCCCCCATCACCGCCTTTAGCAATAATATACTCAGCGTCTTTCTTATTACAGTCAATAAGCTCTTCACCTGTGGAGTTATCGTAGACAACTGTACCTAGAGGAACCTCAATATAGAGATCATCTCCTGCGGCACCAAACTTATTTTTACCAGCACCCTTTTGACCATTTTTTGCATTAAAAATTTTTTTATTTTGAAAATCTACAAGAGTATTAACATTAGTATTTACTTTAAAAAAAATATCTCCACCTTTACCGCCATCGCCGCCATCAGGACCTCCAAATGGAATATATTTTTCTCTTCTAAAGCTTGAAGCTCCAGAACCACCATCTCCTGCCTTAATTTCGAGATAGGCCTCGTCAATAAAATTCATTTTGTTTTGTTATTGAGGAATAACGTTTGCTGTCTTTCTTTTTTTTGGGCCTTTGTAAGTAAATTGAACAATGCCAGCAGATTTAGCAAATAATGTATCATCTTTACCAATACCAACATTTAGGCCAGGATGAGTATTTGTGCCTCTTTGACGAATAAGAATTTCGCCAGCTTTGACCAACTGGCCACCAAATCTTTTTACACCAAGCCTTTTTGAGTTGGAATCTCTTCCGTTCTTGCTTGATCCACCTGCTTTTTTATGTGCCATTATTTACTCTCTAATTTAATATTCTTAATTTCAACCTGAGAATGTTTTGCTCGATGCCCTATTTTTCTCATACTGTGCTTTCTTCTTCTGAAGCGCAAAATAGAGATTTTATCAGCTTTCACAGTATCTTTTATTTCAGCAGTTACCTTTACATTATCAAGGTATGGTTGCCCAACCTCAACATTGTCACCGTCTACGTACAATAAAACATTATCAAAAGTAATCTTTTTACCAACTTCATCTTTTAAAAGATCAACTGATAAAATCATACCCTTTTCAACTTTATGCTGTTTACCGCCTGTTTCTATAACTGCATACATAATATAATCCTAAAAAGCTCGCAAAATATACGCTTTAATGAAGAAATTATCAATACTTAAACAGAATTTTGCATGATAAATAAGGCAATATGAAGAAAAATATCAATATTACAGAGGAATTAAAGGTTGTTGAAAAATATATAAAAAAAGACCTAAGCAAGGAAAAAACTATTTCAGGCTTATACAAATATATTTTCAGATCAAGTGGTAAAAAGATGCGAGCAAGATTAAGTCTTATTGCTTCATCTGTTAAAAATCACAAAGACAGATTTAAACTTGCATCTGTAATAGAGCTTCTTCATACAGCAACACTCGTTCATGATGATGTCGTTGATAATTCTTCAGTCAGACGAGGAGTCAAATCTGTAAATAATGCTTGGACAAATTCGCATGGAGTTTTAATTGGGGACTATATTTACTCAAAAGCATTTATTCTTATGGTTGAAATTGGAAATAAGAATATTCTTGAAGAGCTTGCCAATGCAACAAATGACATTTCTCAAGGAGAATTAATTCAACTAGATGCAGTTAGGAACATAAAAATATCTTTAAATAAGCTAAAAAAAATTAGCTACTTTAAAACAGGCAGGCTTTTTGAAGCTGCAGCTAGGACAGGAGCAATGCTTTCATCCTCAAATAGGAATTATATAAACAACGTAAGTGAGTGTGCTAAGAATCTAGGAATATTATTTCAAATCCGTGATGATATGCTTGATTATTCTTCAGATCTAGAAATTGGAAAACCATCATATCAAGATCTTAGGGAAGGCAAAGTCACTTATCCTTTTTTTTATGCATACAAAAATGGTAACACTAGAAATAAAAAGAATTTATTTGAGCTTCTTGGAAAAAATAACTTAAATCAATCAAAGGCAAAAACTCTTATTCAAAATTTGAATGGAATTCAAAAAACTCAGCAACTCGCTGAAAAATATCATGTCAAAACAGTTGACTGTGCTAATAAGATAAATGACCTATTTGTTAGAAAAGAAATGATAGAATTAGCCGATATAGCACTAAAAAGAGATAAATAATGTTTAATCCTAAAAGCTCCTATAACAAAGAAGAACTAATTGCATGTTCAAATGGAGAATTATTTACAAAAGAAGGTGATGGTCGATTACCCTCAGACCTGATGTTAATGTTCGATGAAATAGTTAATATTGATGATTTTTCAGGAAATTATAACAAAGGCTCAATTGAAGCTGTGCTAAACGTAAACCCTGATTTGTGGTTTTTTAAGTATCATTTTAAGGAGGATCCTGTCATGCCAGGATGTCTAGGTCTTGACGCTATGTGGCAACTTCTAGGATTTTACTTGTTGTGGACTGGCTTACCAGGAATTGGAAGAGCTCTTGGAGCTGAAAATGTAAAGTTCTTTGGACAAGTTCTTCCAAAAGCAAAAAAAGTTGTATATAAATTAGATATTAAAAGGGTTATCAATAGAGGTGCAATAGTTGGTTTAGCAGATGGTGAAATGTTTGTTGATAATAAAAAAATCTATAGTGCTGAAAAATTAAAAGTTGGTTTATTTAAGGATCCAAGTAATTTCTGATGAGAAACGTAGTCATAACAGGAGTAGGTATTAAATCTTGTATAGGTAATGACTATGCAGAAGTACTTTCTAATCTTCAGAATGCTAAATCAGGAATTGTATTTAATGAGAAATATTCAGAGATGGGATTTAGAAGTTGTGTATCTGGATCTGTCAATATTGATCTTTCAGAGCATATTGATAGGAAATTATTAAGATTCATGGGTGAATCTGCCGGATATGCTTACTTGGCTACTAAGGATGCCCTTAAAATGGCTGGAATTGATGAAAGTCATCTAGACTCGCCAAAAATTGGTATTGTTGCAGGATCTGGAGGTGCTTCTACAAGAGTCATGTTAGAGAGTGGTGATATTGCAAGAGAGAAAGGCCCTAAAAGAATTGGACCTTATGGTGTTACAAAAAGCATGTCTAGTTCTATATCTGCAATCATAGCAACTGCACTCAAATTAAAGGGAATAAATTATTCAATTTCTTCAGCATGTGCAACCAGTGCTCATTGCATAGGTCATGCTGCAGATTTAATTAAAAGTGGCCAACAAGATGTCGTCATTGCTGGTGGAAGTGATGACGAGCATTGGAGCTCATCTTGCTTATTTGATGCTATGGGAGCACTTTCATCTAACTTCAATTCAACTCCAAAGATTGCATCAAGACCATATGATTCAAATAGAGATGGATTTGTTATTTCAGGTGGAGCTGGAATGATAATTTTAGAAGATGAGGAGCATGCAAAGAAAAGAGGCGCAAATATTCTAGCTAAGCTTTCTGGATATTTTGCAAATTCTGACGGCTATGACATGGTAGCTCCCTCTGGTGAAGGTGCATCTCGGTGTATGCAAGGAGCAATTGATAATTCAAAAATAAAAATCGATTACATTAATACTCACGGTACAAGTACTCCTGTTGGAGATGTAGCAGAAATAAATGCAATCAAAACTCTTTTTACCTCTGAGCCACCAATGATAAGTTCAACTAAATCAATGACAGGACACTCACTTGGAGCTACAGGTGCTCATGAGGCAATATATTCAATTATGATGATTAATGAAAACTTTATTGCGCCATCTATAAACATTGAATCATTATGTGATGATGCTGAAGGCCTTGATATAGTTACCGAAACAAGGAATATATCAATTAATAATGTTCTTAGTAATTCATTTGGCTTTGGTGGAACCAATGCAAGTCTTGTAATAAGTAGGTATTAGTATAGATTTAGCAATGCGTCTTTTGTATACGGAATAACATCGTTAACTCTACCTTCCTTCATCTTTAAAACCCATTCATGATCAGATAACAATGCTCTGCCAACTGCTATAAGATCATATTTATCATTCGTAATATCATCTATTGCTTTGTCAATACTTGTTGGTGTTGCTGGTGCAGTCATATCAATAAAATCTGAATCCAGTCCCACACTACCAACACCAATTGTTGGGATCTTTGTTATTTTCTTAGTCCAATAGGCTAGATTTTCCTTTGAGCCTTCAAATTCGCTTTCCCAGAACCTTCTCATGCTTGAATGTACATAATCTAAACCAGATTCTACAGGTGATGTAAGAATCGTTTTAAGTTCTTCAGGATTAGATGCAAGTTTAGCTTCAAAGTCATGTTGCTTCCATTGAGAAAATCTCAAGCCAACAATAAAATTTTCACTAACATTCTCTCTAACAGACTTAATAATATCTGAAACAAATTGTGAGCGATTTTCTATTGAGCCTCCATATTCATCTTCACGAACATTTGTACCGCTCCAAAAAAAATTATCTATCAAGTAACCGTGAGCTCCATGTATCTCAACTCCATCAAATCCAATCTCTTCACATATCTTTGCATCTGATGCATAAGCATCAATTGTTTCCTTAATATCGTTTAAAGTCATCTCATGGGCTACTTTTTTACCAGGTTTTACAAGTCCAGAGGCTGTATGACCAGGTACTTCAGGATTTGGTTGCATGCCTAGCTTTCTAAAACCACCACAATGCCATAATTGTGCAATAACTGCCCCATTGTTATTTTTAATTCCCTCTACGACCTTTTTCCAAGCTTCTTTAGCCTCAATACTATCTAATCTAGGAACATTTGGATATGCACTTGAAGCCTCATGACTTACTTCAATTCCCTCCGTGATAATTAACCCAACTTCTGCTTTTGCTCTCCTTGAATAATATGCAATCACCTCCTGCGTGGGAATACCTCCAGGTGACTGATTTCTGGTCATAGGCGCCATTACAATTCTATTTCTAAGAGTAATATTTTTAAGTTTGTAATTTTCAAAGATCATATTTATTCTTTATCAAACTTTGATTTTCTCCATGGGAAATCTTTTGGTAAATCAGAAGAAATCTTATTCTTAAACTCTGGTTGTCTTTTCTCTAAAAAAGACATTACTCCCTCTTTTGCATCATCCGAAGCTCCTCTTGAATCAATTAACTTACTTTCAATAATATGTGCATTTTCAGGACTATCATCTGCCGATAATGACCAAAGCATATGTCGCGTCATTGCAACTGACACAGGGGCACTTGAATCAAAGAATAAATTAGATATTTCAACAGCCTTATCCAGTAATTTATCTTGATCAACTAAATAATTTACTAATCCAATTTTTGAAGCTTTTTGAGCATCTATTATCTCGCCCGAATAACACAGCTCAAGTGCATTTTGAATTCCCACAATTTTTGGTAAAAACCAGCTTGCACAACCATCAGGAACAATGCCTCTCTTAGCAAAAACAAAGCCAAATCTTGAATTAGTTGTAGCAATTCTTACATCTGCTGGCAATTGCATTGTTGCCCCAACACCCACAGCGTCTCCGTTACATGCTGCAATCACAGGCTTTAGAGAATTATAGATTTTTAGATTTAATATACCTCCAGCATCTCTCCTATAGTCGGATTCAAATTGTCCTTTAGTATCAAATTCTTTATCAAAAGTTTTCTCTCCAAAGGATAAGTCTGCTCCTGCACAAAAAGCTCTTCCAGAACCAGTAATTACAAGCGATTTGATATTGTCATTATTATTAACAAGATCGATTGCATCGAGCATGTCATCAAACATCTGCATATTAAAAGCATTTAACTTTTCTGGTCTATTAAGTTTTAAAATTGCAACTGAATCAACTTCGTCAAGAAGGATGGTTTTATATTCTTTCAACAAAATTTAATACTAGAATGGAATATCGTCATCTGTAAGGCCTTCTCCACTATCATCCTCGGGGAAAGGTGTGTCAGAAGAGCTTTCCATTTGATTTGAGTTATCAGATGAGCCTCTTGAGCCAAGCATTGTAAGTTGATTGCCTAAAACTTCAGTTGTGTATCTATCATTACCATCTTTATCTTGCCATTTTCTTGTTTGAATTTTTCCTTCAACATAGACACTCGAACCTTTGTCTAAATACTTCTCAGCGATCTCAGCTAAATTACCAAAAAATACAACTCTATGCCATTCAGTCTTATCCCTATTTTCACCACTTTCTTTATCCTTCCATGATTCAGTGGTTGCTATAGAAAGATTTGCTACAGCTGTTTGTGTAGCTGTATATCTCATTTCAGGCTTTTGTCCTAAATTACCAACTAAAATTACTTTATTTACTCCTCTGCTCATAATTACCTCTTATAATATGTAAAAGTTTAACCTAATTTAATTTTTTCATCACGGAATTTTTAATTCAATGGATAGTATTTTTATAAAAGGTGCGAGAACACATAATCTAAAGAATATTAATCTCGAAATACCTAGAAATAAAATCATAGTTATAACAGGACTTTCTGGTTCAGGTAAGTCTTCTCTTGCTTTTGATACATTGTATGCCGAAGGTCAAAGACGTTATGTAGAATCACTATCAACCTATGCAAGAAGATTTTTATCAATGATGGAAAAGCCTGATGTTGATCAGATTGAAGGCCTTTCACCAGCTATATCAATAGAACAAAAAGCCACATCTCATAATCCAAGATCAACAGTCGGTACGGTTACAGAAATATATGATTACCTTAGACTTTTGTACTCAAGAATTGGCACCCCAAAATGTCCAGATCATGATGAGGAACTAAGTGCAAAAACTGTATCAGAAATCTGTGATGAAATTCTTAAGCTAAAAGAAGGCACAAAAATAATGATAATGTCCCCTATCATTAGAGATAAAAAAGGTGAACATTTAGGAATATATGAGGATCTTCGTAAAAGCGGCTACGTCAGAGTTAAAGTCAATGATGTGGTATATCCTATAGAAGAGTTTCCCAGCCTAGAAAAAAATAAGAAGCATAATATCTCGGCTGTTATAGATAGATTAGTCATTAAGCCTGGAAATGACATTAGATCACGCATATCTGAATCTATAGAAACATCTTTGATATTGTCTGAAGGATTGATTGAGGTCGAAGAAATCGATTCAAATTATGTTCATTTATATTCATCTAATTTTTCTTGTTCGCAATGTGGATACTCAATTCCTGAGCTTGAGCCAAGAATATTTTCTTTTAATAATCCTCATGGAGCATGTCCCCGATGTGATGGCCTGGGTGTGATTCAATTTTTTAGTGAGAAGAAGTTAATTCAAGATGACGAAGTCTCGATTGCAAACGGTGCTATTAAAGGCTGGACAAGGAGGAATAGATTTTATTATTACCAGCTTAGATGTTTGAGCAATCATTTTGATTTTTCACTAACTACCAAATGGAAAGATTATCCACAAAAAATTAAAGATATTATTTTATGGGGTACTAAAGAAAAAATTGATTTCTCTCATAGGTTTAGAAGTGGGAGCAGAATTATAAGAAAGCATAGGTTTGAAGGCATTTTACCCTCTACAGAACGAAGATTTAAAGAAACAGATTCTGAGTACATACGAGAGGAGCTCTCAAAGTTAACCTCAGAGAGCATTTGTGATGAATGCAATGGATCTAGATTGAATACATACGCCCGTAATGTTTTTATAAATAATACTCAAATTCACAATATTACTTCGATGAAAATTAGTGATTGTTTAGACTTCATCAAAAATATGAAGTTAGAGGGTTCAAAAGAAAAAATTGCAGAAAAGATAGTGAAAGAAATCACAGATAGATTAACTTTTCTAAAAGATGTTGGACTTAGCTATCTTACACTTGATAGAAGTGCTGAAACATTATCAGGCGGTGAGGCCCAACGAATTAGATTAGCAAGTCAAATTGGTTCTGGTCTTGTCGGAGTAACATATGTTCTAGATGAACCATCAATAGGTCTTCATCAAAGAGATAACACAAAACTAATTAGAACATTAAATAATCTTAAAGAACTTGGAAATACCGTGATTGTTGTTGAGCATGATGAGGAGGCAATCAGATCTGCTGATCATATAATTGATATTGGTCCTGGAGCTGGTAAGCATGGTGGTGAAATATGTGCCCAAGGAAATATCGATGCTGTTTTAAAGAATAAAAATTCTATAACTGCAAAATATTTATCAGGTAAAAGGAAAATCAAAGTACCTAAAAAAAGATTAAAAATAAAAAACGAAAAAATAAAAATAATTGAGGCTTTCGAGAATAATTTAAAAAAGGTTTCTGTCGATATTCCAGTAGGCCTATTTACGTGTATTACAGGAGTATCAGGATCTGGAAAATCTTCACTTATAAACCAGACTCTTCTGCCAATAAGTTCGTTTATTCTTAATAAATCAAAGCTTTCAAAAGAAATAAAGTGTGAAAAAATTGAGGGGCTAGAATATCTTGATAAGGTAATAAATATTGACCAATCTCCTATTGGAAGAACGCCAAGATCTAATCCTGCAACTTATACAGGGCTTTTTTCGCACATCAGAGATCTTTTATCACAAACAGTAGAAGCTCGTTCAAGAGGATATAAGCCTGGTAGGTTTAGTTTTAATGTTAAAGGAGGAAGGTGTGAGGCATGTCAAGGAGATGGCATGATTAAGGTTGAAATGCATTTCCTTGCTGATGTTTATGTTAAATGTGATGTTTGTGATGGAAAGAGATATAACGAACAAACACTAGAAATAAAATACAAAGATAAAAATATTAGTGATATTTTAGATATGACAGTTGAAGATGCTTTGAATTTTTTTGATGCGCATCCAGCAATAAAGAAAAAGTTACTGACGCTCAATGACGTTGGTCTTGGATACATTACACTTGGTCAATCTGCTTTGACACTATCAGGAGGTGAGGCTCAAAGAATTAAACTTGCAAAAGAATTGTCAAAAAGAAGCACTGGTAAAACACTTTTCGTGTTGGATGAACCTACAACTGGATTACATTTTGCAGACATAGAACTTCTATTAGAGGTTCTTGATCGATTAAAAGAACAAGGTAATACTGTAGTTGTGATTGAGCATAATCTTGATGTTGTTAAAACAGCAGACTGGATTATTGATCTTGGTCCAGAAGGAGGTTCTGATGGGGGTGAAATTGTTGCAGAAGGAACACCTGAGGATGTTGCTAAAGTCAAAAAATCTTTTACTGGTAAGTTTTTAAAAGATGTTTTGAGTTAAGCTGCTGTTTCCTCTTCCTTCAACTCTGGCTCAGTAGACTCTAGTTCCTCTTCAAGTTTTCTGTCCACAAGTTCGATATATGCCATATCAGCTTTATCTCCTGGCCTGAATCCAGCTTTTATTATGCGAGTGTAACCACCTTTACGATCTTTTGAGTTTACTGAAACTTCGGTAAAAAGCTTTGCAACAGCAGAATCAGATCTAAGTTTATTAAATACATGTCTTCTATTTGCAACTGTATCATTTTTGCCAATGGTTATTAGTGGCTCTATAAACCTTCTCAGCTCTTTTGCTTTTGGAAGAGTAGTCTTAATAATATCCCTCTCGATCAAAGCAATAGCAAGATTCTTGAATAAAGCCTTTCTGTGAGCTGAATTTCTATTTAATTTTCTTCCAGATTTTTTATGTCTCATTTTTTTATCCTACTGGAGGCCAGTTCTCAACATTCATACCAAGCGATAAATCTTTAGAAGCTAAAACATCTTTAATTTCATTTAAAGATTTCTTACCTAGATTTGGAGTTTTTAATAAATCAAACTCAGATCTATGAATTAGGTCGCCAATAAGAAAAATACTCTCTGCCTTGAGACAATTAGTAGATCTTACTGTTAGCTCAAGCTCTTCAATCGATCTTAATAAGATTGGATCAAAGTCATTTTGATCTTTTTTAGCCTCTTGTTCTGCTATTGCATCTAGATCAACAAACGCACCAAGCTGCTGTTGCAGAATTGTAGCAGAGTGTTCTATTGCCATCTTTGGATCTAATGTGCCATCAGTTTCAAGCTCTAATACTAATTTATCTAAGTCAGTTCTTTTTCCAGATCTTGCGTTATCAACTGTGTAAGAAACTCTTCTAACAGGGCTATATGATGCGTCTACTTTAAGAGCTCCAACTACCCTATCTTCGTCTTCTCTCAAGTCAGCTGGCTCATAGCCTCTTCCATTTCTAACAGTTAGAGTCATTTTGAGATTAACCTTATCAACAATAGTTGCGATATGAAAATCTTGATTAACAAGCTCTACATTTCCAGGAACATCAAAGGATGAAGCTAATACGTCACAAGGACCTTTTACATCTAGTGTTACTTCAGCTGAGTCTCCCTCAATTAGATTTATAGGCATGTCTTTAATATTTAAAAGGATATCTATTACATCCTCTCTTACTCCTTCGATAGTGCTATATTCATGAGATATTCCATCAATTGCGACGTCTGTTACAGCAGCACCAGGCATTGAGGAAAGTAATATTCTTCTTAGAGCATTTCCAAGTGTGTGTCCAAAACCTCTCTCCAATGGCTCAAGTGTTACCTTTGATAATGTTGGTGAGACATCATCAACCTGAATTTCGGTTGGTACTAATAGATCTATTACTGATGTTTGCATAATTTTCTCCGCCTTTATACTTTTATTTTGAGTAAAGCTCAACAATAAGATTTTCGTTAATTTCTGTACTTAGATCAGTCCTATCAGGAACTGATTTAAATACCCCTTTAAAATTTTTTTCATCTACCTCTAACCAGTCACATTCTTCCCTTGTTGCAGCAATTTTTAAAGCTGCTGCAATCCTCAAGTGACCCCTTTTTGATTCTCTTACTTCAATTTCATCTCCAGGTTGAACCTGATATGAAGGTATGTTCACAACCTTTCCGTTAACCATAAATGCTTTGTGAGATACCATTTGACGAGCTTCAGCTCTTGTTGAACCAAAACCCATTCTATAAACAACATTATCTAATCTTTTTTCTAAAAGAGATAGGAGGTTTTCCCCGGTATTACCTTTTGAGGAAGCAGCTTTTTTATAATAATTTCTGAATTGTTTTTCTAAAATGCCATACATTCTTCTAACTTTCTGCTTTTCTCTTAATTGAAGTCCATAATCTGATAACCTTCCCCTTCTAGCTCCATGAACGCCAGGAAGTGTATCCATGTTGCACTTAGATTCTATAGCTCTAACTCCACTTTTTAGAAGCAGGTCTGTTCCCTCTCTTCGTGAAAGTCTTAGTGACGGTCCTCTATATCTAGCCATTTATTTCTCCGTTATACTCTTCTTTTTTTAGATGGTCTGCATCCATTATGAGGAAGTGGTGTTACATCAGTTATGCTTTTTATTTTTAAACCACATGCATTAAGTGATCTAATAGCAGACTCCCTTCCACCACCTGGTCCTTTTACTTTTACATCAAGATTTATCATTCCAAACTCTTTAGCAGCATTACCAGCTTTATCAGCAGCAATCTGAGCTGCAAATGGAGTACTCTTCCTTGAGCCTTTAAAACCTGATCCTCCCGAAGTTGCCCAACAAATTGTGTTACCTTGTTTATCAGTAATAGTAACAATAGTATTGTTAAAGGAGGAATGAATGTGAGCCACTCCGTCAGTTACAACCTTTTTATTCTTTTTTCCTTTTGCTGCCATAATTATCCTCTCATTGGTTTTTTAGGACCTTTTCTAGTTCTTGCATTATTTTTTGTATTCTGTCCTCTAGTAGGAAGCTTTCTTCTATGTCTAATACCTCTGTAACTTGCTAAATCTTGTAATCTCTTAATATTAGTACTTATATTTCTTCTAAGATCTCCCTCAACAACATAATTACCAACTGCATTTCTTATATTTTCAATTTCTTCTTCACTTAGGTCTGATATTTTTCTTGTGTAATCTATCTTAAGTTCAGCACAGATGTTTTGAGCTGTTTTTCTGCCTATTCCAAAGATATGAGTAAGAGAAATTTCAATATGTTTATTCTCTGGTACATTAACTCCTGCAATCCTAGCCATAATTATCCTTGCCTCTGTTTGTGTTTAGGATCTGCGCTGCAAATTACATATAGCACACCATTTCTTCTTACTATTTTGCAATTTCGACAGATTTTCTTTACTGATGCTTTAACTTTCATATTACCTTCTATAATTTTTTAAATTAGCTTTTTTCATTAACGAAGCATATTGGGAGGACATCATGTGGGATTGAACTTGTGACATGAAATCCATAAGCACTACAACGATAATTAAGACCGAAGTACCCCCAATTGAAATTGTTGGTGATATTCCAGCAAAATTAATTAGGGCAAGCGGAAGTAAGCAAATTAATGTTAAATAGATAGCTCCAAAAACAGTCAACCTTGCTAAAACTGAATCAATGTAGCTTGCTGTTTGTTCACCTGGCCTAATTCCAGCTATATAAGCACCTGAGCGCTTTAAGTTATCTGAAACGTCTTTAGTATTAAACGTAAGAGCTAACCAAATGAAACAAAAGCTAATTATTAAACCTGCGAACACTAATATATAAAGTGGTTGACCTGGATTAAGAGCTAATGAAAAACTTTGTAAAAAACTTAAGGATTCGTATTCTCCAAACCATGTAGATAAAGACGCAGGGAAAAGTAAAAAAGTACTTGCAAAAATTGCAGGTATAACACCAGCCATGTTGACTTTAAATGGTAAATGACTTGCCTGAGCTTGCATCAATCTTCTTCCTTGTTGTCTTTGTGCATAGTTAACAGTTATTCTTCTTTGACCCCTCTCTATAAATACAACTACTGCAATAACTGCCATTGATAATAAGCCTATACCAATTAAAAGAAGTATACTCAAGTCACCTTGTCTTGATTGTTCTAGAGCTTGTCCAATAGCCCCAGGTATTCCAGTTAGAATGCTAGTAGCGATAATTATAGAAATTCCATTTCCAATACCTCTCTCAGAGACTTGCTCACCTAACCACATTAAAAACATAGTTCCTGCAACAACTGAGAAAACTGCAGAAACAAAAAATGCTGTTCCTGGAACATATGCAAGACCACTTGCTGAAAGAGTAACTGCTAGTGCAGATGCCTGAATTAAAGCTAAGACAGCTGTACCGTATCTTGTATATTGAGTAATTTTATTTCTACCGGCCTGTCCATCTTTTTTAAGCTCAATCAAATATGGAATCGAATTTGAAAAAAGTTGCATAATAATTGCAGAAGAAATGTAAGGCACTACGTTTAGTGCAAATATACTCATTCTCTCCAAAGCACCACCTGAGAACAAATTAAACATTTCAATTATTGTTCCTTGATTTTGCTGAAAAAGTGAAGCTAATCTGTCTGGATCAATTCCTGGTATAGGTATATGAGAGCCAATTCTATATACAAGAATAGCAAAGAAAACAAATCGTAATCTTTTCCAAAGATCGCTCATGTTACCTTGATCAGCCATTTTTAATCATTGTCCTCATTATTTGATTTATCTTTTGTATCTTTATTATTATTTTGCTTTTCCAAATCAACTACTTTTCCACCTGCATTTTCAATAGCTTGTTTGGCGCCCTTTGTAAGAGAAATTCCTTCAACAGTAATCTTCGAATCAACTTCAGTGTTTCCAAATATTTTTACTTTTTTAACAGACTTAGTTATTAATTTTTTTTCTTTTAAAGTTTCTAAATTTACAACTTTCATTCCATTTATATTTTTTATGTTAACTTCTTTGAAATTGTTATTAACTCTAGAAGAGAATCCAAACTTTGGGAGTCTCATCTGAAGTGGCATTTGTCCACCCTCAAACCCTTGTCTAATATTGCCGCCTGACCTTGACTTTTGACCTTTATGACCCCTTCCAGCAGTTTTTCCAGTGCCAGATCCAATCCCTCTTCCAACTCTTTTTCTGTTTTTAGAAGTACCAACGCTAGAAAGCGAATTCAAAGTCATTGGAGTTTTTGTTTCTTTAGTCATTTTAATTTTCCGTTATCTCTAACATATCTGAAATTTTATTAATCATTCCTCTATTACTTGGGGTATCTATAACTGTTACAGTTTGATTAAGTTTCTTAAATCCTAAACCTTTGATGCAAAGTTTATGATTCTCCATTCTACCAATACCACTTTTCACTAATTTAATACTAATTGTCTTATCTTTACTCATGATATTTCTTCAACTTTTTTGCCCCTTCGAGCTGCTACAGTCTCGGGGGACTCCATTGCACTTAAAGCATTAATAGTCGCTCTGACAACATTCACAGGATTTGTAGATCCGTAACATTTAGCCAAAACATTTTGAACGCCTGCTAATTCAAGAACAGCTCTCATTGCTCCTCCAGCAATAATTCCAGTACCCTCAGAAGCAGGTTGCATGTATACATTAGCTGATCCATGTTTTGCTTTTATTGGATACCATAATGTTGTGTTATTTAATTCAACCTCAACCATGCTTCTTCTGGCATTTTCCATTGCTTTTTGTATTGCAATTGGAACTTCTTTAGCTTTGCCTCTTCCAAAACCAACTCTTCCGTTACCATCTCCGACTACAGTTAACGCTGTAAATCCAAAAATTCTTCCACCTTTAACAACTTTAGCAACTCTATTAACTTGAACTAACTTTTCTTCAAGAGCATCCACTTGCTGAGTATTCATTGCATTTTCTTGATTCATATATTAAAACTCCAATCCTGCTTCTCTTGCAGAGTCCGCTAATGCTTTGATGCGACCATGATATTTATAACCTGATCTATCAAAAACAACTTTTTTAATTCCACTTTCCAACGCTCTTTCAGCTACTTTTTTACCAACGGCAACAGCTGCATCAAGATTATTAGATTTAGCATCTATATCTTTTTCCGCAGTGGAAGCTGAAACAATTACTTTAGATCCAAGATTATCAAACACTTGTGCGTAAAAATGTCTTGAAGATCTGAAGACAGTTAGTCTAGGTGACTCCTGAACTTTTATGTTAGCTCTAGTTTTCTTCGCTCTTCTCAATCTTGATGTATTTTTAATATTCATTACGCAGCTCCTGCACCTGCGGCCTTTTTAGCTTCTTTTCTCTTAACCTGTTCATCAGCGTATCTAACGCCCTTACCCTTATATGGCTCTGGGGGTCTAAATGCTCTTATTTCTGCGGCAGCTTGGCCTAAAATTTGTTTATTATGGCTTTTTAAAACAACCTCTGTTTGAGACGGAGTTTCAACATCTACTTCTTCTGGCAGTTGGTATTTAATAGGATGAGAAAAACCTAATGTTAATTCTAATAATTTACCTGAGGCCTTTGCTCTGTATCCAACACCTTTAAGTTCTAACTTCTTTTCAAATCCTTCTGAGACACCAATAATCATATTATTTACAAGGGATCTAGTTGTTCCAGCTAAAGCTACAGATTTTTGATTAGCTTCATCATATTTAACATTGATAACATTTTCCTGCACCTCAATAGATACGGATGCAGGTAAAGTAAATTCAAGTTCTCCTTTGCTTCCTTTGACCTTAACAATATTCTCATTCATGCTAAATTCAACATTATCAGGAATATTAATTGGACTTTTTGCTACTCTTGACATTAAAAAACCTCACACAAAATTTCGCCACCAACATTTTTAGCCTTAGCATCTCTGTCAGTCATTAAGCCTTGATTTGTTGATACTATAAATGAACCTAATCCACCCTTAACCGAATCTAAGTCTGAAGCACTAGAATATTTTCTTAAACTTGGCTTACTCACCCTTTTGAGTTCTTTGATAACTGGGGATTCATTAAAGTATTTAAGTCCAACCTCTATAATTGGTTTGTTATTTTCTTCAGACTTATCACAAGATTTTAGGTAGCCCTCATCAACCAAAACATTTACTAATTCAAATTTTAGTTTTGAGTATGGAATACTTACCTGATCTTTGCCTCGCATAAGACCATTTCTAATCCTTGTTAAACAATCTGATATTGGATCTTGAAAACTCATAATATTACCAACTTGATTTTACTAATCCAGGTATATCACCTCTCATAGCAGCTTCTCTTAATTTAATTCGACTCAGGCCAAACTTTCTGTAAACAGCATGTGGCCTCCCTGTAACTTGACATCTTCTTACAACTCTTGATGGGCTAGCATTCCTTGGAAGCTTCTGAAATTTAATCCTAGCTTCATACCTTTCCTCACTAGTTAAAGATTGATCATTCATCATTTTCTTTAATGCAGCTCTCTTTTCAGCAAATCTTTCAACTGTTTTAATTCTTTTGACTTCTCTTGCTATCATGGATTTTTTTGCCATATTTTGTACCTATTGTTTAAAAGGAAAATCAAGAGCTTTAAGTAATGCCTTAGCATGCTCAGTTGATTTAGCCGAGGTATTTATACAAACATCCATACCTCTAATGTTGTCTATATTGTCATAATTTATTTCAGGAAAAATAATCTGCTCTTTTATGCCAAAACTATAATTACCTTGTTGATCAAAGGACTTTGGATTGAGTCCTCTAAAATCTCTTTCCCTTGGAATCGCAATATTGATAAGCCTTTCAATGAAGTCATACATTTTATTGCCTCTTAATGTAACCTTGCATCCAAGTGGCCAGCCTTCTCTAATCTTAAAACTTGCAACAGACTGTCTAGCTTTGGTTACAACCGGTTTTTGTCCAGCAATAACAGTGAGGTTTTCTAAAGCAGATTCAAGATGTTTTTTATCATTTGCAGCTTCTCCAACTCCCATATTGATAACAACTTTTGTGAGTTTAGGAACTGCCATAATATTATCTATTCCAAGCTCTTCTTTTAAAGCTGGTCTTAGCTCATTGTTATATTTTTCTTTTAAATTAGCCATTATTTGATTTCAACTCCATCTGACTTATAAAGTCTTATTTTTTTGCCATCTTTATTAGTAGAGTAAGAAATTTTATCTTTTGATTTACTCTTTGGATTCCATATTGCTAAATTTGATAAAGATATTGCAGCCTCTTGTTCAACTACACCACCGGTGACGCCCATTTCTGGATTTGGTTTAGTATGTTTCTTAACCATATTGATACCAGTTACTATTGCTTTATTCTTGTTTCTAACAATTTCTCTAAGAGTTCCTTTCTTACCAATATCTTTACCAGCAATTACAATCACTTCATCTCCAGATCTTAATTTTGTTGGTATTAAATTCTTGCTCATCTTACAAAACCTCAGGTGCAAGCGATAATATTTTCATATGCTTACCATCTCTTAATTCTCTTGTTACAGGTCCAAATACTCTTGTCCCAATTGGGGCTTTCTGAGCATTAATAAGAACTGCTGCATTTTCATCAAACTTTATAAGAGAGCCATCACGCCTTCTCACACCCTTTTTTGATCTAACAATAAGTGCATCAACGACTTGCCCCTTCTTAACCTTTCCAGTAGGGATTGCCTCACGAACTGCAACTTTTATAACATCGCCAATATTTGCATATCTTCTTTTTGATCCACCTAATACCTTTATACACATAACACTTCGTGCACCGCTATTATCCGCGATTTTTAATAGTGATTGCATTTGAATCATTATTTATCCTCCACGGTTTGGGGCATTTCATCAGATACTAATACCCAAGTTTTTGTTTTTGAAATAGGTCTGCATTCTTTTACAGAGACAATGTCTCCTATTGAAGCTGAATTGTTTTCATCATGAGCATGAACCTTGCTAGCTCTCTTAACGACTTTTCCATATAAAGGATGTTTTACTTTTCTTTCAATTTTGACTGTAATAGTCTTATCAGCTTTATTGCTGGTAACTACTCCAGTTAAAATTCTTGGATTAGTTGATTTCATTATTTTTCATCCTTCAATTTCATTTCATTAATAAGTGTCTTAATAACAGCAATTTTTTTTCTTACTTTTACTAAATCACTGACTTCATTAAGTTGGCCCGTTTTATGTTTTATCCTTAAACCAAATTGTGTTTCTCTTGCAGACATAAGCTCAGCACTCAACTGTTCAACACTTTTTTTTCTTAAATCTGCTAATTCTTTATTCATTTATAGATCCTTCTTTATAAAATGAGTCTTAATTGGTAATTTTGCTGATGCAAGTCTAAATGCTTCTCTGGCAAGTTCTTCTTCAACTCCTGCCATTTCAAACATTATTTTTCCAGGCTGAACAAGCGCTACCCAATATTCAACGTTACCCTTACCTTTTCCCATTCTTACTTCTAAAGGTTTTTTTGTAATTGGCTTATCTGGAAAAATTCTTATCCATATATTTCCGCCTCTTTTAATGTATCTAGTCATTGCCCTTCTAGCAGCTTCGATTTGTCTAGCAGTAATTCTTCCTCTGCCAGAAGCAACCAATCCAAATCTACCAAATGCAATAGTATTTCCATTTTGTGCAAGACCACGGTTGCGACCTTTATGCATCTTTCGAAATTTTGTTTGTTTTGGTTGTAGCATTTTACTTAACTAGCTCCCTGGTCATTCTTGTATGGATCTTCAGTAATTTCTCCTCTGTAAACCCAAACTTTTACACCAATAATTCCATAAGTTGTTAGAGCTTCAGCTGTTCCATAATCTATGTCAGCCCTAAGAGTATGAAGAGGAACTCTTCCTTCTCTATACCACTCTGTTCTAGCAATTTCAGCACCATTGAGTCTTCCAGATACCTCAATCCGAACACCTTTTGCACTTTGCCTTAATGCACTTTGAACAGTTCTTTTCATTGCTCTTCTGAACATAACTCTTTTTTCAAGTTGCTGTGCCACACCTTCTGCTAAAATTTGTGCATCTAAATCTGGTTTTTTTACTTCTTTAATATTTATTTGTGATGGGCCTTTAACTATTTTTTCAACAGCTTTTTTTAGATTTTCTATTTCCTCACCACGTTTACCTATAATTATTCCTGGTCTTGCCGTGTGTATATTTACTATGAAAGTATCTGCAGTTCTCTCTAATTCAATTTTACTAATTGAAGAATTTTTTAACTTTGTATTCAAATGGTCTCTTACTTTAAGATCTTGAATTAAATTACTAGAAAAATCTTTACCTTTGGCATACCAATTAGCATTTTGTTTCTTAGAAATACCTAATCTAAATCCATTAGGGTTTACTTTTTGTCCCATTAGTTAATTTCCTCCACCAATATGATTTCAATATGACATGTTGGTTTTATAATTCTGTCTGCTCTTCCTCTTGCCCTTGCTTTCATTCTTTTTAATCTCATTCCTTGATTAACAATTACAGATTTGACCGACAACTTATCAATATCTGAATTATTATTATTCTCAGCATTAGCAATTGCTGACTCTAATAATTTCTTCATTACTGCAGAGCCTTTTTGTTTATTAAAAACTAGAAAATCCATAGCTTCATCTACACTCTTTCCTCTGATTTGATCCGCAACAAGCGCTGCCTTTTGTGGGGATAGTCTTGTTCCTTTTAAATAAGCTCTAGTTTCCATGATTAAGCCTTCCTATCTCCAGAATGCATTTTAAAAGTTCTTGTCATTGCAAACTCGCCTAACTTATGTCCAACCATATCTTCGTTAATAAATACGGGTACATGTTGTCTACCGTTATGAACAGATATTGTTAATCCAACCATAGAAGGAATTATCATTGATCGTCTTGACCAAGTTTTAATTGGTTTTTTATCGTTATTTGCATTAGCTTCATCAACTTTCTTTGAAAGAGATAAATCTACAAAAGGTCCTTTTTTTAGTGATCTTGGCATCTTACTTCTTACCTCTTCTTCTTATAATAAGGTCATTAGTTCTTTGATTTTTCCTTGTCTTATAGCCTTTTGTAGGAACTCCCCATGGTGTTGATGGATGTCTTCCACCAGAAGTTCTTCCTTCACCTCCACCATGTGGGTGATCTACTGGATTCATAGCAACACCTCTAACAGTTGGTCTGACACCCCTCCATCTTTTAGCACCAGCTTTTCCAAGAGACTTAAGATTATTTTCTTGATTGGAAACTGTTCCAAGTGTGGCTCTACATTCCCATAACACTTTTCTTGTTTCACCAGACTGCAATCTTAAAGTTGCGTATATACCCTCTTTAGCAACAAGTCTTGCAGATGTTCCGGCGCTTCTTGCAATTTGAGCTCCCTTCATTGGCTTCAACTCAACACAATGGACATTTGTACCTAATGGAATATCCTTTAACTTCATTGAATTACCAACTTTGATCTCACAATTATCTGAGGATATTATTTCATCGCCAATTTTCAATTTTGATGGAGCTATAATATATCTTCTTTCGCCATCAAGGTATTTCAATAGTGCGATATGAGCTGATCTGTTTGGGTCATATTCAATCCTCTCAACAATTGCAGGTATATCAAACTTATTACGTTTAAAATCTATAACTCTATAGTGTTGCTTGTGGCCTCCGCCTTGATGCCGCACTGTAATTCTTCCATTATTATTTCTTCCACCATTTTTAGATTTTGGTTCAATTAGAGACTTATGAGGTTTGCCTTTATACAAATCAGACTTAACTGAGATAAGGCCCCTTCTACCTGGACTAGTTGGTTTTGACTTAACAATTGCCATTAGTTAATACCCTCAAATTGAATGTCAGAATCTTCGCTTATTGAAACAAATGCTTTTTTGTAATCTGATTTTCTATAAGCCCCAAATCTATTTCTTTTTGTTTTTCCTTTCATAATAGAAGTAGTAACATTTAAGACTTCTACTTTGAATAATTCTTCAACTGCTTGTTTTATCTCTCTTTTATTTGCTGAAAGATCAACTTTAAAAACAACTTGCTTCATTTTTTCTCCAAGCTGTGCAGTTTGCTCAGTAATTATTGGTGATTTAATTAATGTATATAGTTTTTCTTTACCCATTAATCCACTCCTCTATTTGTTTTAAAGCTTCTCCAGTAACAGCAACTTTTTGAGGTTTTAAAAGATTAATTGGATTTATTTCTCTCACAGTTATTACATCGACATTAGGTATGTTTCTAGCTGAAAGATATAAATTCATATCAAGTTCATCTGTAATAATTAAAACTTTACTAAGAGAGAATTCATTTAAAAAATTAGCAACTTCCTTGGTTTTAGGTTTCTTTAAAGTTGGTTTTTCAATGGCGACCAGTCTATTTTGTCTTACTAATTCAGAAAAAATTGATTTGATAGCGGCGCGATACATTTTTTTATTAATTTTTTTACTGAAATCTCTAGGCCTTGAGGCAAATGTTACACCTCCGCCTCTCCACAATGGACTTCTAATGGTACCCGCTCTTGCTCTGCCAGTACCCTTTTGCCTGTATGGTTTTTTACCCCCACCTCTAACTTCAGACCTATTTTTTTGTTTTGCACTGCCTTGTCGCGATGATGCCATGAAACTCACAACGGCTTGATGTATTAAGGATTCATTAAACTCCTTACTAAAGACATCATTAGATATAGAGATATCTTTATTTTTTGTATTTGATAGAAGCTCTATTTTCATGATTTCTTATTAGATGGTTTAATTTTTAGTTCTGAGCCATTGAACCCAGGAACAGCTCCTTTGATATAAATAACGTTATTTGCAACGTCCATATCAACTATCTTTAAACTTTGCACAGTTTTTTGCACATTACCCATATGACCTGACATTTTCTTTCCCTTCCAAACTCGCCCGGGAGTTTGGCATTGCCCAATAGAACCATGAGCTCTATGAGCTAGTGAGTTTCCATGAGTAGCATCTTGCATAGAAAAATTATGTCGTTTAATGACGCCGGCATAACCTTTACCTTTAGATGTTCCAGTAACATCAACGTATTGACCAACCTCAAACATATCAGCTGTGAGATGAGCTCCTATTTCATAATTTTCAATATCATCAGACTTAAACTCAGCAAGGCTGCCTGGATTAATATTAATTTTCTTAAAAAATTCAGATTGTGATTTTGGTAAATTATTAGATTTTGTTGTTTTGGATACTAGAAGTGCGTTATAACCATTTTTGTCAGTAGTTTTTTTGCCGGCAACAAAATTGCCACACACAGAAACTGCAGTTACAGGAACTGATTCACCGTCTTCAAGAAAAAGACGTGACATACCAGATTTTTTTCCTATCAAGCCTATGCTCAATTTCTTCTCCTTTTACGGGGCTATAAACCCTCTATGGCCGCATTCGCGTTAAAATTTATTGTCCTAAGCTTATTTGAACATCTACCCCGGAAGATAGATCAAGTTTCATTAAAGCATCAACTGTTTTATCAGTTGGTTTGACAATGTCCATCAATCTTTTATATGTAACAATTTCATACTGATCTCTTGCATCTTTGTCTTTATGCGGTGATATCAGTACTGTTGTTCTTTCTTTTTTAACTGGCAATGGGATAGGTCCGTTAATTACTGCTCCTGTTTTTTTTACAGTTTCAACAATTAGTTTTGCAGATGCATCAATTAGTCTGTAATCAAAAGCCTTTAGCCTTATTCTTATTGATTGATTCTCCATTTACCCTATTTTTATACCTTTTTTAAAAAAACTTTTACATCCTACAAATCGCAAAATGTGGCGTATTCTAAGCCCCTAAGAGCAGAACTGTCAACTTTATTTAGCAGTTTTATTTATATTGTTTTTAGGATGTTTTTAGCTGTTCGGCAATATTATTTGGAACTTCACCATATTTTGTAAATTCCATAGTAAAAGTTGCTCTACCTTGGGTCTGTGATCTTAAATCAGTAGCATATCCAAACATTTCAGCTAGAGGCACTTCAGAAGAAACTTCTTTACCAGAAGTGATATCATCCATACCAAGAATGATTCCCCTTCTTCTGTTTAAATCACCAACAACATCACCCATATGCTCCTCTGGTGTCACAACAACAACTTTCATTATTGGTTCAAGCAAAGCTGGTTTAGCTTTTGAGGCCCCATCTTTTAACGCCATTGAGCCTGCAATCTTGAATGCCATTTCGTTTGAGTCAACATCATGGAAGGAGCCATCATATAAAGTTGCTCTCAATGCTAATAGAGGATATCCAGCGATTACTCCATTTTGCATTTGCTCCTGAATTCCTTTATTAACAGCAGGTATATATTCCTTAGGAATAACTCCGCCTACGATCTTATCAACAAATTCATATTCGTCATCTAAGCCTAAAGGCTCTAACTTCAGCCAAACGTGACCATATTGACCTTTACCGCCACTTTGTCTAACAAATTTACCTTCAATTTCTACTGTTTCTTTTATAGTTTCCCTATAAGCTACCTGAGGTTTCCCTATATTAGCTTCAACTGAAAACTCTCTTTTCATTCTATCGACAAGTACATCCAAATGAAGCTCACCCATGCCTGAAATTATTGTTTGTCCAGATTCTTCATCACTTGCAACACGGAATGAAGGATCCTCTTGTGCAAGCTTACCTAGAGCCAAGGACATTTTTTCTTGGTCTTGCTTTGACTTTGGTTCTACGGCAACTGAGATAACCGGTTCCGGGAAATCCATTTTTTCAAGGATAATCGGTTTGTTTGCATCAGATAAAGTATCTCCAGTTGTAATATCTTTTAGTCCAATACAAGCAGCAATATCTCCAGCTCTCACCTCTTTAATTTCTTCTCTATTATTTGAGTGCATCTGGACCATTCTTCCCACACGCTCTTTCTTAGACTTAGTTGTATTTAATACGCCGTCACCAACATTTAAAACACCAGAATAAACTCGAATGAATGTAAGGGTTCCTACAAATGGATCAGTGGCGATCTTGAATGCTAGTGCAGAAAAAGGTTCATCGTCAGATGATGATCTTGAATCAATTTCATCATCTTCATCTGAATTGTTTGGTATAACCCCCTCTATAGCTTTAACTTCATCAGGAGCTGGTAGAAAGTCAATGACCGCATCTAAAACAGCTTGAACACCTTTATTTTTAAATGCAGAACCACATAGCGCTAATATTACTTCGTTTGCAAGAGATCTGATTCTTAATCCTTCTTTAATTTGATCTGGTGTTAATTCTCCTGACTCTAAATATGCATCCATGAGATCTTCACTTGCCTCGGCTGCAGCTTCTAACATCTCTTCTCTTAATTTTGAGCATTTATCCATTAAATCATCTGGTATCTCTTTTGAATCAAATGTAAGACCTTGATCATCTTCATTCCAATAAATAGCTCTCATATTTATCAGATCAATAACACCCTTAAAATCATCTTCAGCTCCGATGTTATATTGAATTGGTATTACATTTGCTTGTAATCTGTCTTTAATTTGATCAACTACCCTTTCAAAGTTAGCGCCTGCTCTATCCATTTTGTTAACAAAAACAATCCTAGGCACCTCATATCTATTAGCCTGTCTCCATACCGTTTCCGATTGAGGTTCAACACCAGAAGTTCCACAAAAAACGACTACAGCTCCATCTAAAACTCTTAAAGATCTTTCTACCTCAATAGTAAAATCTACGTGACCTGGTGTATCAATAATATTTATTCTGTGTTGGGGATATTGCTGCTCCATTCCACTCCAAAAACAAGTAGTAGCCGCAGATGTAATTGTTATTCCCCTTTCCTGCTCCTGTTCCATCCAATCCATTACAGCAGCACCATCATGCACTTCTCCGATTTTATGAGAAAGACCTGTGTAAAATAAAACTCTTTCAGTAGTAGTAGTCTTACCAGCGTCAACGTGAGCGCATATACCAACGTTTCTATATTTGTTTAAAACAGTATCTCTAGCCATAATTATTTTTAATTAAAATCTGAAGTGTGAAAAAGCTTTATTCGCCTCGGCCATCTTATGAACGTCTTCTCTTTTTCTAAAGGCCGAACCTTTTTTTTGAGAAGCATCTTGAAGTTCACCAGCTAATCTTAAATCCATTGATTTTTCATTTCTGCTTCGAGCAGCTTCAACAATCCATCTCATTGCTAAAGCTTGTCTTCTAGAAGGTCTTATTTCAACAGGAACCTGATAGTTAGCTCCGCCGACTCTTCTAGACTTAACCTCAACAACTGGACTAACTTCTTCTAAAGCTTTCATGAAAACTTCTAGTGGGTCTTCTTTAGAATTTTTATTGATTTCGTCAAATGCGCCATAAACAATTTTTTCTGCGACAGATTTTTTGCCATCTTTCATCAAATTATTCATGAACTTTGCTAGAACAACATCCTTGTACTTTGGATCTGGGAGAACTTTTCTTTTTTCTGGACTTCGTCTTCTAGGCATAACTATTTACCTTTCTTAGCCCCATATTTTGAGCGTCTTTGTTTTCTGCTAGCAACCCCAGATGTATCCAACGTTCCTCTTATAGTATGGTACCGAACACCAGGTAAGTCTTTCACTCTTCCACCTCTGATTAAAACTAATGAGTGTTCTTGTAAGTTATGACCTTCTCCACCTATATATGAAGTAACTTCATATCCACTAGTTAAGCGCACTCTACATACTTTACGCAGAGCAGAATTTGGTTTTTTTGGAGTTGTGGTGTAAACCCTTGTGCATACTCCACGTCTTTGAGGGCATGAATTTAATGCAGGCACATCAGTTTTCTTAACCTTTGGTTTTCTAGATTTTTTAATTAACTGATTAACTGTTGCCATATTAATTTCTTATATAGGCGGCGATTTTATAGAGCATATGGTTAATGGTCAACATTATTCTTCATCATTTTCTTGAAGCTCTTGCCTTAATGCTGCTTCAATATCTTCATCTGATAATGTACTCTCTTCAAACTCACCTATTTTTTTGTCTCTTAGTTTGTCATGAAATTCCATACCAGTACCAGCAGGTATCAATCTTCCAACAACAACATTTTCTTTAAGGCCTCTTAAATGGTCTTTTTTGCCTGTAACAGCAGCCTCAGTTAATACTCTAGTAGTTTCTTGGAAAGACGCAGCAGATATAAATGAATCTGTTGCTAATGATGCCTTTGTTATACCAAGTAATACTCTTTCATATTCAGCAGGATTTTTTCCGTCAGCTTCAGCTTTTGAATTTTCTTCTTTTAATTCTGCATAACTCACCTGATCACCTTGTATGAATTTTGTATCACCACCTTCAATGACCAATGCTTTTCTCAGCATCTGTCTCAATATAGTTTCAATATGTTTATCGTTAATAGAAACTCCCTGAAGTCTGTATACGTCTTGAATTTCATTTACAATGAAGTTTGTTAACTCAGGTATGCCTTTTAATCTTAATATATCATGAGGGCTTAAAGGTCCTTCCGAAATTACATCACCCTTATTAACTCTCTCTCCTTCAAAAACATTTAAAGTTCTATGTTTTGGAATTAGCATTTCTTTGTTTTGAGCTTTTTTAGTAGCGCCTTCAGGAGTTATTACAAGCCTAACTTTACCTTTTGTTTCTTTGCCGAATGATACGACACCAGATTCTTCAGCGAGAACTGCAGCATCTTTTGGTGTTCTAGCTTCAAATAAATCTGCAACTCTTGGAAGTCCGCCTGTAATATCTTTAGTTTTAGAAGCAACTAGAGGCATTCGAGCAATCACTTCACCAGCAGTTATTTTTTGACCATTCACAAGGTTTACAAGTCCTCCAGCAGGTAATGGATATACTGCTGGTTGTTTAAATTCCCCAATTAAAACTGGCTTACCTTTTGAATCTACGATTTCAATTGTTGGACTCATGTCTCTGCCAGCTGAAGTTCTGTCAGCAACTTCAATGATCTCAACACTTGATAAACCTGTTAATTCATCAAGCTGTTCTCTTACAGTTATTCCATCTTGTATATCAGTAAATTTAACTTTACCCGAAGTTTCGGAGATTATAGGTCTTGTATATGGATCCCATGATGCTATTCTGATACCTTCTTCAAGATCAGTCGAGTTGGCTACCTCCAAAGTTGCTCCATATGGCACCTTGTATTGTTCAATAATTTTCCCATTAGCGTCTGATATTGAACACATAGCATTTCTTGAAACAACAACTTCAAGTTTGTCCTTATTAGTAACTGTTTTCATATCATCAGAAAAGTTTACAACTCCAGAATTTTTGTTAAAAATTGCATTCTCTTCAGATGAACTCGATGCGGCACCACCAATATGGAATGTCCTCATGGTTAATTGAGTTCCAGGCTCTCCAATAGATTGTGCAGCAACAACTCCAACAGCCTCACCTCTGTGGACCAAATGGCCTCTTGCAAGATCCCTGCCATAACAAAGAGCACAAACTCCAATAGGAGCATCACATGTCATTGGAGATCTTATTTTTAAGCTTGATAAGTTCAATTCTTCTATGATAACTAGCGCATCTTCATCAAGCATTGTGTTAACTGGGAAAATTTCTTTTCCATCAGCATCAAGTATTGGCTCTGCAATTACTCTTCCCAAAATTCTATCAGTAAGAGGTTGAATAATTTCTCCACCATCAATGATTGAAGTAACCGTTATTGACTCAGTTGTACCGCAATCTTCAATATTTATAACTGAATCCATTGAAACGTCACATAATCTTCTTGTTAAGTATCCTGAATTAGCAGTCTTTAAAGCAGTATCTGCTAAGCCCTTTCTGGCTCCATGAGTTGATATAAAGTATTGGAGAACAGACAAGCCTTCTCTAAAGTTTGCAGTAATAGGAGTTTCAATAATCGATCCATCCGGCTTAGACATTAATCCTCTCATACCAGAGAGCTGTCTAATTTGAGCAGGTGAACCTCTTGCACCTGAATCTGCATAAATATAGACAGAATTAAAAGATGACTGATCTACATTTTCTCCATCAGGATTTTTAACAGTTTCTGAACTAATTTTTTCCATCATTGCTTTTGCAACCTGTTCATTAGCTCTAGACCAAATATCGATTACCTTATTATATCTTTCTCCTCTTGTTACTAGACCAGAGTCGAATTGTTTTTCAATTGCTTTTACTTCTTTTTCTGATGAATCGATGATACTTGCTTTTTCTTGGGGTATAACAAAATCATTGACGCCAATAGAAGAACCGGACCTAGTTGAAAAATCAAAACCAAGATACATTAGTTGGTCTGCAAATATTACTGTTTTTTTAAGTCCTGCTTTTCTATATGAAGTATCAACTAATTTTGATACTGTTTTCTTGTTTAAAACGGTATTAATGTTTTTAAAACCAACTTCAGCAGGAGTTATTCTCCATATTAAAATACGTCCAACTGTGGTTTCTTCAATTGATGTCTCACCATTTTCATGAGTAATTCTTACTTTTACAGGTGAATGAATTTCTAAATTTTCTGTTTCATATGCTCTTAAAACCTCATCAGCATTACTAAATGTTCTTCCGCCACCAGAAGCGTTAGCGTTATCTCTTGTCATGTAGTAGAGACCAAGGACCACGTCTTGAGTAGGATTAATGATAGGTGATCCATCTGCTGGAGATAGAATATTATTAGTTGACATCATTAAAGCCCTGGCTTCAAGCTGCGCCTCCAATGTTAATGGGACATGGACAGCCATCTGGTCACCATCAAAGTCTGCGTTAAATGCTACGCAAACAAGAGGATGTAACTGAATTGCTTTACCTTCAATTAATTTTGGTTCAAAAGCTTGTAGACCAAGTCTATGAAGAGTTGGTGCTCTGTTTAACAAAACTGGATGTTCTCTAATTACTTCTTCGAGCACTTCCCAAACTTCTGGAGTTTCTCTTTCAACAAGTTTTTTTGCAGCTTTAATTGTAGTTGCAAGCTCCCTATTCTCTAACTTTCCATAGACAAAAGGTTTGAATAATTCTAATGCCATCTTCTTAGGTAACCCGCATTGATGTAATTTCAAATTAGGGCCAGCAACAATTACAGATCTTCCAGAATAATCAACTCTTTTTCCAAGTAAGTTTTGTCTAAATCTTCCGCCTTTTCCTTTGATCATGTCAGCAAGAGATTTTAAAGGTCTCTTATTTGTACCTGTTATAACTCTTCCTCTTCGTCCATTATCTAATAGAGCGTCAACTGACTCTTGAAGCATTCTTTTTTCATTTCTAACAATAATTTCTGGAGCATTCAGTTCCAATAATCTTTTTAATCTATTATTTCTATTAATAACTCTTCTATAAAGATCATTGAGATCAGAGGTTGCAAATCTTCCACCTTCTAAGGGTACTAAAGGTCTTAAATCTGGTGGTAAAACTGGAAGAACATTCATAATCATCCATTCAGGCTTATTTCCGGAATTGTTAAAAGCTTCTAATAATTTTAATCTCTTCGAAAATTTCTTTAGTTTTGTTTCTGAATTTGTTTGTGGAATTTCTTCTCTAATAATTCTAATCTCATCATCTATATCAAGTTCTTCAAGCAGTATTTGCACTGCTTCAGCACCCATTCCAGCAGAAAATTCATCTCCAAACTCTTCATATTTTTCTACCCACTCCTCTTCGGTGAGGATCTGTCCTTTTTCTAATTCAGTAAGTCCAGGGTCAGTTACTATATAGCTTTCAAAATATAAGACTCTTTCTATTTCTCTTAAAGTCACATTAAGTAACAAACCAATTCTTGATGGTAAAGATTTAAGGAACCAAATATGTGCAACTGGCGCAGCAAGATCAATGTGACCCATTCTTTCCCTTCTAACTTTTGCTAGAGTTACTTCAACACCACATTTTTCACAGACAACACCTCTGTGTTTCATTCTTTTATATTTACCACAGATACATTCGTAATCTTTTACAGGCCCAAATATCTTTGCGCAAAATAGCCCATCTCTCTCGGGCTTAAATGTTCTGTAATTTATTGTTTCAGGTTTCTTCACTTCACCGAAGGACCAAGATTTTATTACTTGAGGAGAGGCTAAGCCTGCAGAGATTGTTGTGAAGTCCTCTTGACCAGTTTTTAAAGAATTTAATAAGTCTTTCAATTTATTCTCCTAATTTTCTAAATCTAATTCGATGTTAATTCCTAAAGATTTAATCTCTTTACTTAAAACGTTAAATGATTCTGGGACATTGGCATCCATCTCATAACTTCCATCTACGATATTTTTATACATTTTCGTTCTTCCAGATACATCATCAGATTTAACAGTGAGCATTTCTTGAAGAGTGTATGAAGCTCCATAGGCCTCAAGCGCCCAAACCTCCATTTCACCAAATCTTTGCCCTCCAAACTGAGCCTTTCCACCTAGTGGTTGTTGTGTAACAAGGCTATATGACCCGGTTGATCTAGCATGCATTTTGTCATCGACTAAGTGGTTTAATTTAATCATGTACATATAACCAACTGTTACAGGCCTATCGAATTTTGATCCGGTTCTTCCATCATAAAGATTTATCTGACCTGATTCTGGTATGTCAGCAAGCTTAAGAAGATCTTTAATTTCACTTTCTTTTGCACCATCAAAAACAGGAGTAGCAATTGGTAAGCCATCTCTTAAATTTTCAGCAAGCTCATTAATTTCATTGTTATTGAGTGAATTAATATCTTCTTTATTTGCAGCATTTTGGTTATATAGTTTATCCAAATAAGATTTGAGTTCTGCAGGTTTTGCATTATCTTTGATCATTTCATCTATTTTTCTTCCTATACCTTTTGCAGCAGATCCCATATGCGTTTCAAGTATCTGTCCAACATTCATTCTTGAGGGTACTCCAAGAGGATTTAAGACAATATCAACTGGATTTCCTTTTTCATCATATGGCATATCCTCAACAGGCATGATTTCAGAAATAACACCTTTGTTTCCATGTCTTCCTGCCATTTTATCTCCAGGCTGAATCCTTCTTTTAATTGCCAAAAAGACTTTAACAATTTTGATTACCCCTGGTGCTAAATCGTGGCCCCTAGTAATTTTTGCAACTTTTTCCTCATATCTTGCTTTAATATCTTTGATATATTGCTTATATGAGGTTTCTGTTTCTTCAATAACAGTATTAATAGAATCATCACTGGTTCTAAGAGAGAAAATATCATTTAGTTTAAAAGATTCTAGTTTTTCAGCTGAGAGAACCTCTCCTTTTTTTACACCATTTCCTTTAACTGCTTTTTTAGACTTTAATAGCTCACACAGTCTTGTTTTGGTAGCTTGTTCTACAACACCCGCCTCATCATCAGAATCTTTTTTTGACTGATCAAGATGGTCTTGCTCAATTGCTTGAGTCCTTTCATCTTTTTCAACACCATCTCTAGTGAAAACTTCAACACCTATTACCGTGCCTTTTGAACTTGATCTCTGAGATGTGTCTTTTACATCAGATGCCTTTTCTCCAAAAATTGCTCTTAATAATTTTTCTTCAGGAGAAAGTTGAGTCTCACCTTTTGGAGTGATCTTTCCTACTAAAATGTCACCTGGCTCAACTTCAGCGCCAACATATACAATTCCGCATTCATCGAGCTTGTTTAATGAGCCTTCTCCAACATTTGGAATATCGGCAGTAATTTCTTCTGAACCAAGCTTAGTATCTCTGGCAATACAAACTATTTCCTGAATATGAATTGATGTAAATCTATCTTCTCTTGCAACTTTCTCGGAGATTAAAATTGAATCCTCAAAGTTGTATCCATTCCAAGGCATAAAAGCAATTCTGATATTTTGTCCTAGTGCTAACTCCCCGTTATCAACAGAGGGTCCGTCAGCAAGAATATCGTCTTTTTTAACGACATCGCCTGCTTTTACAATCGGGCGTTGATTAATACAAGTATTCTGATTTGATCTTGTATATTTAATTAGATTATAGACATCTGAAGCAGTTTTGGACTTCTTATCGGTTACTCGAACAACAATTCTTGAAGCGTCAACACTTTCTACAACTCCTGAATTTTTAGCAACAATACATACTCCTGAATCTCTTGCAACAACAGTTTCTAATCCAGTTCCTACTAGTGGTTTCTCAGCTCTAAGGACTGGAACTGCTTGTCGTTGCATGTTAGATCCCATTAAAGCTCTGTTAGCATCGTCATGCTCTAGGAATGGTATTAAAGAAGCAGCAATTGAAACAACTTGTTGTGGAGATACATCCATTAAATCAATTCTGTCTGGGGACATTAACTCAAATTCATTTGCATGTCTCACAGCAACAAGATCATCTACAAATCGGTTGTTTTTATCTAGCATTACATTTGCTTGAGCAATAACGTGCTCAGCCTCATCAATTGCTGATAAATATATAATTTCGTCCGTGACCTTACCTTTTGATACTTTTCTATATGGAGTTTCAATAAAACCATATTGATTTGTTCTTGAATATGATGCAAAAGAATTAATTAATCCAATATTTGGTCCTTCTGGGGTTTCAATTGGACAAACTCTTCCGTAATGAGTTGGATGAACGTCTCTAACCTCAAATCCAGCCCTTTCTCTTGTAAGTCCTCCAGGCCCAAGTGCGGAAACCCTTCTCTTATGAGTAATTTCTGATAAAGGATTATTTTGATCCATAAACTGTGATAATTGACTAGAACCAAAGAATTCTTTAATTGCAGCAGTTACTGGTTTGGCATTAATTAAATCTTGCGGTCCAAGTTCATCAGCTTCAGCCATGCTTAATCTTTCTCTTACTGCTCTTTCAACTCTAATAAGACCAACTCTAAATTGATTAGCAGTCATTTCACCAACAGATCTAACTCTTCTATTTCCAAGATGATCAATATCATCAACAATATCATGTCCATCACGAATATTAACAATACCTTTCATAACCTCGATTATGTCCTGCTTGTCTAAGACATGTGGATTATCTTTTTTTGCATCTAGCTTAAGTCTTCTATCAAATTTCATTCTGCCGACTTCAGATAAATCATATCTTTCTTCATTAAAGAACAAATTATTAAATAAGGTTTCTGCCGAATCTTTTGTTGGCGGCTCTCCTGGCCTCATCATTCTGTATATTTCAACTAAAGCTTCTAATTTATTAGTTGTAGGATCAGCTCTCAAAGTATTTGATATGTAAGGACCTTTATCTAATTCATTTATGTACAAGCATTTAATTTGATTGATGTCATTATTTTTAATTTCTTCCAAAATCACTTCGTCAATTTCAGTGTTTGCAGAAAATAAAACTTCACCAGTCTCTTTATTAAAAATGTCTTTCGAAAGAACTTTTCCGTATAAGAATTCTTGGGCTAATGATATTTCAGAGGCTTTAGAACCAGTAAGCTCTTTAATGTGACGAGCAGTAATTCTCTTACCAGCTTCTACGTAAACTTTGCTTTTAACTTTTATGTCAACAGATAGAGTCTCACCACGCAGTCTCTCTGGCACTAATGCTACCTTTACATTATCTTTATCAATAGTAAAAATATCTTCTTCATAAAACTCTGATAATATTTCTTCAGTGCCCATATCGAGAGCTCTAAGCATAATAGTGGCTGGAATTTTTCTTCTTCTATCTATTCTGCTAAATAAAATGTCTTTTGGATCAAACTCAAAATCTAACCAAGAACCTCTATATGGAATAATTCTTGCAGAGTATAAAACCTTTCCAGAAGAATGAGTTTTACCCTTATCGTGATCATAAAAGACGCCTGGAGACCTATGTAATTGAGATACAACAACCCTTTCAGTTCCATTGATAATAAATGAAGCATCATCAGTCATTAATGGTACTTCGCCCATAAATACTTCACCTTCTTTAATATCTTTTACTTCTTCAAAATTAGAATCTCTATCAAATAAAACTAATTTAACTTTTATTCTTAGCGGTGCAGAATATGTCAATCCTTGTATTAAACATTCTTGAACATCGTATGTATTTTTGCCAAGTTCATAAGATACATACTCTAAGGCTGCATTACCTGAAACACTTTTAATTGGAAACAAGGATTGAAAAACTTCCTCAAGTCCTTGTTTCTTTCTTGCCTCAGGCGCCACATCAGCTTGCAAAAATTCAGCATAAGAATTAGTTTGGGTTTCAATCAAGTTTGGTAGATCCATCACCTGAGCGAAGGTACCAAAATTCTTTCTTATTCTTTTCTTTTCTGTATAGCTATATGGCATAAATGCTTCCTTATTAATTTAATATGATTGTTTTACTTAAGTTCACCAGTAGCACCAGCTTCAGTAAGCTTAGCTAACATCTCTTCGGCTTCCTCTTTTTTAACACCCTCTTTTAAAGTGCTAGGTGCTCCATCAACCATATCTTTTGCTTCTTTTAAACCAAGTCCAGTTATAGCTCTTACAGCTTTAATAACTTGAACTTTTTGATCACCTGCTGCTGCTAAAACAACATCAAATGCATCTTTCTCTTCAGCTGCTGGAGCGTCACCATCTCCACCTGCTGCTGCTGGTGCTGCTGCAACGGCTGCTGCTGCTGTAACACCAAATTTTTCTTCAATAGCAGAAATAAGATCTACTAGATCCATAACTGACATTTCCTCTATTGCTTTTAAGATATCATCTTTATTAGTTGCCATTTTTATTCTCCTTATAATTTAGGCTGACGCCTCTTTGTTGTCTCGAACTGCTGTTAGTACTCTTGCAAGCTTGCTTGGAACTTCATTTAGTAAAGTTGCAAACTTACTTACTGGAGCCTGTAATACATTGGCAATAAGTCCATATGCCTCTTCTTTAGATGGAAGTTTTGCCAAAATATCAATTTGGCTTCCATCTAATAATTGCCCTTCAACTACTAAAGCCTTAATTTCAAGTTCATCAAAATTTTTAGCATAAGTCTTGAGCAATTTTGCAGCTGCACCTGGCTCTTCGAAAGAAAAAGCAAATAGTGAAGGTCCAAAAAGAACTTCGTCAGAACATCCAAAATCAGTTCCTTCAAAAGCTAATTTAGCCAATGAATTCTTAATCACTTGAATATGAATACCTGACTGGTTTGCTTTAGTTCTAATCTCAGAAAGTTCAGATACTTTTAAACCTCTAGCATCAGAAATAACTAATGAAGAAGCATTTGATGCAACTTCTTTAACATCCTGAACTATTTTTTCTTTTTCACTCTTAGATAATGCCACAGCAATTCTCCAATTAAAGCCTTTCGGCTATTTGGCGACAAATTGCAAAAATTACAATTTGAACACCCCCTACGTAGGCAATTAAGTCTCTCGACACCTACGGTCTTCGACGGCTGCGTAAAACGCAACTATCTAGTTTTACATCGCTGTAAAACTAAAACTTATCCCAGCTCGCCAGGATTTATTTTTATACCTGGTCCCATGGTGCTACTAATGGCAATATTGCCAATATAGACACCTTTAGCAGATGCTGGTTTTAATTTTTTTAACTCTTCTAATAACGCAGAAGCATTTGCTGCAATTTTGTCTCCATCAAAGGATACTTTGCCAATACTTCCATGAATAATTCCATTTTTATCTGTTCTAAATCTTACTTGTCCAGCTTTCACATTTTTAATAGCTGTTTCAACATCGTCAGAAACTGTTCCAGTTTTTGGGTTCGGCATTAGTCCTTTAGGTCCTAATACCTGGCCCAATTTACCAACCACTTTCATTGCTGCATTTGACGAAATAACAACATCAACGCTAATTTCTTCTTTTTGAAACTTTTCTGCTAAATCATCCATTCCGATGAAATCAGCTCCTGCTTTTTCAGCTTGACTGGCATGATCGCCATCTGCAAATACTGCTACCTTCACTTCTTTACCAAGGCTATTTGGTAAAGTAACAGCTCCTCTAACATTTTGATCAGATTTATTAGGATCCACCCCAAGCTTGACAGATATATCAATCGATTCATCAAACTTTTCAGACTTAACTGATTGAATGATTTCCATCGCCTCAGAAACAGAATAAGTCTTTTCAGGGTCTAGTTTTTCCTGAATGATTTTTTGTTTTTTAGTTACGCTACTCATAAGTCTGTTTCAACACCCATGCTTCTTGCTGTTCCTGCAATGATCTTTACTGCAGCATCCATGTCATTTGCATTTAAATCTGGTTCTTTTGCCTTTGCTATGTCCTCTAATTGTGCTCTAGTCAATTTTCCGACCTTTTCTCTGTTAGGTTCACCACTTCCTTTTTGAATATTTAGGGCTTTTCTAATTAAAACAGCTGCCGGTGGAGTTTTTACAACAAAATCAAACGATTTATCCTCATATACATTTATAACAACTGGAAGCGGTATGCCTTTTTCAGATTCTTGAGTAGCAGAATTAAATGCATTACAAAAGTCCATTATATTTAGTCCAACTTGTCCCAAAGCAGGACCTACTGGGGGACTAGGATTTGCGCCTCCGGCTGGAATTTGTAACTTTAATACATTAACTACTTTTTTTGCCATTATGTTTTCTCAATTTGCATAAAATCTAACTCAACTGGAGTTGCCCTACCAAGGATTTGAACAGAAACTTTAACCATATTTCTCTCATAATCGACGTTTTCAACCACTCCATTGAAATCATTAAATGGTCCATCACAAACTCTTATAACTTCTCCAGGCTCATAAATTGTTTTTGGAGCTGGTGCATCTTCACCAACTTCAATTCTGTTAATAATATTATTAACATCTTCCTCAGATATAGGTAGAGGCTTATCTCTTGTACCGCCTACAAAACCAGAAACACGAGGAGTAGATTGAACTAACTGCCATGAGTCATCTTCTAAATTCATTTGAACTAATATATAACCAGGGAAAAACTTCCTTTCTGTTGTTTTTTTCGCACCGCCTTTTAATTCTACAATTTGCTCTGTAGGTATTAGAATTTCTCCAAACTTTTCAGATAGGTTATTTAATGCAATTCTCTCCTCAAGAGCAGCTTTAACTTTTTGCTCATACCCAGAATAAGCTTGTATCACATACCAATCCATTAATTATCCTAAAACTAAACCTGTTAAAAAACTCAGAAGGGATTCAAGTCCCCAAAAAAATAAGCATAAAACAACGATTGCACCAAATACAATCATAAAAGTTTGTGTTGTTTCCATTCTTGTTGGCCAAACAACTTTTCTTATTTCAGTTCTTGATTCTCTCATTAACTTAAGAGCGTTTGTACCAAAACTTGTAATAGCAATTATTCCAAGTCCGATAATGAAGAGAAATAGCACTCCAAGAACTCTATACAAGAATGCAACCTCTACAAAGTAGCTATTTCCAACAACAGCTGCAGCAAATACAACTAATGCTAATAACCACTTAAGGTTATCAAGAGTTTTTGAAGTAGACCCTTTATTCATAATTCAACTCTCTACCAGCTCGTTCCTCATGGCAGGCCAGGAGGGACTCGAACCCCCAACCCCCGGTTTTGGAGACCGATGCTCTACCAATTGAGCCACTGGCCTATAATTTTTCATTTTCCTCAAAGACAAACAAGCCGAGGCATAAAGCCTCGGCCAAAAAGTCTTATGTTACTCTACTATTTTTGATACTACGCCAGCACCAACAGTTCTTCCACCCTCTCTAATTGCAAATTTCAAACCTTCGTCCATCGCAATTGGAGCAATTAATGAAACAACCATTTTGATATTATCTCCAGGCATAACCATTTCAGTACCTTCAGGTAATTCACAAGCACCTGTTACATCAGTTGTTCTGAAATAAAACTGAGGTCTGTAGTTATTCATAAATGGAGTATGTCTTCCACCTTCATCTTTACTTAAAACATATATTTCAGCTTCAAATTTTGTATGAGGTGAAATTGATTTAGGTTTAGCCAAAACTTGTCCTCTCTCAACCGCATCTCTTTCGACGCCTCTTAAAAGAATACCGCAATTCTCACCAGCTCTTCCTTCATCGAGAGATTTTCTGAACATTTCAACACCGGTACAAGTTGTATCAGTTGTTTCTTTAATACCTACGATCTCAAGAGGATCTCCAGTATTGACAATGCCAGTTTCAATTCTTCCTGTTACTACAGTACCTCTTCCAGATATTGTGAAAACATCCTCAATTGGCATCAAGAAATTACCATCAACAGGTCTTTCAGGCTCAGGTACATATGTATCTAAAGTCTCAATTAGTTTTTGTACTGAAGGAACTCCAATATCTGAAGTATCTCCTTCAAGCGCTTTTAAAGCACTTCCAACAATAATAGGTGTATCATCTCCAGGGAAATCATATTCATTTAATAGCTCTCTAATTTCCATTTCAACTAATTCAATCATTTCAGCATCATCATTTTGATCAGCTTTGTTCATATATACAACAATGTATGGAACACCAACCTGTCTTGCAAGAAGGATGTGCTCTCTTGTTTGAGGCATTGGTCCATCAGCAGCACTTACAACAAGAATTGCACCGTCCATTTGTGCAGCACCAGTGATCATGTTTTTAACATAGTCGGCGTGACCTGGACAATCAACGTGTGCATAGTGTCTCGCTGTTGATACATACTCTACGTGAGAAGTTGCGATTGTAATCCCTCTTTCTCTTTCTTCTGGAGCATTATCGATATTAGCAAAATCAACTGCATCACCACCATAAACCTCTGCAGCCACTTTAGTTAAAGCAGCAGTAAGAGTAGTTTTACCATGGTCGACGTGACCAACAGTACCCACATTTACGTGGGGTAAGGTTCTCTCGAATTTTTCTCTAGCCATTTTTATGCCTCTCTTAAATTGTTATAAATTGGAGCTCATAACCGGACTTGAACCGGTGACCTCTTACTTACCAAGCAAGTGCTCTACCGCTGAGCTATATGAGCCCGTTCATAAGCATCCTATTTTTGGTGGCGTATTATCCCTCTAAAAGACTATAAACTCAACCTTTTTTAAAAGATATTTTAAACGCACTTTTTATTATAAAAATCAATGGTGGAGAGGGTAGGATTCGAACCTACGTAGCCGAAGCGGCAGATTTACAGTCTGCTGGTATTAACCACTCACCCACCTCTCCATTTAAAGGTAGCTATTTTTGTTCTAGAATGACTTTAAGTCAACTAATTTCTTACATTGAGCAAGTTAAATAAAGACATAATTTTGAAGGATTTGCCAACAAATAGGCTTAATCTTAATATTTATGATGAAATTGACTCTACAAACGAAGAAGCTAAAAGAATAGAAGGCATAGAAGACTTTCATATTTATATTTCAGAAAAACAAACAAAAGGAAGAGGAAGACATGGTAAAAAGTGGTCTAGCCCCAATTCTGGCAATATATACATGACAATAAGTACGAATCAAAATACCTCACAAATAAGCCCAGTTAGCTTAATTTCTGGTCTTATATGCAAAAAAGCCATTGATAAATTAATAAAATCATCTTCAATAATGCTTAAATGGCCAAATGATATTTTGTTAAATGATAAAAAAATTGGTGGGATTTTGGTTGAAACTGAGACAAACAAGGAGAATATCAAAACCATTATAGGAATAGGCATAAACTTAAATATAAGTAAAAAAGAATCATGGTGGGGTGATTTATCTAAATTTGCTCTTGAATCAAAAAGAAATGAACTTATCAATTTAATACTGACCGAGTTTTTAAACATTTTTGATAATTCCTATGATAATTGGCTTGATGATTGGAAAAATAGTTGTATGCATATAAACAAAGAGATTGAAATATTCGATGGAGAACATCTTCAAAAAAAAGCTATCTTTAAAGATATAGATGCTCAAGGAAATGCAATAATTGAATCTAAAGAAGGTGAAGAAGTTATTGCAACTGGTCAAATAAGCATAAAAGGAGTTTATTAAACGTGATTCATTTTGTTAAAAATATTCCCATTGATGAGAATATTCCTGAAAATTATAAAGAGATAGTATTCGGTGCTGGATGTTTTTGGGGAGTTGAAAGAAAGTTTTGGGATTTACCAGGAGTTTTTTTAACCTCTGTTGGATATTCAGGTGGGGATAAAGAAAATCCCTCATATGAAGATGTGTGTTATAGAGATACAAATCATGCCGAGGTTGTAAAAGTTACATATGACTCAAATGTAATAGCTCTAATGGATTTATTAAAAATTTTTTGGGAGTGTCATGACCCTACTCAAGGCATGAGACAAGGCAATGATATTGGAACTCAATACAGATCGGTCATTTATACAAACAATGATGATGATCTTAGAGTAGCATTGGAATCAAAGGACATATATCAAAAAGAACTAGTCAAAAATAATTTTAAAACTGACAGCCTTGAAAGCATTACCACTGAAATAGAGCCCGTTAAGAATTATTATTTAGCAGAAGAGTATCATCAACAATATTTAGCTAAAAATCCTAATGGGTATTGTGGTATTGGTGGAACTGGATGCTCTTTCCCAAAAGAATAATTTGTATATAATACATCTCGTTGCCACCTTAGCTCAGTTGGCTAGAGCAGTTGATTTGTAATCATCAGGTCGTCAGTTCGAATCTGACAGGTGGCTCCATATAATGATATTATTATTAGATGGACACTTCCGATAATCAAAACAACCAAACTACTACTAAAGATACTAAACTCAAAAAAGATTTTAAGATTGCTCAGTATGTATATGTATCTATATATATTGTTTTAATAATTTGTTTAGTAGTTTTTTATGCATAACTAAAAACTAATGGATTTAACAACTTATATCATTGGAAATGTAATTTTGATTGGTCTTTTGTATTGGGTTGTTATAAACAAAGATAATTAATTTCTATATCCGTTAGGCTTATCTTTATTTTTTGTATATCTATCTGTTAATCTCGACATCCTGGATGTTAAATCAATATCTTTGCCATTAATAAATACTTTTTCAGGCATTGAAGAAGGTTCTAAAGGATCAGCATCCCAAATAATTAAATCTGCTATATTTCCTTGAGCGATCTGTCCTCTATTACCTAAATTAAAAACTTCTACTGGTGATAAAGTGATTGCTTTTAGAGCACCTTCATATGTCATTCCATTTGCTACCGCAACCCCCGCTCCCTGTCTAATTAGATGATAATTATGGCTTCTTGGAGCATTAAACATCAAAGTAATTCCCATTCTTTCTAGATTTCCTGCTAACTCAATGTTGGCTGCTAACTCATCAAAAGACTCAGGAATGTTATTAATTGGATTTATTATCAAAGGTATATCACTTTCTGCAATTTTATTTGCAACCAAACCTGCTTCCTGTGCTCCCATAATTATTAAATTTAAATCATATTTTTCTTTTATCTTGATAAGTTTTAATAAATCTGAGGCCCTATTTGCTTTAATAATTAGAGGCAAATCATCATTAATCAATCTATAAAGTGCTTTCAAATCTCTTGGATGAAGCTCCATTGTTTCTGCAATTGGAGAATCATCAATCAAGTCAGCTGCATCTTGGTATGATTCCAAATCTTTAGAATCAATAGAGGATGCAAATTCCAATAAGTCTTCCATAATTGAAAAAGTTTCAGATCTAGATTCTCCTCCTGATCCTCCAACTTGACCTATCATTACATTATCTTTTATACCTGTAATTTCAAGATTGCTATCAAGGACAAAGAAAGATCCAAGTCCTCCAATTGGACTATCTGTATTTTGAGGTAGCGTAAGAGTTGAAGTGATGCCATTTGACCTATTCCATGGAATTAAAACTGAGTTCGGATTAAAAGCATCATAAATGCTAAATCCTATCTTATATAAATCTGATGAATCATCTCTAGTTACACTTAATGCGCCTATTTCTACAATTCCAATATCAGTGTCAGTAGGTATTATTCCTGGGGTTAGTATTTTTCCTGTTGCATCTATTACCTTATCTCCTCGGAGATTTGAAGTTGAGACTCGAGATATTTTGTTTCCGTCAACTAAAACATTTCCAACAAAAGAATTATTATTTTTTCCATCATAAATTGTTACGTTTTGGATAAGGATACTTTCAGAATTTATAATTCCATTAAAAAAAATAAAAAATAAAAAAAGAACTTTCTTTGATAGGCTTATCATTCTTCTATCCTATTTTTTTCTGGACTAATTATTCCAACATCAAAATCGCTTGCAGGTTGAAAATTATTTTCTCTGTCATAAGCTGTTGCGCCATCAATAAAAACTCTTTCAACAAGGGCATAAACACTAAATGGGTTTTTTGACCAAATAACGACATCAGCATTTTTACCAACTTTTAAAGATCCAGTTTGATCATAAATACCCGCAGCCTTTGCTGGGTTGGAGGTAATCCAATTTATAGCTCTTGCTTTTGAAATATCAAAACCAGCTCTTAAACCAGCAGCTAAAGCTTTTGATGCTTCTTGATTGAGATGCTGAATTCCTATGGCATCATCAGAGTGAACAATTGCACATCCTTTGCCACCAAGAGCTTGATCAACAATAGCTATATTAGCCTGAACCATATCATATGCCTCATGTTTAAAGCCCCACCAATCTGCCCATAAAGCTCCACATATATTATTTTCAGCTAATAAATCTGCAATTTTGTATGCTTCAACACCATGATGAAAAGCAGTAATTTTATAATTAAATTCATTTGCAATATTTATCATTGTTGCCATTTCCTCGGCTCTGTAGCAATGATTGTGAACTAATATTTCACCTCGAAGCACTCCTGCAAGAGTGTCCATCTCAAGATCTCTCTGAGGTGCATATCCTATTTCTTTGGCTTCATCTGATTTCGCTTCGTATTCATTTAACCTACTTAAGTAAGCTTCAGCTTGAATCCATGATTTTCTATAACCTGCTGCGTTACCCATTCTTGTAGATGGGGCTTGTTGTCTATTTCCATAAACTCTTTTTGGATTTTCTCCACAGGCCATTTTTAAAGAATGAGGTGCATCTGGAAATTTCATAGAATTGATGGTATTTCTTTGTAAATTTTTTACAGTTACTCCTCTACCACCAATCAAATTTGCTGATCCAGGCAAAATATGAAAAGCAGTTACCCCTCCTTTTAAAGCAAGTGCATACTGAGGGTCTTGAACCCAAATTGAATGTTCAGCCCATACATCTGCAGTTACAGGACTTGTTGCTTCATTTCCATCAGAACTTGTGCTTACTCCAGGCGCTGGGTAAACACCCATGTGAGAGTGAATATCTATAATTCCTGGAGTTACCCATTTATTAGATGCATCAATGATCAAAAATTCGCTACCAACTGGTAAATCTTCACCAATAGCAACAATTTTTCTATCCTGAATTAAAAGATCTGTTTCTTTAAATTCATTTCCTTCTCCATCATAAATATTTGCATTTCTAATAAGAATATTCTGAGAAGGTAAAGGTTCGTAAGTTGATTCAAAAGGCTTTGCTTCAATAAAGCATGCAAAGATTAAAAAAGAGTATTTTATTAGCTTGGTCATACAATGAATAATATAATCTATAATAATTAATTAAAAAACAAAAAATATGTTATGCAGTTAAATTATTTTAATAGGCCTTATTTCGAAAATGGAGCAATAAATAAAATATCTGAAATTTTAACAACTCATGGAATAAAAAATCCTCTAATTTGTACTGATCCAGGGCTATCTTCAATAGGGATGACTGACAAAATTAGAAATCTTATATCTAATGATTTTTCTTCATCATTCTATGAAGAAACTCCTGCCAATCCTACAGAAAAAGCCGTGAATGAAGCTTTAGAGTTGTATAAATTAAATGGTTGTGATGGCGTTGTTGGTTTTGGAGGTGGATCGAGCATAGATTTAGCTAAAGCTGTAGCGCTTATGGCAAATCATGATGGTAATCTCATAGACTATTCAGTTAATGAAGGTGGTTACGGGAAAATAGCTGAGACCATTCCTATGATTGCTATTCCCACTACCTCAGGTACTGGAAGTGAGGTATCTGTTGGATCTTTAATTACAATGAATGATGGAAGAAAATTAATTTTTGCAAGCCCACATCTAATGCCTACCGCGGCAATTTGTGATCCAGAACTTACATTTGGTTTACCGCCAATCCTTACTGCCGGAGCCGGAATGGATGCTCTAACCCATTGCATAGAGGCAATTCTATCTCCGATTAATGACCCTCCTGCTGAAGCAGTCGGCATAGATGGAATTGAGAAAATTATCAAGGAAGAAAGTCTTATCAGAGCTTGTGAAGATGGTCAGGATAAGGAAGCAAGATGGAACATGATGATGGCATCTACTGAGGGTGCTATGGCGTTTTCAAAAGGTCTTGGAGCAGTTCATTCAATGAGTCATGCATTAGGAGCTAATCAAGAACTTAGACTCCACCACGGGACACTTAATGCAGTTATCTTGCCATCAGTATTAAGATTTAATCAAAATCATGTTGAAAATAAATATGCAAGAATTGCGCGTGCAATGGGAAATAAAGTGACAACTGATTTAGCAAATGAAATTGAGAAATTAAATGAAAAGATTGGAATGCCTAGCAGCCTTTCAGAAATGGGTATAACTGAGGATATGATTCCAAAGTTGGTTGCACATGCTGCAACCGATCCCAGTAATCTAACTACACCAAGGCTGCCTTCTACAGAAGAATGGGAAAAACTCTTTCTTGAGGCTATGCAGAAATAGCTTGAAAAATTGAATGATTAATGGTCTATTATACTTCTTAAACAAACATGAATAAAAAATATCTACTATATTCAATTCTATTTATAGCAAGTATTTCATTGCACAGCTTTGCAGATCATCATGATCATTACAGCTTTGAAGATGAGCATTTGTCTGAATGTCAGGCTTGTGAAGAAAATGTTGAAATTAAAATTGCTTCAACAAAAAATAAAAGCAATTTTTTAAAGGAATCCCCTAAAACAAATCTAATCAATAGATTTGTAAGTCAAAAACAAAAATCAAACCTATCAAGAGCTCCACCTTTAAATTAGTTATTTAATAATTTTTTAACTAATTTTTCATAAAGGAGGAAACATGAAAAAATTTTTAAACGCAATTATTGTTTTAATTGCATTTCATTCAAACGATTTAATATCGCAAGAGGTCGAAGAAACTGTCGTCGTTACGTCAGCATTAGTTGATACGTCAGAAATCACAAACCCTCTTTATGTTATAGACGGAGAAGATGTTACTGATGATGCAACAACTAGCTTAGGAGATGCCATAGATAGCTATCTTGGTGTTTCAATTGCTGATTACGGTGCTGCTGTAGGGCAGCCTATTATCAGAGGAATGTCTGGTCCTAGAGTAAAAATCCTTAAAAACGGTATGGTAAATCGTGACGTTTCAGGACTTGGAGTAGACCACTTAAATGATGTTGATTTAAATGATATTGATCAAATTGAAATTGTAAAAGGTCCATCATCTATCCTATATGCAAATGGAACAATAGGAGGAATTATAAATGTTGTCGATGACGTTATATCTCCAGTTGATTTTGACGCTAGAGAAATAAAAGTTGGATATGAAGATCAATCTGTAAACAATGGCGATTCAAAAACAATTAATTACAGAAATAAAATTGGTGGCTTTAACTTCAACTTTGGTTTCAAGGACACTGATTTTGGAAATTATGATATTCCCAATGGAGCAATTGAAGAAGAACATCATGAAGGTGAAGAAGAGGAAGAACATCATGAAGAGTGTGATGGATGTATTGCAAATTCTGATTTTGCGGTTGAAGCAACAAAATTTGGTCTTTCAAAAACAGGAGATTGGGGTTATTTAGGATTTTCACTAGATAATCTCGAAAGCGTTTACGGTATCCCTTTTCATGGAGATGAGCACGAAGGTGAAGAAGAAGAAGAAGAACATCATGGTGAAAGAATCTTCTCAACCACTGATTCTGAAACTTTTACAATTAAAGGTTCTTATAATATTAATGGTAATTTAGTTAATAAAATTGATTTTAACTATCGTGATTCTGATTATTCTCTAACTGAAGCTCATGAAGAAGAACATCATGAAGAAGAAGAGGAGGAGGAAGAAGAACATGCTCCAACTGTTTTTATGAATGAAGCAGTAGAATATGGAGCTGCATTTGATATATCTAACGGAAATTCAACTCAAAAGATTGTTATAAATTTTGTTGATGAGGATAATTCAATAGTTGGTGAAGAAGCTTTTATGAATCCTGCAAACAATGAGGAATTTACTGTTGGATACTACATTAGTAGAGATTTAGATTTATTTAATGTAGATATTGGAATGAGACTAGATCAAATCGAGAGATCAGGAAGCGTTACTGATGAAGAGCATAAGGATATTGATTATTTCAATATAGATGATTCTACTAATAGTTTTGCTGCATCTATAGGAAGAGATCTAAGCGATAACTTAAATGTAAATGTTGGTTTCGCAAGCGTAGAAAGACTTCCATCTGTAATCGAATTATTTATGAATGGTCCTCACATGGCTACTGGTAGATATGAAATTGGTGATCCAACACTAAGTAGTGAAACTTCAGATAACTTTGATATTACTTTAAATTATGAAAAAGATGGCTTGTATGCATATGCTAGCTTTTTTGTAAATGACGTTAATAACTATATTGCTTTAATTGATCAAGAAGAGCACGAAGGCGAGGAAGAAGAAGAAGAGGAACATCATAACGAATGTCATCATGAAGAAGAAGAAGAAGAAGGTGCAGATCCTCATGATCATCCAGAGTTGATTTGCTCTATGTATATGCAAGAAGATGCTGAATTTGATGGATACGAATTTGAATTTGGTAAGTCTTTTGATCTTAATTCAGGAATTTTAAACCTATCTTACGGAAGAGATGTGGTTAACGCTAAGTTCAGTGACGGGCATTATGTTCCAAGAATAAATCCAACCAGAAATGTTTATTCTTTGTCATATGAAAGAAATGATTTAGTTTTTAACCTCAATCTTAAAGATGTTGATAAACAATCTGACATTGGAGAAGGTGAAACTTCAACTGATGCTTATAAAATGCTCGACATTAGGTTAACTAAAACCTATAGTCTTGCTGATAAGAGTGAGTTAAAAGTAACATTTTTTGGAAGAAATTTACTTGATGAGGTTGCAAGGAATCATGCATCTTTTGTAAAAGATCCTGTGCCTCTTCCAGGCAAAAATATGGGAGTTAAATTTAGTCTTACATTCTAATTTAAACTCTAAATAAATTATTTCACTGGTCCTATATGGACCAGTGTTTTTTTATGTACATAAAAATCTTTGTTATCTTTTTAAATAAAACCATATAATTATTTGCATGTTCTACAGAAAAGTATTTTTTTATCTAGTATTTTTCTCTTTTTTTAGTTTTGCAGATGATTTTGAGGAAACAGTTGTTACTGGTTCTTTAATAAAGAATGCCGAGAATGATTTATCTCCAATTCAAGAAATTAAAGAAAGGGATCTAAAAAATTTCAATATCACAAATATTGGTGAGATAAGTAAATATTTGAACGTAAGCTCAGGATCTAGATTTCAAACAAATGCACTTGAGGGAGTTGATCAGGGCATGTCATCAATTACCTTAAGGGGTTTGGATGCTTCCGCTACTTTATTGCTATTAAATTCTAGAAGACATACTTTTTCAGGAACACCATCAAATAACGGAAATGGCTATATTGATGCAAATATTGTTCCAGAAATTGCTATTGAAAAAATAGAAATTCTAAAAGAAGGTGCAACATCAATATATGGCTCAGATGCAATTGCTGGAGTCATTAATTTTCTTACATTTAGAGAATTTGAAGGATTCAGGGTTAAAGCCGGTAAACAAGCCACCACAAACTATAATCAAGATGATAATAGTTTTGGTATTTTGTTTGGAACAAAAATCCTAGATGGAAAACTCGTAATTGGTTTCAATGCGCTTGAGAGATCTCCCTTATCTGCAAGTGAAATAGATGGGATTGCTGAATTGGGATTAAGTGGTCTTGGTAAAACTTTCAAGGTACTTGGTCCAGATACTGTTTCATCTGGACTTTTTGCTGGAGTTTACCCAAAAGCAAGTCAATTTGTTCCAGATCCAAATTGTGAAGAAAATGGCGGCATTCTTGATGGAAATTTTTGTAGGTTTTTATATGGAGAAAGATTCAATATTGTAAATGATGAGGATCATCAAAAAATTTATTTGAATTTTTCAAAAGAAACGGAGGTTTTAAAACATAATTTCCATTTCATATCATCTAAAGTTGATGTAAATGATAATCCTCAATCTCCTTCATATCCTGCTCTTCCTTTTTTATCAAGAAACATTGAGCCTGGTGAGGGAGGCAGCCCTTTTAATGTTCCGGTTATATGGTATGGCAGACCGCTTGGTTCAGAATTTAAGTCACCCTTCTCACCAAAAAACATCAAACAATATAATATTAATTACAATCTTTCCTTTTTAATCAATCAAACAACTAATGCCGAAATTTCAATAACAATTAGTGAGCACTCTAATGATCACTTTAGGCCTGATATTATTGATTCAAGATTTCTAGCTGCCATAAAAGGAAATGGTGGTCCTGAGGGAAATCTTACTTGGAATATATTTGATTCAACTCAAAATCCAAAATCTCTTATTGATTATGTTAGAGGCGCAGAAGTTTCATCAAAAGCAGCTGACCTAATTTCTGTAGATGGAATATTTAATAGGAAATTAAAAAACCTTAATTTAGCTTATGGGTTTCAACTAAATAAAGAAAGTTTAGATATTTATTACGATGAAGTTAGTAGAGCTGAGTTTGATAAGGATGGAAAGTTAATAAAAACAGCTGACCTTTTCTTTCTGGGTGGAGGAATTAATTTATCCAAATCAAGGACTAGCAATGCATTATTTGTAGAAATAGAAAAAAGTATTCAAGAGGCCTTGGATTTAAGAATCGCTGCAAGATATGAATCTATGAAGAATGAATCATCATTCGATCCAAAGATTTCGTTGAAATATAGAGCAGCTGATGCTCTAACAATTCGATTTTCCAAAGGAACTGCTTTTTCTGCGCCATCTATGGCACAAATGTACTCAAGTGAAATTAATCTTGGAAGTGTAAGAGACATTAATGATTCTGTTTTCGTAAGACAAGCTTCAGCAGGTAATCCAAATTTGAAGCCAGCTACCTCAACAAATTCAAATATTGGACTAATATTTCAAAGAAATGATCTTAGAATTAGCTTGGATGTTTGGGAAATAGAATATGAAGATAGAGTCGAGGTCGAAAGTGCTCAAGCAATATTATCTTCAAATCCATTTGGACCAAGTATTACAAGAAATGAATTTGGTGATCTTATAGGAGTTACAACTACCTACTTCAATGAAGATAATACTTTGGTAAAGGGGATTGATCTTCAAATTCAATATCTTATAAATTTGAAGCAAAGCGATCTGTCTATAAATTTGATGGGTACTAACTTATCTGACTTTAAAACTCCTAGCCTCACAAATCAAAACTTATTGATTAATCGTGTTGGGAAGTTTAATTTTGATACTCATACTTTTTCTCTACCAAAGAAAAGAATTAATTCTTTTGTAAACTGGAACTTCAAAGACTTAAGCTTAAGCTTAAACTCAAGATATTTGGATGGATATGTTAATGAAAGAGCCATTACCGGATTAGGACTAACATATGAGTATTCCAATCAAGTTAAATCTTTCTTTGTTCATGATATATCACTTAACAAAAAGCTATTTGTTTCGAGTGGTCAACTTGATTTAAGAGTATATCTTTCAAATATATTCGATAAATCTGCTCCAAGGTTATATGATGCACCTGATTTTAGTTTTGATACGAGATTGCATGATCCAAGGGGAAGAATTCTAGGATTAAATGTTGAGTATAATTTCTGATTTTTAAAATTTTTCAAAAATATGGATAACCTTACTAATTCTATTGATCAAGTAGTTGAAGAAAATGCTTTGCCTCATGAATGGTCAAAGGAAGTACTTGCTGAGTTAAAAGACTTAGGAGTAAAAAATAATAAAAGGGATGACCTTAGAAAAATCCCATTTGTAACTATTGATGGTAAAGATGCTAAGGATTTTGATGATGCAGTGTTTTGCGAAGCCAATAAAGATGGTTTTGTTCTTCAAGTAGCCATTGCGGATGTAGCTGAGATTGTTGAACCTAGTTCATCTATCGACAAAGAGGCTTTATCAAGAGGAACTTCTATTTACTTTCCCAAGAGGGTGATTCCCATGCTTCCTGAAGAGATTTCGAACAACTTGTGTTCATTAATTCCAAATGAAGATAGAAATGTTTTGGTATGTAAAATGAATTTTACTCAAGAAGGAGAAATTAATTCATATGATTTTTCAGAGTCTGTAATAAATTCTCATAAAAGATTTACTTATAACGAGGTTGAATTCTTAAAGCAAAATAAAGACACTAATCTCAGTGCTGACATTCTTAACTCAATAAATGCCCTTGAAAAGCTTACAAAACAACTTCTTCACAATAGATCAAAAAGATATGCATTAGAAATAGAATCTTCGGAACCAACTCTTTCTTTTGGAAATGAGGGCAATATTTCAGAAATATTTATTCCAAAAAGACTATTTGCACATCAGATGATTGAAGAAGCAATGATATCTGCAAATATCTGTGCTGCTAAATTCATAAAAAAACATTTAGGGTTTGGTGTTTATAGAATTCATGAAGAGCCTGAACATTTAAAACTTGAAAACTTGAAGAAGTTTTTTTCTTTAAAAGGCCTATCAACAAAATCTTTTTCAAGTCCCTTAGAAATGATTAATAGCTTTATCAAACATGTTAATAAAGATGAAAAAAATAAAATAATGAATGTTTTAATTCTTCAATCGCTTAAGAGAGCATGTTACTCAACTAAGGATATTGGGCACTTTGGACTTCAACTAAAAGAATATTCTCATTTTACGTCTCCAATAAGACGATATCCTGACTTAATATCTCACAGGCTTATCAAAAATGTTCTAAATAAAAAACAACTTAATTCTAATCAAGATGATCTTGAGATGACACTTAATGATCTTTCAGACTTAGAGCAAAGAGCAGAAAGATCGTCTAGACAAGTTATTCAACGACTTATTTGTCATCATCTCGAAGGATTTATTGGAGAAGAATTTTCTTCAATAGTTGTTGGAATTACAGAATTTGGACTTTTTTGCGAAATTGATAATCACTTTATATCAGGCCTGATTCATGTATCTGATTTAAGTCGTGATAGATATATTTTTGATAAAGAAGCAAATATACTAAAAGGGAAAAGAACAGGCAGAACTTTTAGAATTGGACAAAAAATAAATGTTCAACTTGTTAATGTGATCCCTGAAGAAAGAAAAATTGTTCTTGTACCAAAATAGCTATGAATAAAAAAATTGATAATAAGAGGGTCGGTTTTCATAGCATTGAGAGTATTATCAAAAATAATCCTCATAAAATTAAAAAATTATTCATACCCCAGTCAAGAGAAGACAAAAGGATAATTAATTTAATTGCTCTTGCTGAAAAAAATGGAATTAAGTATCAAGTATCAAAAAAGCTTAAACAGGAACCAGAAGCTGAAATATTAAGTGAAAATAATTTAAAATTTCAGGATTTAAAAATATTCTTAGAAGATAGAAGTAATGAGAAACTGAATTTATTAATTCTAGATAATATTATTGATCCTAGAAATCTAGGTGCATGTATCAGGTCAGCAGCAGTAACAAATGTAGACGCAGTCATTATTAATAAACACCACTGTGCGCCATTAAATGATGTTGCTCATTCAGTTTCATCAGGTGGTGCTGAATACGTTAGAATATTCTTTGTTTCAAATCTAGTAAATTGTATAAAGTATTTAAAAGGATTAAATATCAATATTTTTGGTCTAAGTGAGCACTCTAAAACAGATTATGATCAAGCAGATTTTACTGGAAATACTGCTGTTATAATGGGATCTGAAGAAGATGGTATAAGAAAAAAAACGCAAGAAAGTTGTGATTCAATGATAAAGCTAAGCAGTAATAAAAATTTTAAAAGCTTTAATGTTTCTGTCGCAACTGGGATAATATTGTCAGAAATTGCGCGACAAAGAAAATGCTAAAACAAAGAACGCTTAGAAATTCAATAAAGGCTGTCGGTATTGGACTTCATACTGGCAAAAACATTAATTTAGAACTTATACCAGCTGAAATAAATTCTGGTATAAACTTTATCAGAACTGATGTCGATGAAAATCTGGTTATTCCTGCTATTGCGGAGAATGTTGGCGACACAAGTTTATCTACAGCATTAGTCAAAGATGATGTAAAAATTTCAACAATTGAGCATCTGTTATCAGCCATTGCTGGTCTTGGAGTTGATAATTGTCTCATTAAGGTTGATGGTCCTGAAGTCCCAATAATGGATGGAAGTTCAAGCCCTTTTGTTTTTTTAATTCAATCTGCTGGGCTTGAAGATCAAGAAGCATTAAAAAAATTCATAAAAGTTAAAAAAGAAGTAACGGTTACAAGAGATGATGCATACGCAAAAATAAAGCCTTTCGATGGTTTTAAAGTTTCATTCAAGGTTGATTTTGATCATCCAGTGCACAAAAAACTTCCAACTGAATCGGTTATAGATTTTTCTTCTACTTCTTTTGTTAAAGAGGTATGTAGAGCAAGAACATTTGGTTTAATGAGTGAAGCTGAAATGCTAAAGTCAAGAAATCTGGCTCTTGGAGCAAGTGTATCTAATGCAATTGTTTTTGGTGATGATGAAATTTTAAATGATGAGGGACTTCGATTTAATGATGAAATAGTAAAACATAAGACGTTAGACGCTATAGGTGATTTATATTTATTGGGAGGAAACTTGATTGGCGAATTCTCTGGATATAAATCAGGACATGAGTTAAATAATAAGCTTTTAAGAAAAATAATAGAAGATGATGATGCGTATGAAACTGTTGAATTTGAAAATTCAGAAAATGCCCCTATCTCATATGTAAGGCCACCTTTTGGGGATATATAGTAGCTTTGATATAAATTAGCTGATCATATAAAAATGTTAAATTTCTTTTCTAATATTTTCGGTTCGAAAAACGACAGAATTCTTAAAAGAATGAAGTCATTGGTCAACACAGCCAACAAAATGGAACAGGAACTTTCTGAAAAACCTGATTCGTATTTCCTAGAATTAAAAGATCAACTATTAGATAAATATAAAGAAGATAATGATATGTATTCAATTCTGCCTCATGCTTTTGCTGCGGTAAGAGAGGCAAGCAAAAGAACAATTGGTCTTAGGCATTTTGACTCTCAAATGCTTGGTGGTATTTCTCTAGCAGAGGGAAATATTGCTGAAATGAAAACTGGTGAGGGAAAAACATTAGTTGCTACCCTGCCGGTATATCTAAACTATGTAATGGAAAATAAAGCTGTAATTGTCACAGTCAATGATTATTTAGCTAGAAGAGATGCGGAATGGATGAGGCCTGTATATGAGTTTTTAGGACTTAAGGTTGGAATAGTTAATTCAAATCAGCAAGTAAAGGAAAAAATTTATGCTTACAAATCTGATGTAATTTATGCAACAAATAATGAGTTAGGCTTTGACTATTTAAGAGATAACATGGCTAGATCAATTGAGGAGAGAGTTCAATGTTCTCTTGATTTTGCAATTGTTGATGAGGTTGACTCAATATTAATTGATGAAGCAAGAACTCCTTTGATAATTTCAGGGCCAACTGCAGAAACCTCAGATTATTATCGACAAATAAGAAAATTTATTCCTCACTTAAAAAAACAGGACAGAGAGGGAACAGAAGAAGAGCCACTTCTAGATGAAGAGCGTGGTCACTATCTAATTGACGAAAAAAACAGAAGTATAGAGCTTACTGATGATGGATATATTCTTGTAGAAGATTTATTAGAAAAAGCAAATATGCTTGGAGAGTCAGATGGTCTTTACTCAGCATCAAACTTAAAAATTATGAAATTTGTTCAGGCTACACTCAGAGCAAATTACTTATTTCAAAAAAATGTTCATTATCTTGTAAGAAACAATGAGGTTCTTTTAGTTGATGAACATACTGGAAGAACCATGCCAGGTAGAAGAATGAGTGATGGTGTTCATCAAGCTCTTGAATGTAAAGAAAATGTTCCAATTCAAAGAGAGTCACAAACATTAGCATCAACAACATTTCAAAATTTTTTTAGGCTTTTTGATAACTTATCAGGCATGACTGGAACTGCCGATACAGAAGCAGTGGAATTTAAACAAATATATGGCTTAGATGTTGTGATTATTCCTACTAATGTTCCTATGATAAGAGATGATCTTAATGATTTAGTTTTTCTTACCAAAAAAGCTAAATATTTGGCGCTGATTGATGAAATTGAATTGCTTAGAAAAAAATCTGCCCCAATTTTAGTAGGAACTGTGTCAGTAGAATCATCTGAGCAAGTTTCTAAACTTTTAAAAGAAAAAAATATTTCTCATCAAATTTTGAATGCCAAACAGCATGAAAAAGAAGCTGAAGTTATAGCAAATGCTGGTAAGCCTGGAATGGTCACTATAGCAACAAATATGGCTGGAAGAGGAACGGATATTGTTTTAGGTGGGAGAAAAGACGATCAATCTGATGAAGATTGGAAAAAAAATAATGAAATTGTTCTTAATGCTGGTGGCTTACACATTTTAGGTACAGAGAGACATGAATCAAGAAGGATTGATAATCAATTGAGAGGTAGATCCGGAAGACAAGGTGATCCAGGCTATTCGAGATTTTTCCTATCATTAGAGGATGACTTATTAAGATTATTTATTTCTGATAATCGAAGAGCACTTTTTGAGAGAATTGGAATGGGCGATGATCATATTGAACATAAGATGCTCTCTAGGGGAATAGAAAATGCGCAAAAAAGAATAGAGAACAGAAACTTTGATGCAAGAAAAAATCTTCTTGAGTATGATGACGTTTCTAATGATCAAAGACAGGCTGTATACTCGTTGCGAAACCAGCTATTGGAAGAAGAAAATATTAGCGAAACTATAAATGAGATAATTAGGTCTGAGTTAAAAAAATTATCAAATCTATATGTGCCTGAAGAATCTATAGAATCTCAATGGAGAACTGAGGAGCTTCAAGAGGTGTTATTAGTAAATTATGGTATCAAAAATGATATTAATGATAGAGTTCAAAATGATAAGAAGTTACTGCCTGAATCGATCGCAGAAATAATAGTAAATAACTCACTTGAAGTCTACAAGTCAAAATATGAATCCTTTGGCGAAACAAGACTTCTTTTAGAAAAACAAGTTATGTTGCAAGTATTGGATGTTCATTGGAAAGAGCATCTAGCTGAAATAGATCATCTTAGAGGAAGTATTGGCTTAAGAGCTTATGCTCAGAAGAATCCTAAAAATGAATTTAAGCAAGAGGCTTATTCAATGTTTGAGTCTATGTTAGACGCAATTGATTCAGAAACAGTTAGGGCGTTGTTCTCAATTGATATTGTTTCAAAAGATCAGCTTGAAGCAATCAAAAAGAAAGAAAAAGAAGACGTGGAAATGGTTTTAGAAAAAGCAGAAGCTTCTGCTAAAGAGGAAAATACTAATAATCAAAATATAAATCCTGCGACTATTACAAGAGATGATGTAAAAGTTGGTAGAAATGAAATTATTTCAATTACTAATGGTACTGAAACCAAAGAAATGAAATATAAAAAAGCCAAGCCTTTGATTGATTCAGGTGAATGGAGAATTTCTTAGATATATTTTAATCTTCATAAAAGTCTTCAGATTTAGCAGGTCTAGATATAATATTTTCTTCATTTGCCCATGTACCAAAATCAATTAATTTACACTTTTCTGAACAAAACGGCCTATGTTCATTTTGTTTACTATTGGAACATGGTTGTTCACATCTTGGACATTTAATCATCAATATTAATTCCTAATAATTTCTGATGGACTTTTATTACCTGTTTTTTTAAATCATCCAATGATGAATCATTTTTGATAACCTCATCTGCAATTGACATTCTTTCATCACTAGAAGCCTGATTTTTCATAATATTGATAATATCATTTTTTGATTTGTTATCTCTTTTACTTGCTCTAATGATTTGATTTTCCTCATTACAGTCAACAACCACAATTTTGTCATAAAAATCTTGTGAGTTAGTCTCATAAATTAATGGGACCATTATGATTTTATATACGCTATTTGAATTTTCTATAAAATTAAAGATTTCCTCACGAACAAGTGGATGAATTATTGATTCAAGTGCTTCTTTTTTTTCTTCATTCTTGAAAATTTCATCTCTTAAAAGAGCTCTATTAATTTTGTTATTTTTATCAATAAATTTTTCATCAAAATTTTCTAGGAAAAGTTTTTTTGCGCTTTCATTATCATCAAGAATATTTTTTGAAACATGGTCTGCATCTATTACATCGATTCCTAATTCAATAAAAAAATCGCCAGCAACAGATTTTCCTGAGCCAATTCCACCAGTAAGACCTACAATCATTGATTAATTATAGACCTAGACATAAAAAAAGGCTCTTAGTAATTACTAAGAGCCTAAAATAAAAAAGCCTGACGATTTCCTACTCTCACACAGGGAGACCCTGCACTACCATTGGCGTTAACTCGTTTCACTTCTGAGTTCGAAATGGGATCAGGTGGTACCAAGTTGCTATTGTCATCAGGCAAACTGGTATGTAATTTTTACAATCACTGTAAATTTATGAATTTCATACAAACCTTCTTAAGGTTACATGATCAAGCCTCACGAGTTATTAGTACAAGTTAGCTCAACGCCTCACAACGCTTACACATCTTGCCTATCAACGTCATAGTCTATGACGACTCTTTAGGAGACATAAAGTCTCTGGGAGATATCATCTTGGGAGAGGCTTCCCGCTTATATGCTTTCAGCGGTTATCCTTTCCGAACATAGCTACCCGGCAATGCCACTGGCGTGACAACCGGAACACCAGAGGTTCGTCCAATCCGGTCCTCTCGTACTAGGATCAGCTTCCCTCAAATCTCCAAACGCCCACAGCAGATAGGGACCGAACTGTCTCACGACGTTCTAAACCCAGCTCGCGTACCACTTTAAATGGCGAACAGCCATACCCTTGGGACCTGCTCCAGCCCCAGGATGTGATGAGCCGACATCGAGGTGCCAAACACCGCCGTCGATATGAACTCTTGGGCGGTATCAGCCTGTTATCCCCGGCGTACCTTTTATCCGTTGAGCGATGGCCCTTCCATACAGAACCACCGGATCACTAAGACCTAGTTTCCTACCTGCTCGATCCGTCGATCTCGCAGTCAAGCATCCTTCTGCCTTTATACTCTGTGCACGATGTCCGACCGTGCTGAGGATACCTTCGTACTCCTCCGTTACTCTTTGGGAGGAGACCGCCCCAGTCAAACTACCCAGCACACACTGTCCCTGATCCAGATAATGGACCTAGGTTAGAACTTCAATTTTACAAGGGTGGTATTTCAAGGACGACTCCACTAGGACTAGCGTCCCAGCTTCAAAGTCTCCCACCTATCCTACACAAATAAAGTCAAAGTCCAGTGTGAACCTGTAGTAAAGGTGCACGGGGTCTTTCCGTCTAGCTGCGGGTACACTGCATCTTAACAGCGAATTCAATTTCACTGAGTCTATGGTGGAGACAGTGTGGCCATCGTTACGCCATTCGTGCAGGTCGGAACTTACCCGACAAGGAATTTCGCTACCTTAGGACCGTTATAGTTACGGCCGCCGTTTACCGGGGCTTCGATCAAGAGCTTCGCATAAGCTAACCCCATCAATTAACCTTCCGGCACCGGGCAGGCGTCACACCCTATACGTCCTCTTACGAGTTTGCAGAGTGCTATGTTTTTAATAAACAGTCGCAGCCACCTGGTATCTTCGACCACGTTCAGCTCAAAGAGCAAGTCTTGTCACCAATCGCGGCGCACCTTCTCCCGAAGTTACGGTGCTATTTTGCCTAGTTCCTTCACCATAGTTCTCTCAAACACCTTGGTCTACTCGACCTAACCACCTGTGTCGGTTTAGGGTACGGTTTCTTACAATTTAAGCTTAGAGGTTTTTCCTGGAAGCATGGTATCAGCCACTTCCCACTATAAAGTGGTCGTCGTCAATTCTCAGCCTTAATATTCCGGATTTACCTAAAATATCAGCCTACAATCTTAAACACGGACGACCGTCGCCGTGCTGACTTAACCTTCTCCGTCACCCCATCGCAATTGCAAAAAGTACAGGAATATTAACCTGTTTCCCATCGACTACGGCTTTCGCCCTCGCCTTAGGGGCCGACTCACCCTGCCTCGATTAGCGTTGGACAGGAACCCTTGGTTTTTCGGCGAAGAGGTTTTTCACCTCTTTGATCGTTACTCATGTCAACATTCGCACTTCTGATACCTCCAGCTCGCCTCACAGCTTGCCTTCAACAGCTTACAGAACGCTCTTCTACCATCTTAAAAAGATCTGTAGCTTCGGTTTATGATTTAGCCCCGTTATATCTTCCACGCAGGCCGACTCGACTAGTGAGCTATTACGCTTTCTTTAAAGGGTGGCTGCTTCTAAGCCAACCTCCTAGCTGTTTGTGCCTTCCCACATTGTTTCCCACTTAATCATAATTAGGGACCTTAGCTGACAGTCTGGGTTGTTTCCCTCTCGACTACGGACGTTAGCACCCGCAGTCTGTCTCCCGTGCTCATACTCATAGGTATTCGGAGTTTGCATCGGTTTGGTAAGTCGGGATGACCCCCTAGCCGAAACAGTGCTCTACCCCCTATGGTAATACACGAGGCACTACCTAAATAGTTTTCGAAGAGAACCAGCTATCTCCGGGTTTGATTAGCCTTTCACTCCTATCCACAGCTCATCCCCTCATTTTTCAACATAAGTGGGTTCGCGCCTCCAGTCGATGTTACTCGACCTTCACACTGGCCATGGATAGATCACCCGGTTTCGGGTCTAATCCCAGCAACTAAACGCCCTATTAAGACTCGGTTTCCCTACGCCTACCCTAATTGGTTAAGCTTGCTACTGAAATTAAGTCGTTGACCCATTATACAAAAGGTACGCCGTCACAGAACAAGTCTGCTCCGACTGCTTGTAAGCACAAGATTTCAGGTTCTATTTCACTCCCCTCGCCGGGGTTCTTTTCGCCTTTCCCTCACGGTACTGGTTCACTATCGGTCAGCATAGAGTATTTAGCCTTGGAGGATGGTCCCCCCATATTCAGTCAAGATTTCACGTGTCCCGACCTACTCGATTTCACTTAAATTAGTCTTTCACATACAGGGCTATCACCTACTATGGCTAAACTTTCCAGAATATTTTGCTGGACTAAAATAAGCTTAAGGGCTTTTCCGATTTCGCTCGCCGCTACTGCCGGAATCTCAATTGATTTCTTTTCCTCTAGGTACTTAGATGTTTCAGTTCCCTAGGTTTGCCTCATGTACCTATGTATTCAGTACAAGATAATATACTTATGTATATTGGGTTTTCCCATTCGGAAATCCTCGGATCAAAATTTGTTTACCAACTTCCCGAGGCTTATCGCAGGTTACCACGTCCTTCATCGCCTTATGCTGCCAAGGCATCCGCCTTGTGCTCTTCCTTTACTTGATCATATAACCTTAAAAAGGTTATCTAACATTTTGAGAGTACTTAATAAAATATTAACTACTTTTTAATTTGCAGTGATCTCATGTATACAAATGTATACACTAGAAAATTACATACCATTTATTTTACATAACATTAGACTTTAATATTTGATTACTCGTGTGGGCGTTTTAAACACATTTTTCGTTAAGGAGGTGATCCAGCCACAGGTTCCCCTACGGCTACCTTGTTACGACTTCACCCCAGTCATGAAGCACACCGTGGTAAACGCCCTCCCGAAGGTTAGACTATCTACTTCTGGTGCAATCCACTTCCATGGTGTGACGGGCGGTGTGTACAAGACCCGAGAACGTATTCACCGCGACATGCTGATTCGCGATTACTAGCGATTCCGACTTCATGGAGTCGAGTTGCAGACTCCAATCCGGACTACGAAGAACTTTATAGGATTAGCACCACCTCGCGGCTTAGCGTCCGTCTGTATTCCCCATTGTAGCACGTGTGTAGCCCTACTCGTAAGGGCCATGATGACTTGACGTCGTCCTCACCTTCCTCCGGTTTATCACCGGCAGTCCCCTTATAGTTCCCGACCGAATCGCTGGCAAATAAGGGTAAGGGTTGCGCTCGTTATCCGACTTAACGGAACATCTCACGACACGAGCTGACGACAGCCATGCAGCACCTGTATCTTGGCTCCAAAAGGCACACTCTCATTACAAGAGCTTCCAAGTATGTCAAGAGTAGGTAAGGTTTTTCGCGTTGCATCGAATTAAACCACATGCTCCACCGCTTGTGCGGGTCCCCGTCAATTCATTTGAGTTTTAGCCTTGCGGCCGTACTCCCCAGGCGGACAACTTAAAACGTTAGCTGCGCCACTGAAAGACATTGTCTCCCAACAGCTAGTTGTCATCGTTTACGGCGTGGACTACCAGGGTATCTAATCCTGTTCGCTACCCACGCTTTCGCACCTTAGTGTCAGTACAGATCCAGGAGGCCGCCTTCGCCACTGGTATTCTTCATAATATCTACGCATTCCACCGCTACACTATGAATTCTACCTCCCTCTATCGTACTCTAGTGAGTTAGTTTTGGATGCAGTTCCTAGGTTGAGCCCAGGGCTTTCACATCCAACTTAACAAACCACCTACGCGCGCTTTACGCCCAGTAATTCCGATTAACGCTTGCACCTTCCGTATTACCGCGGCTGCTGGCACGGAATTAGCCGGTGCTTATTCTGCAGGTAACATCACGGCGATAAGGTATTAACTTATTGCTTTTTCTCCCTGCTTAAAGTGCTTTACAACCCGAAGGCCTTCTTCACACACGCGGTATGGCTGGATCAGGCTTGCGCCCATTGTCCAATATTCCCCACTGCTGCCTCCCGTAGGAGTCTGGGCCGTGTCTCAGTCCCAATGTGGCTGATCGTCCTCTCAGACCAGCTAAAGATCGTAGCCTTGGTAAGCCATTACCTTACCAACAAGCTAATCTTACGCAGGCTCATCTAGTAGCGAGAGCTTCAAGAGAGGCCCTCTTTCTCCCTTAGGAGGTATACGGTATTAATCCGAGTTTCCCCGGGCTATCCCCTTCTACTAGGTAGATTCCTACGCGTTACTCACCCGTCCGCCGCTCTACTCATATCCGAAGATACTTTCTCGCTCGACTTGCATGTGTTAAGCCTACCGCCAGCGTTCAATCTGAGCCATGATCAAACTCTTCAATTAATATCATGTTTGTTGATTTTTAAATAAAAAATCTAAATTTTTTCTCGTATTTTGAACACCCACACGAGTAACCAAATATTTTAAAGAACTATCCGACTCGAAGGTCGGGAAGCGTATTCTAACGGACTTAGATATAAGAAGAAAGCCTTTTTTTATTAATTTTTTTCTTTATCAACGAGTTTCTCAGAATTTAAAAATTTCATCTTAGATCTGAGCTCTTTTCCAACTTTTTCTATGGGATGATTTTTAGTAGATTCTCTTTGAGATTTCATAAAAGGTCCTCCAGAGCCATCATTACTTTGCCTGCAATCATCCAAGAATTCATTTGCAAAATTCCCAGATTGTATATTGTCCAAAACCTCTTTCATGGCTTTCTTAGTTTTCTCAGTAATAATTTTTGGTCCGCTAAGATAATCGCCATACTCAGCTGTATTTGAAATAGAATAATGCATATTCGAAATTCCACCTTCTTGAATCAAATCTGTAATTAATTTTGTTTCATGAAGACACTCAAAATAAGCCATTTCAGGACTGTAGCCTGCCTCAACCAATGTTTCATATCCAGCTTTTATTAGGGCTGTCATACCACCACATAACACGGCTTGCTCTCCAAAAAGATCTGTTTCTGTTTCTTCTTTAAATGTTGTTTCTAAAACTCCAGCTCTTGTGCCCCCATTAGCTTTAGCATAAGAAAGTGCAACTTCCTTGGCGCTAGAGTCACTTGCATTGGTTGAATCTTGATATATAGCAATTAAAGATGGAACGCCTCCGCCTTTTAAATAAGTACTTCTTACTGTGTGACCTGGTCCTTTTGGTGCAATCATGATAACGCTGTTCGTTTCATCAGGAATAATTTTTTTAAAATGAATATTAAATCCATGAGCAAAGGCTAAAATTGCATCGCTTTTTAAATTAGGCTTGATGCTCTTCTCATAAATTCCTTTCTGAAACTCGTCAGGAGCAAGAATCATTACAAGGTCCGCATCTTTTGTTGCCTCATCAACAGGCATGACTTTCAAGCCAGCTTCTTCTGCTTTTTCCCATGAAGATGAACCTTCTCTGAGTGCGACAGTAACATCAACACCAGAGTCACTTAGGTTATTTGCATGCGCATGACCTTGAGACCCATAGCCTACAATAGACACTTTCAATTTTTGAATTATTTCAATGTTTGCATCATCATCATAAAAAATATTCATTTAACTTCCTCTGCAATTAGTACATCAATTAATTTATTTATTTGTCTTAAGATTTGTCGAAGCAAATTATCATTCACCGTCGTCGCAATTATCAAATGAGATACTTCACCCTCTTTTAACTTGATATTAAGTTTATCTTCCACAAATTTATACTCTTTTAAATCTTCAACTGGATCAACATGGAGACTCTCAATGTTATACCCTCTCTGATGAAATAAGCCAACCACTCTAACAAGAGCTCCTGGTTTATTTTCAAGAATTATCGACAATTTTCTTTGAATCATGTTTTAGTCTCTTTATCTAGCCACATATCTTTTAGACTTCCGTTAGGCGCAACAAGCATTGGATAAACATGCTCGTTAGGGTCAACATAAACATCTACAAATACTAATCTATCTTTCATAGAAAGTGCTTTCTCAAGTCCGCTTTTTAATTCAGAGTTTTTTTCAATTTTTATTCCGACATGTCCATATGATTCTGCTAGTTCAACAAAGTTAGGTAATGAGCTCTGATAGGTGCTAGCTGAATGGCGTCCACCATAATTCATGTCTTGCCATTGTTTAACCATACCAAGAGCCTCATTATTAATGTTAATTATTTTTATAGGTAAGTTATATTGAGTGCAAGTAGACAATTCCTGAATACACATTTGAATACTTCCCTCGCCAGTAATACAAATTACTTCATCATTTGGATATGCAAGTTTTGCTCCCATAGCAGCAGGTAAACCAAAGCCCATTGTTCCCAAGCCACCAGAATTGATCCATTTTCTTGGTTCATCGAAATGATAATACTGAGCGGCAAACATCTGATGTTGTCCTACATCAGAAGTTATAAATGCTTTTCCCTTTGTGATGTTGTATAAATGTTGAACAACTGCTTGTGGCATTATTGGTTTATCATCAGTTTCACATAAGTGCATTTCATGATCTAAACCATGTTGTGATTTCCAGCGCGAAATTTGTTCTTTCCAAGGGAGTATCTTTTTTGGGTCAATTAATTCTTTTTTAGCTTCTAACAGTTTAATTATCTCTAATAATGAGTTCTTAACTTGACCAAATACTGCAATATTTGCCTCAATAATTTTAGATACTGATGAATAATCAACATCTAAATGTATTATTTTTGCATTAGGAGCAAATAATTTTGGTGTGTTGGTAATCCTGTCATCGAATCTTGCTCCAATTGCAATTATCAAATCAGCATTATGCATTGACATATTCGCTTGGTATGTCCCATGCATGCCAAGCATTCCCAAGAATCTTTCATGAGTTGCAGGATAAACACCTAACCCCATAAGAGTATTGGTAACAGGGAAATCTAAGATTTCATTTAATCGAATAAGCTCTTCAGAGGCATTACTATTTATTGCACCACCTCCAGCATAAATAACAGGTTTATTTGATTCTATAATTGCACCTACAGCTCTTTCAATTTGATTTGGATCAGGATCAATTGGAGGTTTATAGGATCTAATATTCACATCATTAGGATATTTAAATTCAAATAATTTATCTGGCGCAGTAGTATCTTTAGGAACATCTATAACGACAGGGCCAGGTCTTCCAGAAGTTGCAATATGAAAAGCTTGTTTAACAATTTCTGGGATATTTTCTGCACTATCAACAGTGAAGCTATGTTTTACAATTGGACGTGAAATACCAATCATATCAGTTTCTTGAAATGCGTCTGTGCCAATAAGATGTTTTGCAACTTGGCCTGATATTACAATCATTGGTATAGAGTCCATAAATGCAGTTGCTATTCCAGTTATAGCATTTGTAGCTCCGGGACCAGAAGTAACCAAAACTACTCCAGGCTTTCCTGTTGCTCTTGCATAACCGTCAGCAGCATGAGTAGCGCCTTGTTCATGTCTAACAAGAATGTGTTCCATTTCTTTTTGCTTAAAAATTGAGTCATATATATGAAGAGCTGCACCGCCTGGATAACCAAAAATATATTCAACTCCCTCCTCTATAAGAGACTGAATTAATATGTCATTACCCGCCAATTTCATAATATTTACCTAAGAAAAAGGTTTATACATTAATCTTACTTATAAAAACAAGCTTTTTAAGAATTTTTAAATATGTTTTTTAATTGTATTTATGAGTGTTTTGATATCATTTGGCAAATCTGATTCAAAAGATATGATGTTGTCTGAGGACATATCTTTGAAAGATAAATTACATGAATGAAGTGCTTGCCTTGGAAAAGATCTTATTGACTCAGTCAGTTCTTGAGAAGTTTCTTTTGCAATATTACCAGCAGAATTATAAGTTTTATCTCCAATTATAGGTAATTTTTTATTTGCTAAATGAACCCTGATTTGATGCGTTCTTCCTGTTTCAATTGATACATCCACAATTGAATAATTACCTAAGCTCTCATGCAGTTTTACAAAGGAAATTGCTTCCTTGCCATCTGATCTAATTGACATCTTAATTCTATTCGTTTTATCTCTGCCAATAGGTTCATTAATCTGAAAACTACCGATAATCTTTCCAACAACCACAGCTTTATAGATTTTTTTTACTTTTCTTTCTTGAAGAAGACCAACAAAATAATTTCTAAACTTTTCTGTTCTTGCAACGAGTAATATGCCAGATGTATCTTTATCAAGTCTATGAACAATTCCAGCTCTTGAAATCTTGTTTAGTTCAGGATACTTATAAAGTAGTCCATTTGCTAAAGTTCCACTATCACAGCCTGATCCAGGATGAATAACTAAATTGTTTGGTTTATTTATTATAAGAAAATTTTCATCCTCATGAATAATACCAAAATCAATATCCTCAGGCTTCCATCGAATTATTTTGTCAAATAACGGATTTAAGCTTATCTCATCATCTGTCGTTACAATCTCTTTTGGTGAAGCTATTTCGTTATTAAGTAAAACTCTTCCTTCAATAATCCATTTTTTTAACTGAGATCTTGAGTAATCATGAAAAATTAATGCACATGCCTTGTCAAATCTCTCCTTTGAGATGTCTTCTGTAATTTTTTTTGTAACTTCCATTTGAACTAATCCAAAAATAATTGTTCTAATTTTATGTTTTTATAATCCAAAATGTAATTATGGAGTTAAAATTATCAGAATATCTATGAAAGATTTTAAAAAACATATCAAAACACTTATATTTGGTTTATTTTTAACTTTAATTATTGCTGGTTGCAAATCTGGTGGAGAGGAAATTGAACAACCAGAAAAAATATACTATGACCAAGCACAAGCAAGAATGTCTGCAGGAAATTACTTCGGAGCAATTGAGGCTTTAGAAGCCATTGATACAAGATATCCATTTGGTATGTATGCCGAACAAGCTCAAGTTGAGTTAATTTACGCGCATTTCATGAATTCTGAAACTGAAGCAGCTCATTCCGCTGCAGAGAAATTTATCAGGCTTCATCCAAGACATCCTAACATTGATTATGCATATTTTATGAAAGGCCTATCTAGTTATACAAGAGATAGAGAAATACTAATAAGATTTACAAATACAGATATCTCAAATAGAGATATTTCTGGCGCAAAAGAATCATTTGCTGAGCTAACTGAATTTATAACTAGATTCCCAGAAAGCCAATACGTTCCATATGCTAAACAAAGAAGTATTTATCTGAGAAATATGATTGCAAAAAACGAGCTTGCCGCAGCTGATTATTATCTAACAATTGATGCTCATATTGGTGCTATCAGAAGAGCGAACTATGTTGTTGAAAATATTCCAAATTCTAGTGAAAATTATAGAGCCTTAAAAATTCTTGAAGAAAGTTATGAGGCCCTTGGTTATTTTGACCTTTTAGATGATATTAAGTTAGTAATAAATAATAACTATCCCAATGAAGAATCTAGACAAACATCAAATGATGCAGGGTGGTCATGGAACTTTCTTAGAAGACCAGATAAAAAAGATTAAGTGATATTAAAATTAATACCAATCTTAGCTCCATTTTTAATTTTAATTATTATTAGAATGGTTAAAATGTTTTTAGTTTCTAAGATGACTGCTAAAAGTAATATCAAGTCAAATGAAATGGTTTCTTGTTCTTTTTGCGATACACATGTGCATGAAGAATTGGTTATAAGAAAATTTGGTAAACAGTATTGTTCCGAAGAATGTTCTAATTCTTAACCTTTTTCATCCATATATACATTGCTGGAATATATAAAAGCGCAGTAAGTGTCGCTCCTAAAACTCCAATACTCATTGCCCATGCTAACGGTCTAAAGAAAATACTTGCAAATATTAAAGGAACAAATCCACCAAGTGTTGTCAGTGATGTTGTAATAATATGTCTTGTTGATCTTACAACAACATCTATGAGATCAGTTTTTGTCATTAAAGATTTTTTAGCTCTCTCTTTAATGTGGGAAAGCACTATAATTGAGTCATTAATAGAGAGGCCTATTATTCCAATTGCTCCAATAGTTGCTATAAATCCAAAATTTTGAAATCCAATTTTTAAACCCATAAAAGATAATCCAATTGATAAAAGTGCTACAGAAAGGATTAGTATAGTTTCTCGAAATGAATTTAACGCAAATACCAAACCTATAGTTATAAGGAAAATATAAATAATTGCAGACGACCAAATTTGTGATTGAGATTCGCCTCTTACCTCAGCCTCACCACTTTGTCTTAATGTATAGCCAGGAGGTAAATTATTTTTAAATCTTTCAATTTCATCTTTAATATACATCTCAGTTTCAGATGCTAACTTTCCTGTCCAAACCCAGCCTTCAACAATGTTTACTCTCTGGCTACTTATTCTTGTAATAGTGCTTGTGCTTTTATTTAAAGAAGTTGTTGAATAATTACCTATTAAATCAATATTGTTAGATGATGGAATAGACAATGAATTTGAACCTCCTGTTAAATCAGATGAATTTGAAATTCCTTTGAGTCTTATGGGTATTTCTATATTTGAATCTAGCATAGAGCTAATTAGGAGACCGTTATTAGCTGCAAATAATTCATTCACCATAAGTTCTGTATTTTTTCCTGATAAAGATATATTTGAACTATCAAATTCAAATTCAACATTAGTATTTGAGTTAGTTGCTTCTGATCTGGTATGGCTTATGTCTGGAGCATTATTTATTATTAGCTCAAGTTCAGATCCTAATTCTACGAGAACGTTTTCATCATCTCCAAAGATGTCATATCTAATATCCGAAAAGAATGGAGGCCCAGAATAAAAACTATCAATATAAACAACTAGATCAGGATTTTTTGAAACTATTAACCTAGATAGATCTGGAAGATTTTCAATCATCTCATAATAATCTTTCGCAAAAAAAACAGCTTGAGCAGAGTTATTTGAGCCAGTCTTTTCTTTTCCACCAACAATATTCATTAATACTCTTGGCATCCATCTCCCAACAAACCAATAATCTTTTTCAATCTCAATTAAATTACTTTCTATGATTTCTTTTCTTATTTTTTTTGCTTTTTCTGCAGTCCTGTTTGACGAAGAATTTTCCGGTAAATCAATATGAACTCTAAACATATCTCTATCACTCGATGGGAAAAAATCTTTCTCAATTGTTCCAAATAATAGAAATCCTAATACTGGTAAAGATAAAGAAATTAGTATTGCCCTTCTCGGAACATCAAAAGCCCAAGTTAAGAATTTTCTATATTGCTCATGCAACTTTTCATTGTTATAGCCTTCTTCATGAACCTTTATATTTGCAAAATAAGGTATTTTTTCCATATAGCTCATAAGAACAGGGACCATTATTAGTGCTAAAACTAGAGATGAAACAATAGACATTATTACTGTTATTGCTAGACCTCCTACAAACTCAACACTAGAGCCTTCGCCTGTAACAATTGGCATAAAAGCAAAAACTGTAGTACCAGTTGCGGCAGCTAATGGTGTTGTAAGCTGGATTAAAGTTTCATTAATAGACTCTTTTATTGATAGGCCTTGAGATCTTCTAAATTTATAATCTTCAACAACGATAATCCCATTATCAATTAACAACCCTAAGGCAATTATAATTCCTGTTATCGAGGTCATATGTAAAGGTAGTCCTATAAGTTGACAACCTAATAAAACTAATGAAACTGAAAATGGCAAAATAGCTGTAACAATTAATCCTGGCCTTATTCCAAGAAGAAAGAAACTTATGCTTAATACAAAAAAGGCTGCCAATGAAAAACTCTTAATCAACTCACTAAATTTTGACGAAACATATAACGATTCGTCATAAATTTCTTCAATGCTAAATTCCTCTGGGAGAACCTCCCTCATTTCATCAACGACTGCTTCTACTCTATCAACGTAGTCATAAACTCGTTGAGACATTGTGCCGGTTGTCGATACTGAAATAACTTTTTTACCGTTATATAAAAAAATATCTTCTATTGGTGTTCCAGGTTGAATGGAAACGCTGCCAATATCCTGAATTCTTATAATTTCAGAGTTATTCAGAACTTTTATTGGAATTTCACCAACCTTTTGTGGTGAATTTATATTATCTTTTAATCTAATAAGGTATTCAGACCTATCATCAGAGACAACACCAACAGGTTTTTTGTTATCAAATGAACTAATTGCTTTTGCTACATCTTGATAAGTTAAATTTAATGAAGACATTTTTGCAGAATCTATTTCAACAACTATTTCTTCATCTGTTGCTCCATAGACTGCAGTTTCTTTTGTAAGTGATATGGAACTAAATTTTCTTTTTAATTGTTGAGCCAATCTAGACATCATGATTAATGGAGGTTCTCCATCACCATTCCAGTCAATAGCATACTCCAGGGTTATTGGTGGTCCAGCTGTTCTATTAAGAACCAAGGCCACATTATCTGGAGGAATTATTTGATCGACCTTTCCCTGGATTCTTGACCAAGTTTCTTCAATTTTTCCAAACGGTACACTGTCTTCTAACTCTATATGAGTTTTTGAATAGCCTTGAGAAATTATTGAGTCTAGTTCATCTATCTCAACTATTTCTCTTAACTTTATTTCTAGATCATTAATTACTTGTGTTTCAATTCTCTCAGGAGATGCTCCTGGATAAAAAACACTCACGTTTCCCCATCTCTCTGCAAGTTCGGGATTTTCTTGAATAGGAACGCTAAGTAATGATGAAATCCCTGAAAGAAGGATAAAAGCTAAAGTAAGAAATAATATTCTTGGTCTCTCTAGAAAAACGCTTATAAATTTCATTTAATTAATCTATTTTTTTACCAGGAATAATTTTAGTTGCGCCTCCTAGAACAATCAGATCTCCATCTTTTATTGTTCCATTAACGAAAGCATATTGATCTTCAAAATATACTATCTCAACCAAATCTCTTACAACGGTGTTTTCTTCGTTAATAGTGTATAAAGCCCATAAGCCTTGATCAGACTGTGAAAGTGATCTAAGTGGGACCCATGTTCCTCTAGATTGTTTATTTATTTTTATATTAAGCTTTGCTATGGAGCCTGGATTTACAAAACTCTTAAATTTAAAAATAGCTAATCTACTGTCTGAGCCACCTGGTGACATTGGAGCCAACCTTGAAAATTCTGCTTTAGTTTTTTCCCCATCAACCTCAAAATCATATTCGTTACCAATTTCCATATCATTTAAATATAAAACTGGAACTGAAATATGAGCTTCTACATAATTTGAATCTATTATTTCCAATATTGGAATGCCTTGACTAATAACTGTTCCACTATCAAGAAATCTACTTTGAATTATTCCTGAATATGGAGACATAAGATTGGTTTGCTCGAGTTTTACTTTATAGAACTCATACTGTGATTCAGCTATAGTTAAATCTGATCTTGCTTTGTCCAAATCTTGAATAGAAATGTGTCCTTGCTGTCTCAAATCTTCAAATCTATCAAAGACCTGAACAGAAAGTTCATAACTAGCCTTAGCTTGATTTAATCTTGCATTAGCTTCTCTGTCATCTAATTTTGCTAAGATTTGCCCTTTTTCGACTTTGTCACCAACATCAACATATATAAACTTAATTTTTCCTGGTATTTCAAAGGCTAATTTTGATTGTTCTACCGGTAGTAATTTTCCAGGAAATTCTTTTTTTAACTGATAAGAATCTAATATCTCAACTTCTAGAACCTCAATTGAATAAATATTCAAAGATACTAAAAACAAAACTAAAGAATTAAAAATTTTTATCATATTTGACTTTTACTATTAAAGATTTTAATGTAAGCAGTGTAAACATTAATGTATTATGTAAGCAGTGTCAACATTATTATAGTCAAATGAATTCTTATCATCACGGAAATCTAAAAAAAGAACTGCTCGATTGCGCACTCAAAATGTGTGAGCGCGATGGATATACTAAACTCAGTATTAGGTCTCTAGCCAAAGAGAGTAATGTTTCTCAAACCGCTCCATATAGACACTTTAAAACAAAAGAAGATCTCTATGCTGAAGTTGCAATAGAGGGTTTTAATAAGATTCATAAAGCCATATCTAAATATGATTCAAATGATTCTAAAAGAAATTTAATTGATGGTGCAAAAGCTTATATAAAATTTGGTCTAAAAAATGCAAATACATATGACCTTATGTTTGGAACTGCAATTAAAGACTTTACAAAATATCCAATGCTCTTTGAGGCAGCAAATAAAACATATCTTCATATTCGTTTAACATTTAAAGAATTCTCAAAAAATAAAGATGATTTATACATAGAAGAAAGCTGTATTGATATATGGGCTAAGATTCATGGAATGGTTGGTCTTCTTAGAAAACTGGAAGTAGTTCCTGTTAAACTTGTGGAAATGCCAGATACCCCATTCAAGGCAATTAATTTAATTAGTAAGAATTTGGATTCTTACCTAGAAAAATTCTTTAATAAATTCTAAAAAACTATGAATACTCTCCGTCCACGTAGGTGAGAGTTTTTATTTCATTTTTATACTTTGAATCCTCTACAAGACCGACAATAATCGAATGAGTATGGAAAGATGTTACATTCTCAATGGAACAAAAGATATTTGATTGTGCATTTGCTAAGAATGGAACATCATCAAGATTCCAATTTTTATCATTAAATCTTTGGTCATATTTATCATCATCAGAACATATATTGGAAAGATTCTCTTGATCTTTATTAAGAAGATTAATACAAAATTTAGAGCCAACAGTTAAGCTATTATGAATTCTAGAGTTTTTATTGATGCAAACCAATAAGCTTGGAGGATCCATAGAGATTGATGTTACAGAAGATACGGTTATTGCATTTGAATTACCATCAGAATCCTTATTTGAAAGAATGCTTACTGAGTAAACATATCTTCTCATTGCTAATCTAAAATTATCTTGAATACTCATAGTTTGAATTATACTTAATAAAAATATTATAGATGAAAAACAGTATACGAATAACAGGGGGCAGCCTCAAAGGACAAAAAATCCCATTTGATTTCAGATCCTCATTGAGACCTACATCAAGCAAGTTAAGAGAAGTATTATTTAACTGGCTTCAGTTTGAGATTCAAGAATGCAATTGTCTTGACTTATTTGCTGGAACTGGCGCGTTAGGCATAGAAGCCTTATCAAGAGGTGCTCAAAGATCAATTTTTATAGAATCAAATAAAAAAAACTTCTTATTATTGAGAAATTCTATTAAAGAGCTTGGTTTAGAGAAAAACTCAAATGTTCTATTTAAAAATGGTATCAATTGGATTAAGGATAATGATTTATCAAATATTGATTTGATATTTGCAGATCCTCCATTCAATCAAGACATTGAAAAAAAAATATTAGAAATTTTCCACAAGAATGAAAATTTAAAATTATCTTGTAAAATCTACATCGAATTTAATAAATTCACTAAAATTGATTTACCTAACTCATTTAAAATTATTAAAGATAAAATGATTGGAGACGTAAGAGCACTTCTTATTTCAAAAAAATGACTTTAAAGATAGCAACAAGATCCTCTAAATTGGCTTTAGCCCAAGTAGACGAATTTGTATCTGAATACAATATATCTGATTACAAAATAATTAAGATTAAAACTGAAGGAGACGTCAAAAGCTCAAAAGGAGAGACGCTTTTTGATAAAGCTCACTTTGTATCAGATATTCAAAAAAGTATTTTAAGAGGAGATGCAGATATTGCAGTTCATTCTGCAAAAGATACTCCTGCAAAAAAGACAAATGGAATTGAAAGAAATTTTATAATTAGTAGAACTTCAAAGGATGTATTGGTATTTAAAGATAATAATAATTTTAATTCAAGCATGAAGCTTGGCACTAGCAGCTTAAGGAGAAAATTACAGGCGTTCCATTTCTTAAAATCAACAAATGTTTTTGATATAAATGGAAATGTTGATACAAGATTAGAAAAGCTTTATCGAGGAGATTACGACTGCATAATTTTGGCAAAAGCAGGTCTTGAAAGATTGAGATTACTTGATGAACTAAATTATGAAGAAATGGATTGGATAACTGCCTCAGGGCAAGGAACGTTGGCTGTTGAAATGACAGAGTCCTTTCATGAAAATGAAAAATTATTAGAAATTTACTCAAATATTAAAGATAAATTAGCTACAAATGGCATTGAGTATGAAAGAAATATTTTAGAAAGAGTTGATGCTGGATGTAATTCTGCAATTGCAATTGAGAGTATTTCAGAAAATTCTAAACAAATTATCAGAGGCGAAATATATGGTGTTAAAGAATTTATAACATTTTCTGGTGCTTCAGATATAGAAGCGATTGAAGATATTGAAAGACAAAATGGTCGTAGGTTTTTAAATGAACATAATTGATACAAGCTCAGGCACTACTTCTATAAATAAATCTTGTGGGTCTATAAAAAATATTCCGCTATTTAGAACAAAGGGGATTCAATACCAAATAGATATCCATAAATTTGAAACTATAATTTTCCAGAGTATTTCATCTGCAGCTTTCTTTAATGAATTCGAGTCTTTAAAAAATAAAAATGTATTCTCAATGGGGAAATCTACTCAAGATTATCTTTCAAAACAAGGCATAAAATCTGTGTGTCCAAGTATTCCTGGATCTGAGGAATTAAAAAAACTTTTATCTAAAAACAAAAAGAGTGGTAATTATTTAATTGTAAAGGGTGAAAATGGCCTTAATGAAATTTCGAATTATCTAAATTCATCTAATGAGTATGTTGAAGAAATAAATTGTTATAAAAGGTTTAAATTAGAAAGCTATGAAAATGTTAGGAATGAATTTTATGATGCCGATGCAATTATTTTCCCTAGTACTTATGCTTTTAAAATATTTTTTGAAGAAATATATTCAACTAAAGTTAAAGCTAAATTGTTTGGTATATCAAAAAGAATAATAGATTATATTTCGAGCTATGATTTGGATTCAGATTTTATAGACTATTTTTCTAAAGACATTACAGAATCAATTAAAGACTCTATTTAGACTTCTTACCATTTCCATTTTTCATAGAACTAAAGAATTCATCATTTGTTTTATGAGATTTAATTCTATCAATTAAAAATTGTATTGCTTGAGCATCTTCCATTTCGTCAAGAATTTTTCTAAGTATCCACATTCTTTGTAATTCATCATCTGACGTTAAAAGGTCTTCCCTTCTAGTTCCAGACCTTCTGACATTAATTGCGGGATATATTCTTTTTTCAGCAATCTTTCTCTCTAAATGGATTTCCATGTTTCCAGTCCCTTTAAACTCTTCGAAAATCACTTCATCCATTTTTGAACCAGTTTCTACTAGAGCAGTGGCTATAATTGTTAAACTTCCGCCCTCCTCTAAGTTTCTAGCTGCACCAAAAAATCTTTTAGGTCTTTCTAGAGCATTTGAGTCCACACCACCACTCAAAATTTTACCTGATGCTGGCTGAACAGCATTATAAGCTCTACCTAGTCTTGTAATTGAATCAAGCAAAATCACAACATCTTTTTTATGCTCGACCAATCTTTTTGCCTTTTCAATAACCATGTTAGCAACCTGAACATGTCTTGTAGGTGGCTCATCAAAAGTGCTTGCTACCACCTCTCCTTTTACAGTTCTAGACATGTCTGTAACTTCTTCTGGTCTCTCATCAATCAATAAAACTATTAGCTCAACTTCTGGATTATTACTTTTAATAGAATGAGCAATACTTTGAAGCATTAGAGTTTTACCAGCTTTTGGAGGTGAAACAATTAAACCTCTTTGACCTTTTCCTACTGGTGCAATTAGATCAATAATTCTTGATGATAAGTCTTCATTTGAACCACTTCCTTGCTCAAGCATTAATCTTTCTGTTGGAAAAAGTGGAGTTAAATTTTCGAAAAGTATTTTGTTTTTTGTTTTTGCAGGCTCTTCTCCATTTATGGTATCGACTTGAATTAAAGCAAAATATCTTTCTTTATCTTTAGGTGTTCTGATTTTGCCTTCAACCGAATCACCTTTTCTTAAACCAAATTTTCTGATTTGGCTAGGTGAAACATATATGTCATCTTCACCTGCGCAGTATGATCCCTGTGGTGATCTCAAAAACCCAAAACCATCATTTAGAATCTCTAAAACACCGCCGCCATAAATATCAGTTCCTTCAGAAGCTTTATGTTTAAAGATTCTAAAAATTATTTCTTGTTTTTTTAGGCGACCTAAATCTTCTAAACCTAATTCAGAAGCAATATCGACTAACTCACTTATAGGTTTATCTTTTATTTCACTAAGATTCATATAATTATTCCAATATTTTTTTAATTCGAAATGGTATAAATGGAAGGTTTTATTAACTCTGGATACGAAATAATACCTCTTTTTTTAAAATAAGCAAAGATATAAGTATAAAAATTAGATCTTAGATCTAATAAACTCTTCAAGTTGAAGTTTTGATAGAGCACCTATCTCCGTTCCAACCAGTTCTCCATTTTCAAATATCATGAGAGTAGGTATTGATCTGATGCCATATTCTGCAGCAGTCTCTCTATTTGCATCTACGTCCATCTTACATACTTTAATTTTATCTTTGAATTCTTCCGATGCCTCTTCGACTAGAGGAGCAAGCTGTTTACACGGACCACACCATTCCGCCCAAAAATCAACCAATACAGGGCCTTCTGTGTTAATAACTTCATTTTGAAAATCATCTTTATTTTCAACTACTACTACGTTACTCATGTTTATTTTATCTCCTTTGAAATTTCTTTAGCTGCGTATGAAAGAATTGCATCAGCACCCGCTCTTTTTATGCTTACCAATGATTCTAGCATAACCTCTTTATCAAGCCATCCATGATTAATAGCATTTTTAAGCATACTGAATTCACCACTAACCTGATAAGCAAAAGTTGGTACTTTAAATTCTTTTTTAATCAATTGAATAACATCTAAATAAGGCATTGCCGGTTTAATCATTACTATGTCTGCGCCCTCATTTATATCTAAGGCGACTTCATGCAAGGCTTCGTTCTTGTTAGATATACTCATTTGGTATGATGATTTTGAAGAATTACCAAGATTTGATGCAGAATTTACTGCATCTCTAAATGGTCCATAGAATTTTGAATTATATTTAGCAGCATAAGATAACAAGATTGTGTCTTTTAAATTTTGTTTTTCTAGAGAATCTCTAATTAATCCAATTCTTCCATCCATCATATCAGAAGGAGCAATAATATCAGCCCCAGCTTCAGCGAGTAATATAGATTGCTCAATTAGAACTTCTACAGTTTCATCATTTGCAACTTCGTTATTTATTAAAATACCGTCATGACCATGATCTGTATAAGGATCTAATGCAACATCTGCGATTAATATTAATTCAGGAAATTCTTGTTTAATTTTATTGATTGAATGAGCGATAAAATTACTTTTGTTTAATGCCTCTGATCCTTTTTCATCTTTTTTTGAAGATTCTATGACTGGGAAAACAGCTATAGCATTTATGCCTGCATTTATAACTTCCTCTATTTCACTCAGCACATGATTTAAGCCAAATCTGAAGATACCTGGCATTGATTCGATTTCTTCTTTGCCTTCAAAATTTTCTTTAATGAAGATTGGTTGTATAAGATCTTTTGAAGTTAGGTTAGTTTCAGATACAAGTTCAATAAGATTTAGGTTCTTTCTTAACCTTCTTAAGCGGGTACTTGGATATTTTCTAAAAATAGACATTTTAATCAGTTATAGCTCCCAGGCTTGCAGATTTTACGCTCTCAGCATACTTAGCAAGTACTCCTTTTTTTGGTTTAGTGTTTGGATTTTTCCAAATTGATTGTCTTCTTTTAATTTCATCATCATCAACTTTTAGAACAAGCTGATCACTTTCTGCATCAATAAGTATAGTATCTCCGTCTTCAACTAATGCTATTAAACCACCCTCAGCTGCTTCTGGAGAAACATGTCCAACTACAAAACCATGGGTGCCACCTGAAAATCTTCCATCTGTAATAAATCCTATTTTATCTCCTAGTCCTAATCCCATGATTGCAGAAGTAGGTTTTAGCATTTCTCTCATGCCAGGCCCACCCTTTGGACCC